>JAHDKR010000071.1 GCA_018436785.1 Synergistaceae bacterium | reverse complement strand
CTGGATGGCGCGCACCGGGGCGAGGAACTCCTCCATAGGCGTGGTGACGGCGGCCACCCAGCCGGTATACGGAATAGAAGCGTAGGCGTTCATCTGATCCCTGCCATTGAAGAAGTACTCTATCCTTCCCTTGTTCCCGGCGAGTCCGCCGCGCATAGCCTGCGCCAGCTCCGGAGCCACCCTGTCGCTCTCTATAGACAAGTTTAAGTTCCCGACATAATCCTTCACTGGGTGCGCGACCAGAACGCCTCGAAAATCAGTAATATATGCGTATCCGGTTTGCCCCCAGGTAATGGAAGCAACCGCCTTACCGATATGCGCCATGTTCTCCGCCGCGACAAGCACGCCGACGATCTTCCCGTCATTTGTTACGGGCGACGCGTAGAAGAAGGTGAGCTCCTTCGTGACACGGTGCGCGAGCGGTTCCGAGATTATCGACTTTTTTTCCTTGAGAACCTGCTGAAAGTACGGCCTGTCTTTGATGTTTGTGCCATCCGCGCCCTTTTTGACGAAGCTGATGTTGCCGTCGAGATCGGAGACGAAGACATCCATAAAGGCGTAGTCCTCAAGCAGCGGCACAAGCGCAGGATCCTGTTCCGCCCAGTTCATAGAGCGAATGACGTTCCGGTCCGCCTGCATCTCGACCACCTTCGAGCGCTCCCTCAGGTATGCGTTGACCTCCAGCGAGAGCGCGGAAACCAGCGCGTCCCCCTCCTTCCAGGCTGCGTCGATGATAGCCTGGCGGGCGCGGGTCACCGAAAGCAGACCGACGACCCCCACCGCAGCCACGGCGACGATAAGAAATGTTGCGATAAGACGTGCTCGAAGCGTATTCATCTTCTCTCCCCCTCACAATTCAGATTCTGCGCATCCCCAACACATACACCGTTCACTCACATGAAGCCAATAAACAGGAGATCTTTCTTTTCCCTGTAAAAATTTACACCTGTCTTGTCACTGTAATATATCATATCTCCGTTAAAAACGACAATACACGATACTTTAAAAACTCGAAAAAGCATTCCGCTAACACTGAAACATCTGTTTTGAGCATACCAACTATCATTTTACTCATTTATGTAATTACAGTACAATCCAAATAGCATTGCATGCATACGCGATTATATCACTCCGACTTGGAGAAGCGCAATAAATACAACACTTCTTTCAGGAAAGCTCGCCCAAAAAAAATAAAATTTAGACTCATAAAGAACAATTGACTTTCCCTTTCAGACAAAATATACATATCTAAGAGCCAAATGGAATAAATTTGCCAAGATAATATAGCGCAGTCATATTATTGCATACATAATCCAACAGATAAAAAGAAACAAATTCTCAGACAGGAAAGGGCGCCCGCCGCCGGAATCTGTTAATATTATTGTCAGATCGATGCGCCTTCCGGGTTTGTTCCAAACAGACAGAAGGACGTTTTCGTTCAGCGGGCAGAGAGGTTCGCCTGTCCTGTCCGCCAGATTTCCTAAAGGGGGTTGTGCAAATGGCTGCAAACAGGACGATACGAACAGGCGTACTCCTTTTGCTCGTTCTTCTGGTTGGAGGACCGGTCCTCGCGCCGCTTCCTTCTTTTAGTTTCGTTCCCCCTCCTCTTCCGGGCGACGAAGAGGACATCGAACCGCCGCCTCCGCCTATTTTCGACGAAACGCCGCCCGCGCAGGAGCAGCCTGCCCCGACGAAGGTGCGCCCGACTCCGACGCCCGAACCGGCCTCTCAACAGCCGGCGCCGAAGCCCAAACCGAAGCCGAAACCCAAGCCTGCGCCGAAACCAAAGGAGCCGTCCTATACCGCCGACCAGCTGTTCAGGATGGGAATGGACGCATACAAGGGCGAGGGAGGGGCGCAGCAGAGCTTCCAGGAAGCATTGAAGTGGTGGACGCGCGCGGCCTCGGCGGGTCATGTCGTCGCGCAGTACAACCTCGGCATCATGCACAAGAACGGCGAAGGAACTTCAAAGGACTACAAGAAGGCGCGGGACTACTTCCTCAAGGCGGCGGGAAAAGGGTATGCGAACGCGGCCGAACAGCTCGGCCACCTCTATTTCGGAGACTTTCTCGGCGCGCCGGAGTACGGCGAAGCCGGGAAGTGGTATGAACAGGCCTCCGCAAAAGGAAATTTACCCTTTGCGGAGTTCCGCCTGGGTCTGATTCACTACAAGGGGCTTGGACGCCCCAAGGACTCGATGAAGGCCTTCTACTGGTTCGACAGAGCTGCCCGGAACGGGTACATCGACGCCATGGTCAATCTAGGGGTGCTCTACGAGAAAGGCGACGGCGCCGTCTTCAGCCCGGAGAAAGCGATCCGCTGGTACACGGAAGCGGCGGAGAAGGGGTCTTTCCTTGGTATGGCGTACCTCGGAGAGGCCTACTACCAGGGCAGGGGCGTCAGAAAAGACGAAAAGAAAGCGGTGGGGCTCCTCGAACAGGCGGCCTCGTCGGGGCTGCCCTACGCGCAGAGACTGCTCTACCGGATCGACAGGATCAAGTACATGCGGTACCGCGACGTTCAATAGCCCGACATACACGCTGTCCCCGGAAGTGCGGCAGGCTTTCGGCGCCCGACCATAGTTATAGAGACCTCATCCCCTTCATCGGGATGAGGTCTCTTCTTCCGCACACGGAACACTTCCGCCGGAGCGGCGTTTCGGAGAGCATTCGATAAAATTGTTTCATCGGGGCGCTCCTTGTTTACTGCTTTCCGCGGGCCTTCCGCTTCTCGATGAACTCCCGGAGCTTCTTGACATGCTCCTCGACGACAGGGTCGGATGCTATGGCGAGTCCCTCGCGGTACTTCTCCAGCGCCTCTTCGTACTTCTTTGCGAGCTGCAATTCAGCGGCTTCGTTCCACAACGCAACGGCGCGCGCACGTGCAGAGGAGGCTTCCGCCTTTTTCCGCTGAAGCTCAAGAAATGCCTCCAGCTTTGCTATGTGCTCGCGGACAACTGGATCCTCGCACACTGCAAGCCCCTCGCGGTACTTCTCCAGCGCCTCTTCGTACTTTTTCCCACGCTGCAACTCCGCAGCGCCGTTCCAAATTGCAACGGCGCGAGCACGGGCTTCCGGGTCCGCGTCCAGCGGAGGTAAAAAGATGTCCGACGATACTCCTGCGAGAACGCCTCCCGCCGTCTTCACCTCGGAAGGGTCGAGTCCGGAAACATCGCCGCTCTCAGGGAGGTCTTCCTGAGGATGAGGCTGAGCGAGTTCATCCTCGGGAAGCGGCGGTAAAATACTGTCGTCGAAGCAGAGCGCAGGAGAAGATACGCTCGCCGCAAACAGCACGTACAGGAACAAAAACTTCAGAACATCGGAGGTCTGTACTCTCATGGCAAAAAACACCTCCAGAAAAAAAGTATCGACGCATACGCGCTCTCACGAGAAAAAGCGCCCCGCCATGCCTCCTAATCCAGTTCGACGTCCAGGTCGATATTGAGAACGCGCCCCTCCGCGAAGGTAAGTGTGAGGACGCCGTACCCGGGCTCGTCGGTCCATGCGAAGGCAGAGCCTTTCTGATACAACGGGACGCCGAGTTCCCGGACCACGGAAGCGGCGTCGGCGCCGAGACGAATGCCCTCGCCGATCACGGCCTCGCCCTCGACGATCTTCACTCCTATCAGACCGTAACTGTCTTTCGTCTTGAAATAGAGAAGTTCGAAGGCCGGGTACTCAAGGCGGAAATAGTCCACCATGTAGGCGGGGTCGTGCCGGCCGGGAAGCCTGGTATCCTCACGCGCAGCAGGAGCGCCGAACCTGGCGGCCGCCTCCTCCGGAGTATCCCCGATGCGTTCCAGGGTTTTATCAAAAAAACGTGAAAAGCGTTCGCCGGGATCTCCCTCGGCGCTATTGCTCCAGTCGTCCTGGGGCAGCGGTTCAACGTACTGGCCGTAGACCCAGCCCTCAACGAGCGTCCCTCCGGAAGCGAATGCGATGACCCGCGACCACGGGAAGGGGTCCGCGCCGGAGCGTTCTTCGAGGACAACCGCATGCTCGCCCCCTGTAAAACGCCCCGTGAGACGGCCTGTCCGGGATGGTTCGGCTCGCACATTCACATTCGTCCCGGTAATTTTCGCCAGGAGCATCTCCGCCGGGTCGGCCAAGACGGGCACGGCAAGCGCCAGACACAGGCACACAATCAACGCCGCACATACTGAATATCGAAAAACCTTCACCAATTCCAACTCCTTTCGGGATGAAAGTACCGGATACTGCCGCTACAAAGTCTCGAGCCGCTTTCTCGCAGAAATCTCACAAAGCGCCTCGGCAAAACCGCTCTTGTGCGCCCGTACCAGGCGTTCCAGTTCCTCTGCGTCGCGCCGCTCTATCGCGGCAAGGATTGCAAGGTGCTCTTCGTACACCGTCCTGATACGGTCGGGTCTGAGAGCGAAGACAATGCTCGAAAAGGCGCCCCCATCCCAGAGTTTGAAGATCATGTCGTTCAGCATCGGGAAGGGGCCCATGGAATAGAGCTTCCGATGGAACTCCTTGTTCGCCGCAACCAGACGAGCCGTATCGCCGGCGACCGTAAACGTTCCCATATCATCCACCTTGCGGCGCAAATCCGCAAGCGCCGCGTCGTCGATGAATGGAAGGGCGACCCGGGCGGCATACCCTTCGAGCGCGCCGCGAATCGACATGACCTCGACGATCTTCTTCGGATCGAATACAGTAACTCTCGCCCCCCGGTGCGGCTCAAGTTCGACAAGTCCTTCGGCCTGAAGCTGCTTCATCGCCTCACGCACCGGAATCGCCGAGACTCCGAGCTCTCTGGCGACGGAAGCGACGACGATCACCGTTCCCTGGGGCCACTCTCCGGCGACAATTCTCTCCCGCAGCAGTTCGTATACGAACCCCGACTTTGTCTTATACGTCTCTTTGAGCGACATGAGAACCTCCTGATTTTGAAAAATCAAGCCCCTTTTAAAAACATAATATATGATGCATATTATACCTAGTCAAACGAAGAAATGCACCCGTTCCACGAAATCCGATTGACAGGTCGACACCGGAAGATTAGGATGGAGATGTTCATCGAATACTATATGAACGCGCTCGTCTTCAAGGGGAAGCCCGGTGAAATTCCGGCGCGGTCCCGCCGCTGTGTACCCGACGAGTTCATCGACCACCGGTTTTTGCCGGGAAGGGGTGAACGAGGATGAAGGAAGCCAGAAGACCCTGAAGAAGCGCATCTGTGCGACACCTGCGAGGGTTCGGGTCGGCTTTTCATGTATTTTTTGCGGCAAACGGACAGGTTTTTCCGGATTTTGCACTCGTCGCATATATATGACCGGCGCCGGCGAACCTCACACGGGGGTTCGCCTTATTTTTGTCTTCAGCGGTGCGCGCTCCGCGTATCCGTATGAATGGAGGAGATTCCATGGACGAACAGAGGACGCGGCGGCAGGGCGCGGAATTCAAAACAGAAAACGGGGAAGAACCTGTCCGGAAGCGCGACCGAGATCTCTCCCCCTCGGAAATAGAAGAAAAGAGCTTTCGGATTCTTGAGGGACTGCTGGGCGACTTTCAAGCTCCCGCTCCGGAGCGCGAGGTGATGAAGAGAGTCGCCCACGCCACGACCGACGTCGAATGGGCGAAGACGTTTCGCTTCTCGCCGAACGCAGTGCAGGCGGGCATCGAGGCCGTACGGCGCGGCGCTCCCGTCGTGACCGACGTCGAGATGGTGAGCGCGGGCGTTCGCCGTTCCGCAACGGAAGCGCGGCGATTCCGGAACGCCCAAGACGGAAATGAAACGCTCTGCTTCCTGAACGATCCCGACGTCGCCGAGGAGGCGAAACGGAGCGGAACGACCCGTGCGCGCCTTGCGATGCGGAAGGCTCTTCCGTATCTCGACGGCGCGATCGTGGCCATCGGCAACGCGCCGACAGCCCTCTTCGAGGTCTGCGATCTGATCCGGCGGGGGGAGTGCCGCCCGACGCTCGTCGTCGGCGTCCCCATCGGCTTCGTCGGCGCGGCGGAGTCGCACGACGAGCTCGCGTCGCTCGACTGCGAATGGATCACCGCCCCCGGTCCGAAGGGCGGAAGCCCCGTGGCCGCAGCCGTGGTGAACGCTATTATCCGCCTCGCGCTCAAGGACGCTCCCCCGGTTCCAGAAAAGGGCGGCAGGCGCGGTTTCACGACCGGAAGCTGCGCGGCGGCGGCGGCGAAGGCTGCGACAACGCTGCTCGTCACCGGGGAGGCCCCTTGCTCCGCGGAGCTCCGTCTTCCTTCCGGCGGAGCCGTGCTGCGCATCCCCGTGGAAGCGTGCGATCTCTCCCCATCGGGAGCCCGCTGTTCTGTCCGCAAAGACGCTGGGGACGACCCGGACGTCACCGACGGCATGCTCGTCGTCGCAGAGGTCGCGCTCTCCGAAGAGCCCGGAATCACGATCTCCGGAGGCCGGGGCATCGGGCGCGTCACACGGAAGGGGCTCCCCCTCCCTCCCGGAGAGTGGGCGATCAACCCGACTCCCCGGACGATGATCCGCGACGCGCTCGAAACGCTGCTTCCCCCGGAAAAGGGGCTGTCCGTGACGATCTCCGCCCCCGAGGGGGAGGAACGGGCCGCGAAGACGTGGAACCCGCGCCTCGGCATCGAGGGGGGGATCTCCATCCTCGGCACAACTGGCATTGTCGAGCCGAAGTCTACGGCCGCGTACCTCGCCTCCATCGATCTGTATATCTCGGCGGCGCTCGCCTTCGACTCTCCCCGGCCGGGAACCATCTTCCTCGTCCCCGGCTACGTCGGAGAAAAGACGCTTGAAGAACGCTACGCCGTTCCCCGCGAGCTGATCGTCCGCACGGGGGACCACTTCGGACACGCGCTGAAGAAGAGCGTCGAGCTGGGCGCACGCCGCCTCCACCTCTTCGGGCACGTCGGCAAGTGGGCGAAGGTAGCCGCCGGGCTGTTCAACACGCACTGCGACTACGGCGACGCGAGGCTCGAAACGCTTGCGGCGTGCGCGGGCGCTTGCGGCGCAACGCCCGAACAGATCCGCGAACTGCTCGCACTGCCGCTGGCGGAGGAGGCGGTTCCGCTGATCGAGCGCTGGGGGCTTTCGAAGACCTTCGACGTGCTGGCGGAGCGGATGCACCGCCGGTGCGCCCTGTACGCCGTCTCCCGCGCCTCCCTTGTGGAGCCGCAGCGGAAAAGCGCGGAGACGCGCGCGACGCCCTCCGGGAACACCGTCGCCTTCGGCGTCGCGGTGCTCTCGCTCAAGGGGGAGAATCTGGGGAGCTTTCCCTCTCTTTCGCTGAAGGAGGGGTCGTCATGGGAAGATTTACCGTCGTCGGTCTAGGCCCCGGAGACGACTCCTGCCTGCTCCCCTGCGCCCGGCGCGCGATCGAGGACGCGGAGATCCTCGCCGGAGCACGGCGGCATCTTGCGCCGTACGAGAAGAGCGGCAAGACGCTCCTCTTTCTGGAGAAGGGCGTGGACGAGCTCCTCGACGCGGTGGACAAACACCGGAAACTCGGTCGGGTCGCGCTGCTGCTCTCGGGCGATCCCTGCCTTTTCAGCCTCCTCGGACGGATCGCGGCCCGTTTTCCCTCCGGCGACTACGAGGTCGTTCCCGGCCTGAGCAGCTTCCAGCTCCTTTTCGCCCGACTCGCGTCGCTTCCGGGGGAACCGGGCGCTCCGAGCCCCTCGTGGAGCGATGTGCGTCTTGAAAGCATCCACGGACGCCCCATCGAAGGGGTCGCCTCGATGCTCCATGAGCACAGGAGAACGCTGCTCTTCCTCGACTCGAAGAACTCCGGCCCTGCCGTGGCGGCGTTTCTGCGGGACAGGGGCTTTCCCGACCGGCGCGTCATCCTTGCCGAGAGGGTGGGGTACGAGAACGAACGCATCTCCCCGACCACGCTCTTCAACCTCGCGAACGAACGGGACGCGGAGGGACTGGCGCTGCTCCTGGTCGAGCCGGGACCGATCCCGCCGCTCTCCAAAGGGGTCCTTCCTGACTCCTGGTTTGTCCGGCACGAACGCACCCCCCTCTCGAAGGAGATCACGCGGGCCCTTACCGTCTCTTTTCTGCTCCCTCTCGACGGGCTCTCCGTGCTCGAAGTGGGAACGGGTTCGGGGGGAATCACCGTGGAACTCGCACGCCGGATAGCGGGAGGCAACGTCGTTTCGGTGGAACGCTCGCCGGACGCCCTCGCCGTCGCGGAGGAGAATCTGCGCCGTTCCGGGATTTTTGACAGGGTCCGCCTGCTCCGCGGCTCCGCTCCCGAGGTGTTTGCAGAGCTCAACGACCGCTCGGGCGCGCCGCTCCGTTTCCACCGTGCCGTAATCGGAGGTCACGGAGGCGCCTCAGGCGAGATCGCCACAGCCGCGTGGAATCGTCTTCTTCCCGGAGGGAGGCTGCTGGCGACGGCGAACATGCCCTCTTCAGCCGACGCGATCTACCGCGCGCTGAAGAGCCTGGGCGCGACGCCGTCGCTGACGCATGTGAACGCCTCGTCGGCGCGTGAGAGCGCCGGACAGGTAGCGGAGGCGTCGTGGATGCTGCTCGCCTCGAACCCGGTCTTTTTGATCTACGCCGACAGGAACGCGTAGCGGGTATACGGGAGAACGCGCACTGGAACACACAAAGTGAGGGAAAACCAATGGCGAATACAGAATACCCCGTGCTCTTCGTCGGCGCGGGTCCGGGTGACCCGGAACTGATCACACTCAAAGGGAAGCGCGCGCTCGAAGAGGCGGACCTGGTGCTCTACGCGGGGAGCCTCGTCAACGAAGCGCTCCTCGAATACTGCTCCCCCGGCTGCGTTACGGCCGATTCGTCGCCGCTTTCGCTCGAAGAGCAGATGGCGCTGGTGGCGGCAAAAGTCAGGGAAGGGGGGCGCGTCGTGCGCATGCACACCGGCGATCCAAGCCTCTTCGGGGCCGTGGCCGAGCAGAAGGAGCGGCTGGAATCGCTTGGTATCGAGGTCCGGTTCATCCCCGGAGTGAGCAGCTTTCAGGCCGCCGCCGCCGCTCTGGGCATTCAGTACACCGTCCCCGGAGGGAGCCAGACGGTCGTCTGCACCCGCAGATCGGGGCGGACGCCCGTGCCTCCCCGCGAGGATCTCCGCCTGCTGGCGGAGCACGGCGCGACGATGGTGGTCTTTCTCAGCGCGGACCAGGCGGAGGAGGTCTCCGCAGACCTCCAAGCGGGGGGATTCTCCGCCGAAACACCCGCCGCCTGCGTCTACCGCGCCTCCTGGGAGGATGAAAAGACGCTCGTCTCCACGCTCGGCGCGCTCCCTTCGCTGATGGCGGAGCACGGCATCACCCGCCACGCGCTGATCGTCGTCGGAGAGTGCGTCGCGTCGCACGGCGCACGAAGCCTGCTCTACTCGCCGCACTTCGCTCACGGCGCGCGGGACGCCGCTCCCGAACAGTCGGACGAAGAACGAACGCTCGCTTCGTCCGAAGGCTTCTGCGAGGCTCCGCTATGAAGACGGCGTTTTTCTGCTTCTCGTCGAAGGGAGAAGCGACGGCCCGCCGTCTTGAAGAGGCGGGGACCGTCGTCCGCGTCGAGTCCGGAGCCCTCGCCGCGACGGTCGCCTCCTGGTGGAGCCCCGCCGACGCGCTCGTCTTCGTCGCGTCGCTCGGCATCGCCGTGCGCGCCGTCGCCCCGCACCTCTCGGACAAGGCGGACGACCCCGCCGTGCTGGTGGTCACCGAGGACGGAAAGACCGTGCTTCCGGTGACAGGGGCGCATCTCGGAGGCGGGCGGGAGCTGGCGGAACGCCTTGCCGGAATGCTCGGCGTGGAACCGCTGCTGACGACGAGCAGCGACCGGGCGGGGCTCGTCGCGCCCGACCTGCTGGCGTCCCGATGGGGATGGGCGCTCCTTGGGCGCGACGCGCTCGCCGCGACGAACGGCGCGCTGATCGAGACCGGCGCCCTCTCTTTCTGGACGGACGTCCCCGAGCTGCTTCCTTCCCTCCCCGCCGGGTACGCCGCCGCTGAGGAGGCGAACGCCGCGCTCCTCATCTCTCCGCGCGCGCACTCCCCCGCAAAAAAACGGGTGCAGCTTGTCCCCCCCTGTATCATCGCCGGGATGGGGTGCCGCAGAGGAGCTTCGGCAAAGACGCTCCGTTCCGTCCTCAACGAGGCGCTGCGCGCCCAGGCGCTTCTTCCCGAAGCGATCCGGGAGATCCGCACCGTGGAGGAAAAGATGGACGAACCCGGCCTGATAGAGCTGGCCGCATCGCTCAACGTCCCACTGCTCGTCGTCCCACGTGAGGAAATCCTCGCCATGGAGGAGACGTTTTCCGCCTCCGCGGCGACGAAACATCTCGATCTTCCGGGGGTGGCCGAACCGTGCGCCGCTTCGGCGGGAAAGCTCCTCGGACGGCGAATCGCGACCGAGGGCGTCACCGTCGCCTTCGCGATCGCCGAGCCGCGCTGCGAGCCGTTCGAACCTGCGAGGCGCGCGGAATTCGACGCTGCGGAGGGAGCAAGCCCGGAGACGGGGACGAAGCGCGGCGCGCTCTTCATTCTCGGCACAGGCCCGGGAGCGGGCGGTTCCGTCACGATCGACGCCAGACAGGCGCTGGAGGAAGCGGACGCCGTCGTCGGCTACGCCCTCTACGTCGATCTGCTCCCGCAGGAGTGGTTACAGGGAAAGGTCGTGGAGCGCTACTCCATGGGGGAGGAGGAAAAGCGGGTGGAACGCGCAGTGTCGCTCGCCGAGGAGGGGAACGTGGTCGCGCTCCTCTCCGGGGGGGATCCCGTCCTCTTCGGCCTCGCCGGTCTCGCGCTGCGCACGGCAAACGGCAGGGTTCCCGCGAAAGTCTTTCCCGGCGTCACCGCTGCGCAGGCCGCCGGCGCGCTGCTGGGCGCTCCCTACGTCAACGGCGTCGCGCTGCTCTCACTGTCGGACTACCTCCAGCCGTGGAGCGCAGTCCTCCGGGCCCTCGAAGGAGCGGCCCTCTCCGGGCTCACCGTCGCCCTCTACAACCCTGTAAAGCGCGATCTTGAAGAGAAGCTCATCGAGGTCCGTCGCGTCTTCTCGGCACAGGGGTACGAAACCGCGTACCTGGTCCGCGACGCGGGGCGGAACGCTCCTTCCGTACAGAAGATGCCGCTCGCCGAACTCGATGCGGACCGCCTCGACATGCGCACGCTGATCCTCCTTCCGGGAAGCTCCGTGGAGGAGTTCGCCGGTCTTCTCCTCGACAGACGCGGATATCGCAGGGAGACGGACAAGCACAAGGAGGAGTCCGCGCAATGACGCGGCTTGTCTGCATCGGGCTCGACTACACCGCGGCAAACACGGCGGAACGCGCTTCTGCATGGAACGAAGACCGGCTCCGCGCCCTGAAAGACGAGGGGCGGATCCTTGAGGGACTTCTGCTGACCACATGCAACCGTTCGGAGGTCTACCTGCGCCTCCCGCCGGACGCCGAGACGCCGTCCGAACTGACGCACCCGAAGGCTCGCGTCTATACCGGGACGGAGCTTTCCCTCCACCTGCTGCGCGTCCTCCTGGGGCTGGAGAGCCTCGCCTGCGGCGAGTCGCATATCGCGGCGCAGGTCAAGGCGTGCTACGCAGAAGGAAACGACCTCTGCGGCCCGTGGCTCCATCGTCTGTTCCAAAGCTCCCTCAAGATGGCAAAGCTGCTGCGGACCTGCTACCATCCGGGCATGGAGCCCTCGATTCCGCGCCTGATGGTCGATATGCTCGCCCCTTCCTCCCCGCCTTCTCCTCTTTCCGTCCTCGTCCTCGGGGCGGGCGAGATGGGAGAAGAAACCTCCCGGCTGCTTCTTTCACTGCCGCTCTCCGGCTCGCCGCAACGGGAATCCGAAGCTGCGACGGACGGCGAAGCCGCGCCCCGCGCCGCCCTCAAACCGGCTGTCGGTTCGCTCGTCCTGTCGAACCGGACTCCCGATCGCACGGAAGCGTTGCTCTCCCGCCTCTTGCCGCGCCTTGAGCGGGAATCCGGCCCAAAAGTTGCGACGCTGCCCTGGGAACAGTGGCGCGAGGCGTCGAGGCGTTTTGACGCGATCTTCTTCTGCACCGGCTCCCCCGTTCCCCTCTTCGCCATGGAGGATGCGCGACCGGGACAGCAGATCTTCGACCTCGGTTCGCCCCCGCAGGTCGTGCGCTCCGCGGAAGTGGCCGGCGCCCGCCTTGTCGCCATCGACGATCTCGCCCGGACGGCGGAAGAGGCAACGAAGCGCTACAGGAAGAAGCTTCGCCGCCTTGAGGAAGAGGCCGTAAATGCGGCAAGCTCCGTCATGTCGGAGCTCGAAACGCTCTCGGGCGAGACGTACAAACGCTTGGTCCTCCACAGGGCGGAACGGATCGTCGCGGACAGGGCCGAGCGGACCTCGAAGCGAACGGGAACCGATGAGGAGACGCTCCGAAGAATGGGGTGGAGCATCGTGAAGGCGCTCCTCTCCCCCGCTTTCGCCGAGTCGGACCCCCACGCCCGAAGGCTCTGGAAGATCCTCGCGGGCGAGCTGGAGGAGTCCGACGATGTGTAACGCTCCGTCGCGGCGCTCCCGGGAGCGAGCCTCCCTTATGATCTGTCTCGACGCCTCCGCAGGACCGATGCTTGTGGTCGGCGGCGGCGCGACCGGACTGCGCAAAATCCGGACGCTGCTCGACGCGGGAATGGCTGTAACGCTGATCTCTCCCGAGATCGTCCCGGAGCTGGAAGAGATAGTGCGGGAGGGGCGCGTCGCCTGGGAACGGAGAATCGCCGAACGGCGGGACTTCGAGGAGCACGTCTTCGCGCTTCTCGCGCTCCCCCGCTCCGAATCTGAGACGGT
This sequence comes from Synergistaceae bacterium, assembly GCA_018436785.1. GTDB lineage: Bacteria > Synergistota > Synergistia > Synergistales > Aminobacteriaceae > JAAYLU01. Next base: position 3,249 of record JAHDKR010000071.1, on the reverse strand, counting down.
CCTCACCCTCGCCGAGGGGACGCGCTGCCTCGTGAACTGCTGCGGCGCCGGTGACCTCGGGGCGTGGTCGCTCGCCGCCCAGTTCCGCGTTGCATCTTCCGTCGCGGCGCTTCCGGAAGACGTTCCCTCTCCCGCCGAAAGCCACTGGTACACAGTCGGCGTCGCCAGCGGCGGACGCTCTCCGGCCGGCTCCGCCGCGCTGAAGCGCCGACTGCAGCACTCTCTGGAAGGAGACCGTTCATGAAACTGCTCACACGCGGAAGCACACTTGCCCTCGTTCAGACCGAACGGGTCGCATCCTCTCTTCGTTTTCTCGGCATCGACGTCGACATCGAGCGCGTCTCAACCAAGGGCGACCGGGACACGATCAGCCCCCTCTGCTCCTTCGGCGGCTCCGGAGCGTTTTCGAGCTGCATCGAGGAGGCGCTGCTGCGCGGCATGGGGGACGGGGCGGTTCACAGCCTGAAGGACCTCCCCTCATGCTGCCGCGAAGGGTTGGAGATCGCCGCCGTCTGCCCCCGCGACTCCGTGGAGGATCTCTTGCTCTGCCGTGAGGAGCAGAACCTGGAGAACCTTCCCCGCGGCGCGGTCGTGGGCACTTCAAGCCCCCGCCGACGCGCCCAGCTGCTGCGCCGCCGCCCCGACCTCTCCGTGAGGGAGCTTCGCGGAAACGTCGCCACCCGCCTCCAGAAGCTGCACGACGGACTCTACGACGCGATCGTCCTCGCGCACGCCGGGCTCGAGCGCCTAGACATCCGGACGCCGAACACGACGCCGCTTCCGTTCCTTCCCGCGCCCTGCCAGGGAATCATCGCCCTCGAAGCGCCCCTGAACGGCGCGCTCTTCCCGTTGGGTGAACGGATCACCGACAGGGAGACGCACCTCTGTTCGATCGCCGAACGATCCCTGCTCCGGACGCTCGGCGTCGGCTGCCACGTCCCCTTCGCCGCGCTGGCGGAGCTTCACGGAGAGACGATGCTGCTGCGCGCGGAGATCCTTGAGTGCGACGGCAGGGACTCGGTTTCTCTGACCTTCGAGAGAACGGTCGGGACGGACGAAGAGGCGCTGGACGCCGGGCGTTCGCTCGGCGGTCTCTTCAGGAACGAACCGCGTGCGGCCCGTCTGCTGAAGGCGTGCGCCGTTCCGCCTCCCCCTAGGAAGGAAGAACGCACTCAACGCGCCGGGGGGCCTTCGGTCTGTACCGCCGCTCTCGCCGGAGGCGATCTCCGATGACCGTCCATCTTGTCGGCGCGGGGTGCGGCGGGCCGCTCTGGCTGACGCTGAAGGGGAAAGCGCTGCTTGAAGGCGCTGAGCATATCGTGTACGACAGCCTGATCCACCCCGACCTCCTTCAGCTCGCCCCTCGGGCGTGCGCCTTTCACCCGGTCGGGAAGCGCAAGGGGAGGCCGTCGCCGAAACAGAGCGAGATCAGCGCGCTCCTCGTCGAGTTGGGACAAACGGGGAAGAGCGTCGTCCGGCTCAAGGGCGGCGACCCCTTCGTCTTCGGACGGGGCGGCGAAGAAGCGCTCGCGCTCGAAGCAGCCGGAATTCCTTGGACCTTCACTCCGGGCATCACGGCCGCTCTCGGCGGACTGGGAAACGCCGGCATCCCGCCCACGCACAGAGGCGCGGCCGACTCGGTCACGCTCGTTTCCGGGCACAGCGCGGAGGGCAGAGAGCCGGACGCCGACGCATGGAGAGCGCTCGGGGCGCTTCGCGGAACCAAGGCAATCTACATGGGAGCGTCGTCGTGGACGAAGCTCCGCCCCCTGCTGCTGGAGGGCGGTATGCCCCCCGGCGAACCGTGCGCAGCAGTCGCCTGGGGCGGCTGGGGACGGGCCCGGCTCGTCACCTTTTCTCCCGCGGACTCGCCGGACATCCCCAGCCCGAGCATCGTTGCGCTTGGTGAGACAGCGGGAATCCGCCTCTCGCCGGAACAGGGACCCCTGCGCGGGCTCCAGGTCGGCCTCGTGCGCCCCTCCCCCGAGAGCTGGGCGACGGCGCGCGCGCTCGAATCGCTTGGCGCCGACGCATACAGCCTTCCGCTGCTTTCGCTGGAGGAGCTCCGCACAAACGGCGAGGAAACTTTGATTGCGGCAGCCGACTGGCTTGTCCTCACCAGCCCCCGCGGTGCGGCGATCCTGCTGCGCCGGATCGACCCGAGGCGCATATCGGGCCGCATCGCCGCGATCGGGGAGGGAACGGCCGCTGCGCTTGCATCATTCGGCATCCGCGCCGACGCCGTCGCTTCCCCCTCGACATCGGAGGCGCTCGCGGCGCTGCTCGCCGCCCGCGTCCGTCCGGGGGAGCGCGTTGTTTTCTTCCGGAACGAGGCCGGATCACCTCTTCCCGAGGAAGCCGTCCGGTCGGTCGGAGCTTTCCCGGAGAACATCGCCGCCTACAGGATGCTCCCCTCGCTCCCGCCGGGCTGGGAGTCCTACGAAGCGCTTTGGGACGAATGCGGGCTCGACGCTCTCGTCTTCGGCAGCGCCGCCCTTGCCGCTGCGTGGAACCAAACCGCGCCGCCGCCCCACCCGGAGACCTCGCTCGTCGCGTGGGGCGAGACATGCGGCAGAGCGGTGGAACGCCTCTTCGGACGTGCGCCGCTCGTGATGCAAAGCGCGGACTTCGACGGCCTCGTCGACGTTCTGGAAGAAGTGAAACTGAAAACGAAGGAGAAACGATCATGACCTGTACATTTCCGCCGCGAACGCGGCTGCGCCGACTCCGGGAGAACCGGGTGCTCGCCGAGAGCATCCGCGAGGTCTCCCTCGAACCGAGACAGATGATCCTCCCGCTCTTCGTCGTTCCAGGCTCCGGCAAACGGACGCCGATCTCCGGTCTGCACGGCGTGGACCATTGGAGCGTGGGCCGGCTCTGCGAGGGTGTGGACGAAGCGCTCACAGCCGGAGTGCAATCGTTCATGCTCTTCGGCCTTCCCACGGAAAAGGACGCGAACGGAAGCACGGCGTGGCGCGACGACCAGCCTGTCCAGCAGGCGCTCCGATTCCTCAAAGAGCGCTACGGCAGAGAGATTCAGCTGATCACCGACGTCTGCATGTGCGAGTACACCGACCACGGACACTGCGGCTTTCTGTCGACCGACGGGCGTGTCGACAACGACACCTCGGCCGCAGCGCTGGGGCGCATCGCCCTGAGCCACGTCCGCGCCGGAGCCGACACGGTCGCTCCCTCGGCGATGATGGACGGACAGGTGGCCGCCATCAGGAAAGCGCTCGACGACGGCGG
>JAHDKR010000049.1 GCA_018436785.1 Synergistaceae bacterium | reverse complement strand
TGAGGTAATTGACGGACAGCAGCGGACGATTGCGGTCTGCCGGTATGTCAACGGCGACTTTTCCATCGGCGACATCTACTTCCACAATCTCCAGGACGATCAGCAGGCGCAGATTCTCAATTACAAGTGCATGATTTATTTCTGCTCGGGCACCGACAGCGAGAAGTTGGAATGGTTCAAGACAATCAATATCGCTGGGGAGAAGCTCACCGATCAGGAGTTACGCAACGCGGTCTATCACGGGCCGTGGACGGCGGGTGCCAAACGGTATTTTAGCAAGACCGGTTGTCCGGCGTACTCTATCGGCAGTGATTATGTGAACGGCAGCCCGATCCGGCAGGAGTTTCTGGAGACGGCGATTGACTGGCTGTCAGAGGGCAAGATTGACAAATACATGTCGGATCACCAGCACGACGCGGACGCCAAGCCTCTTTGGGAGTATTTTCAGAAAGTGATTGATTGGGTGAAAGCAACGTTTCCCGACTATCGCCGCGAGATGAAGCACGTCGCGTGGGGACCGCTTTACAACAAGTTCAAGAGCAAAAAGCAGGATGCCAAGAAACTGGCAAAGGAAGTCGCCAGGTTGATGGAAGATGACGAAGTAGGGAAAAAGTCCGGCATTTATCCGTATCTGCTGACGAAAGACGAGCGGTATCTCAACCTTCGGGCGTTCTCTGACAAGGAGAAGCGCGAGGCTTTCGAGCGGCAGAAGGGGAAGTGCGTGAAGTGCAGGAAGAAGTTCGACATCGGAGAGATGGAGGCAGACCACATCAAACCATGGCACGAAGGCGGAAAGACCAACGCAGCCAACTGCCAGATGCTCTGCAAGGACGACAACAGAAGAAAATCAGGGAAATGAAGATGGGCCAATAGGACTGTTAGCCCGGAGGAAAGAGAATGACAGACCAAGAAGCAGTTACTGTCCGCGCTGAGGCGGAACTTGATCGCCTACTCGGTTGGATAAGTGCCGCGGAATCCCGTCTTGCTTTGGTTTTACCTCTCTCCACCGCAATGCTCGGTGCATTAGCAGTGCTTGCTCCCCCGGTCACAAAGTGGACTGTAGTGGGGGGGATCGCTGTTGCATTCGCCGTTGTCTTTCTGCTGTTGAGCATCGCATTCGCAGCCTTTGCTTCATTCCCAAGAACGACAGGCCCCAAAGGCTCCCTCATATTCTTCGGGTGCATCACAACGCGAGAGCTGGCCCAGTATGAAGCAGCAGTCAAATCGGCAACTCAGGAGGAATATCTAGCCGATCTGATAAGCCAATGCCACCGAAACGCCCAGATCGCTGAGCGCAAGTTCACCTGGGTTCAACGTTCGATTGCGTGCCTCTTTTTCTCCGCCCTCCCTTGGTGCACCGCACTCTTCATCCTCTACGCATCGAGACCATAAATGCCTCTTCACGATGATCTTGAAAATGATGTCCAAGGTATAATTGGTACGCCGTGGAACGCCCGAACGGGATACAAGGTGCCAAGTTCTACGGATGTGGCCCTTGCGGGTGGCGCAGTAGAAATCGATGCCACTTTCCTCTACGCTGATATGGCGAATTCTTCGAAGATGGCGAAAGAACTGGATAGACGAGTTGCCGCAAAGATTCTGAAGTCATTTCTCGCAACAACAGCCAGACTCGTACGCTATCACGATGGGAGCATCGTGAGCTTTGATGGTGACCGCATTCTTGGAGTATTCATGGGCGACTCCAAGAATACCGTAGCGGCAAAATGTGGTCTTCAGATTAAGTATGTTGTCCAGCAGATCATACGACCCAAGTTCGAAGCGAAATATGAGAGCGTGAAAGATGCCAGCTTCACAATCAGTCATGGTGTAGGGATTGATACAGGAACGGTGTTGGCTGTCAGAGCCGGAGCACGTGGCGACAACGATCTCATTTGGATTGGCAGAGCTCCAAATCTTGCGGCGAAGATGAGCGATTTGCGGGAATCACCATATCACACATTCATCACTGCCACGGTGTATAATTCGCTGCATGAATCATCCAGGTGTGGAGGTACGGACAAGAAGGATATGTGGGAACGAAGAACATGGACGTTCCTTGATGAGTCAATAATCGTTTACCGGTCATCTTGGCATTGGAAGCCATGAAACAAAAAGGGCTAACAAGAGCGTGGACCACTACGGTTCACCCGCCGCAGACGGCGGCTGAACCGAGGGTCACGCTCGACGTTCATATGGCTGAAGGAACGTCAAGAGGACAAAGTTCTCCTGTCTTCCATATTCAAAGCTTCTTCGGATCGGGGATTTGAGCGGGGAAGGAAAAAGATCGGAACCGGGGAGGACTTCGAGGATTCAGGGTGAGCGGTTTTCCCGCAGGCAGTGTATGCTCATATTCTTGGACTGGTTTCGCCGAGGCGAAACGCACCATATTTCTTTTTTTCACCGCGGCCTTTATCCCTCTACTCTGGATATCGAGCGCTCAGCGCGCTTGCGCGCACCTTAGCTCACAACGTCAACAAGGGCCGGCCTCTGCCTCGCTCTGATCCTCCACCGGTTCCGACAAATGGACAGGCGCCCCCGCGCCTACGACGCCTTCCTCGCCGCCGGGCGCGCCGGCTGGCGCGGGTCGGCCGCGGCCCGCTCCCGTTCAAGCACCTGGGCGAGTTCCCAGACGAACGCCGTCAGCTCGCGGGCGATGGCAATGACGACCTTATTGCGGTGCACGCCGCGCTTGAGGAGGCGCCAGAACCGGCGGTGCAGGCGTTCCTGCGCGCGCCAGGAAACGGCCCGCACCTCCCGGCTCAGGCCTTCCTGCCGTTTGGACAGTTCCTTGCTGACTTTGGGCGGATAGTGATAGTGGTGCGCGGCTTCGACCAGCATCCAGCGCACGTGGCTGTTGCCGCATTTGGTGATGGGGCCCTGGCGCCGGCGCTCCCCGGTGGTGTTCTCGCCCGGCACGAGGCCGATGTAGGCCATCAGCCGGCGCGGATGGTCGAAGCGCAGCAGGTCGCCCAGTTCGCTGCCCAGGGTCATGGCGGCCACGAGCTGGAAGCCGCGGAACCCCTGCAAGGCCTCGACGAACTTCCGCCGCTGCCAGGCGGGCAACAGCCGGGCCATCTGCGCTTCGATGCGCTCCACCTGCGCGACAGAGGCGTCCACCCGCTGAAGGTACTCCTCCAGCACGAACTTCTGCGCCGGATCCGGCAGCACCAGTTCGCGCAGGTAGCGCATGTGCGCCTCGGTCCAGTTGGTCTTGTCGCCGTAGCGGTAGCCGTTGCGCAGCAGCAGCGCGCCCAGCTGCTGGCGGGCGCGCCCCCGCACCTCCGCCGCGTCCGTCCGCCCCCGGCACACGTCACGGATCACCTCGTCCGCCACGTCCGGCACATTCACAAACACCAGATCCCCTGCCCGGAACATCCGCGCGAGCTTGCGCGCGTCCCGCCGATCGGTCTTGACCCGGTCCCCGGCCGCCTTCGGGATCTTCGAAGGCGCGACCACCTCGCACTCGAACCCCAGCGACCGCAGGCGCCGGCACAGCACGAACCCCGTCGGCCCCGCCTCGTAGCAGATCGCCACGTCGGCCTTCTCCAGGCCGTACTTGGCCAGCACCCGCCGCAGCACCCGCTCGAAACCGTCCAGGTCCGCCGGGGCCTTGCCGTACAGCTCCGGGTCCTCCCGCCCGGCCAAAGCGATGGCGACGGTATTTTGTGCTTTATGCGAATCGATTCCGATGTAGGCTTTCTTCATGGCGTGTCCTGTGGTTTGTTGCTGCTTGTTTCTATCTTTGCGGATAGGCCCGGCTTGCCGGGCAGCCCGCGGTACCCCCGCAGGCACGCCACTGTTTTACTCGAAGGCGGCCGAACCCATCCAGCTTCAGCCATAAGGTCTGGCTGAAACTAGAAAATGAATGCCGAGATTAAATCGATAAATGGACGCGGCGGCATTTTTTTCGGCTATTTCCACATTACTTGGCCCTTTGCGCAGATTACAGTTCACCCCGACCGCATAACCATCGATGTTCCCTTTGCCAAGGCATTCAGCGGCCTCGCCGGAGTATTCCCCCATTATGAATTCGAACGAGACGGTATAGTCAGCGCCTGTCGCGTCTCCGCCATGTTCGGCTACGGGATACAAATCGAACACACCTATCCGGATTACCCAAAACGATTTGTTATAAGCGCCTCCAAAACGGTTGCTGAAGAAATACAAAGGCTATTTCAGAAAACATGAAAAGAGCGGCCAGCAATCAGGGCCAGAGTCCCCCAAGGGGTCGGGTCCCCAGGACGCTGACGCGGGCAGGAGAAAGCATTGGCGAATGAGCATGACCCGAAGACACAAATGGATCATTTCCCTGGCGTTGATTACCGCCATCGGGAC
>JAHDKR010000215.1 GCA_018436785.1 Synergistaceae bacterium | reverse complement strand
CTGCACGCCGAACTGCGCCATCTCGTTGGCCATCAGCTTCGTCAGGCCCGCGACGGCGCTCTTGCTCGACGTGTAGGACGGCACGCGGATACCGCCCTGAAAGGAGAGCATGGAGGCGATGTTCACAATCTTGCCCCCCCGGCCCTGCTTCGCCATCTGACGGGCGGCCTCCTGCGACAGGAAGAAAAGGCTCTTCAGGTTGACGTTCATCACGTCGTCCCAGTCCTTCTCGGTGAACTCCAAAATGTCGGCGCGGCGGATGATCCCCGCGTTGTTCACCAGAATATCCACGCCGCCCATCGCGCTCACGGTCTCCGCCACGATGTCGGGGATGCGCGCCTGGGACGTCAGATCCGCCTCCACATGGAGGAACTTCCGTCCGAGGGCCTTCACTCTCGCCTCGATCTCGGGCATCGCGATCGGTCCCACGCCGACGATGTTCGCCCCGGCCTCGGCAAGCCCCTCCGCGATGCCGTAGCCCAACCCCTTGCGCGCTCCGGTGACAATGGCGGTCTTACCGTCCAGCTTAAAAAGATCCAGAATCATCTGTTCATTCGCCTTCCTCTCTGGAAAAAATGAGTAACCGGCTTATCAGTAGGTGATAAGCACCTTAAGGTACTTCTGCGGATCACGCAGAATATCCTTGAACGCGTCGTTGATCTTCTCGAAGGGGTACGTCGCGGAGATGAGCGGCTCCGGGTTCACCAGCCCCTTCTCGAACCACTCGATCACCTGAGGAAACTTGCGGCAGTTCATGCGCGACCCGATGATCTTCAGCTCTTTCTTCACAACAAGCACCTCGGGGATCTTCGCAGGCTCCGGGTTGAAGCCGAGCACCACGATCCGCCCTCCAGGCGCGGCGTAGCCAAGGCTCTCCTCCAGAAGCCGGGGTATGCCCACGGCCTCGACCACCACATCGGCGCCGAACTCTCCGGTGAACTCCCGCAGCGCCGCTGAAAGATCGCCGGTCTTGCTGTTCACAACCCTGTCGGCGCCTAGCTCCTTCGCCTTCTCCAGCCGGCTCTCCACGAAATCGCTCGTCAACACCTCGGCTCCGGCGAGCTTCATCGCCTGCAGAATGCACAGGCCGATTGTTCCGGCTCCAAGGACGAGCACCTTGTCCCCTTCACGGACTTCGCTTCGTGAAAGCACCTCCGCCGCGATCGAGAAGGGCTCTATCAGCGCCGCCTTCTCCCACGGCAAAGAGGACGGGAGCGCGTACACCTTCTCCTCCGGAACGACGATGAAATCGCAATACCCGCCGTCAACCTGCACCCCCAAACACTTGACCGTGCTGCACAAGTTGTCGTACCCCCGTTTGCACGAAACGCAGCTTCCGCACGAAACCACAGGGTCGATCGTCACCCTGTCCCCCTTGGAGAAGCGGTCCGCGCCGCCCCCGGAGGACTCTACCTCGCCCACCAGCTCGTGGCCAAGAATCCGGGGGAGCGTCACGTCCGCCCTCTCCCCCTGGTAGATATGCAGGTCGGAACCGCAGATCCCGGCAGCCTTCACACGGACGAGCACCTCTCCCTCGCCGGGAAGGGGCATCCTGTCCTCAAAAATT
>JAHDKR010000035.1 GCA_018436785.1 Synergistaceae bacterium | reverse complement strand
TCGCGCGACGAGAAGAAGCAGGACGACATGCGCAAGAGCCTGCGGAACGAGCGCGTCTCGTTCTTCATCGGCGACGTGCGCGACGCGTGCAGCCTTGACGCCGCCATGAGCGAGGTGGACTACGTCTTCCACGCCGCCGCGCTGAAGCAGGTTCCTTCCTGCGAGTTCTTCCCGCTGGAAGCGGTGAAGACGAATATTCTGGGGACGGAGAACGTCCTCAACGCCGCCGTCCGCGCGGGTGTGCGGAAGATCGTCTGCCTCTCCACCGACAAGGCCGTCTATCCGATCAACGCGATGGGGCTGTCCAAGGCGCTGATGGAGAAGGTCTTCGTCGCCAAGTCGCGCACCGTTCCGCCGGAGAAGACGCTTGTCTGCGGCACGCGCTACGGCAACGTGATGGCCTCGCGGGGATCCGTCATACCGCTCTTCCTCGATCAGATCGGGAGCGGCCTGCCGCTTACCGTCACCGACCCGGAGATGACGCGCTTCATGATGACCCTTGACGACGCCGTCGACCTCGTCCTCCACGCCTTCGAACACGCCGAGACGGGCGACGTCTACGTCCAGAAGTCCCCGGCGTGCACCATCGGGGAGCTGGCCGAGACATTGAAGCGAATGCTGGGCGCGGAGAACCCCGTCCAGGTCATCGGCACGCGCCACGGCGAGAAGCTCTACGAGACGCTGCTGACCCGAGAGGAGATGGCGCACGCGGAGGAGCGCGGGAACTACTTCCGCATCCCCGCCGACAAGCGCGGGCTGAACTACGAAAAGTACTTCGAGCAGGGGAGCGAAACCGTCTCCCGGGGGTGGGAGTACACCTCCCACAACACGCACCGCCTGTCGCCGGACGAGCTGGAGGAGCTGCTGCTGCGCCTTCCCGAAGTCCGAGCGGCGGCGAGCAAAAGAGGGAGGGCGCCGCGATGAACATTCTGGTCACGGGAGCGCGGGGATTCATGGGGCGCAACCTCTGCGCCGCGCTGCGCGCCTCGAAGGAGTTCGAACTTTTGGAGTTCGACACGGGCGGCGCGCAGACGGGAGAACTCCCGGCCGAACTGCGCGGAATGCTCCGCGAAGCCGATTTCGTCGTCCACCTCGCGGGGGTCAACCGCCCGAAGGACGAACGCGAGTTCGACCTCGGCAACCGAAAGCTCACCGAGGACATTCTTGACGCGCTCGACGAAGCCGGACGAACACCCGGCTTTCTGCTGGCCTCGTCCATCCACGCCGCCGGGGACACCCTCTACGGCGTCAGCAAGCGCCGCGCCGAGGAGCTTGTCCGCGCATGGGGGGCGCGCACGGGAGCGCCCGCCACGGTCTACCGACTGCCCAACACCTTCGGCAAGTGGAGCCGCCCGAACCACAACTCCGTCGTCGCCACCTGGTGCCACGCCGTCGCGCGCGACCTCCCCGTCCGCGTGGACGACCGAGAGAAAGTCCTCCCCCTCGTCTACATCGATGACGTGGTGGAGGAGTTCCTGTCCTGCATCCGAGGGGAGCCCTTCATCGGCCCCGACGGCTTCGCCACGGCGCGGCGGACGCACCCGATTTCGCTGGGCGCGCTGCTCGACCTGCTGACGAGTTTCCGCCAGAGCCGGACGACGCTACGCATCCCCGACTTCGCCGACCCCTTCGTCAAGGCCCTTTACGCCACCTACCTCTCGTACCTGCCGGAGGGGGAGTTCGCGTACGACCTCGTCATGCGTTCCGACAACCGGGGGTGGCTGGCCGAGTTC
>JAHDKR010000046.1 GCA_018436785.1 Synergistaceae bacterium | reverse complement strand
TGTCGCGGTCGAACCACGAACCGCCGGAGAAAGAACGAACGGGCGCATCGGTGGACGCGCCCGTTCGTTCTTTCTGTAGAGGTGGGAACGGTTACCGGATCAGGAGGCTGCGCCCGACGGTTCGTCCTCCGCGAGCTTTCCGTAAATCCTGTCGACCACCACCGCGATCGCGCCGTCGCCCGTTACGTTGCATGCCGTCCCGAAGCTGTCCTGCGCCACGTAGAGCGCGATCATCAGCGAGATAAGCGTCTGGTCGAAACCCAGCATCGTCTGCAGCAGCCCCAGAGCAGCCATCACGGCGCCGCCCGGCACTCCGGGAGCGGCCACCATTGTAACGCCGAGCATCATGATGAAGCCGAGCATCGTCGAGAAGGAGAAGGAGATGCCGTTGAGCACCATGATCGCCATCGCGCAGCTCGTGATGGTGATGGTGCTCCCCGACATGTGAATGGTGGCGCAGAGAGGCACGACGAAGTTCGCCACGCCTCTGCGGACCCCGTTACGGACAGTCTGTTCGAGCGTCACCGGAATGGTCGCCGCCGAAGACTGTGTCCCAAGCGCCGTCAAATATGCTGGAAGCATCGTCCGGAGCAGTCTGACCGGGTTTTTGCCGCCGATGAGTCCGGCCGCAAAGTACTGGACGATCAACACGCTCAAATGAAGCGCGATGATGATCAAAAACACCTTCAGGAAGACCGAGAGGATCTCCGCCACCTGCCCGGCGTGCGTCATGTTGGCGAAGATACCGGCGATGTGGAAGGGGAGCAGCGGAATGATGATCCCCTTGATGAGCTTCTCGATGATCTGCTGAAACTCCTTGAACCCACGCTGGAGCGCGCCGCTGCGTATGGCCGCCATCCCCAGGCCGAGGGTGAACGCCAGCAGCAGCGCCGTCATCACGCCCATCAGCGGCGGCATTTCGACGTTGAAGAGCGAGGGGAGCAGCGCGTGCTCCGGATTCCCCGGATCGTCGAGCACGATGCTCCCCGGCGTCAGAAAGAGCGGGAAGAGCGCGCTGTTCACGAAGAAGGCGGCGAGCCCCGCCATGACGGTCGAGGAATAAGCGATGCCAGCCGTCATGCCGAGCAGCTTCCCTGCGCCGGCCTCCAGCTCGCCGATGCCGGGAGCAACGAAGCCGATGATGATGAGCGGAATGACGAAACCAAGGAAGTTGCCGAACAGACCGTTGAAGGTTGCCAGAATCCGCACGGGGAGAACCCCGCCGAACTTGCCTATGAGAATGCCGACGATGATGCCGATGATCAGTTTCGGGATGAGACCGAGATTCTTCATGCCTTACCTCTCCTTTCTTCCGAGCGCCAACGGCGCCAGTCCTATCAGAAGCAGCGCGCTCCATGCGCCCGCGCTTCCGGCGGCGCATCCGCCGCTGCCCGAAGCGCCGCCCTGCACGGCGACGACGACGCTCACCGTGTTGTCCTCGGGGGGATCGCCGACCTTGGGAACCACCCTCATGAAGACGCCGTGCGACCCCGGCGTGTCGAAGGTATGCGTCAGCACGACGGAGTACTCGCCGCCCGGGATGATTCCTGAGACGATTCTGTTGGCGATGGGCTTTCCTCCTCCGTCGGGGTTGCCGTCGTAGAAGAAGAGCGAGATGTTCCCGAACGGCAGGATGTGTTCGTTGCGTACCGTTCCTCGAAGCAGCACGGTTTCGCCGGGGGCGAAGGCTTTCCCGTCGGCGGGGGTGTTCGCCACTTGGAGCGTTGCGGCGACGAGATTCAGTCTTTCCGAGAAGACGCTCCGCGACCTGCCCACGAAGACGTCGTACCAGCCGAGGTTGTTGTCGAACGGCTCGTTCAGGGCCCGTCCCTCAAGCTCCGCAACCCGCCCGTCGGGGTTCGCCGTGACGCGTACCGTGTAGTTCCCCTCCGTCATCCCTGAGGTGTTCCACGCAACTGTCGCCCACTTCCAGTTGGCCGCTACGGAAGCGCCCCACGGGTCTATCCGGGGCGTCCGTGCGGTTCCGATAACGACCGCCGGGCCGCCGCCGTAGGGAACGGCCTCGAAGAGGACGTCCACCTCGGGGCACTCGACCAGGCTGAAGTTGTGCACGCGCACGGCGATCGTCGTTGTTTCTCCCAGCGGGAGGCTCTTTCCCAGGTCGACGCCGTTGGAGTTCCGGAAGAAGATGCCGCGTATCTTCCGCGCGTCCGGGTTGAGCGGATCGGCGGCCGCCCACTTCCATCCGTCGCCTTCGACATACCTCCAGAGGCGCGGAAGGTTGAGGGCCGGATCGGGGGCCGCGTAGCGGCTCGCCCACAGCGACCGGTTGTTGAGCACGTCCACGACGTGGGATGTTTTGAGGACGCCGCCGCCCGTTCTGTACATCAGCGGCGTGATCTGATAGCCGAGCGGCGTCGAGAACGCCGGGATGTTCACAGTGAACGCCTTTTCCTTCTCCACGGAGGTCTTCGCCACGCTCGTCTCGGTCGTCCGCTTGTCCATGTGGAAGGAGGCGGTCGTCGAGCCGCCGACCTCGAAGATCTCGACCTGCGCGCTGCCGCTCACCTGCAGTTCCACGTCGAGGTTCATTTTGACCTCGACCGACTTCAGGCTCTCCCTCGTAAACGAGTCCTTCCACGTGATGCCTCTTGTGAACGCCGTTCCGCCGCCGACGCCGAACTCGACGTTGTCGGAGAGTCGCCTGTCTTCGGCGAAATCGTCTATCTGTGCTCTTCTCGAAGGGTAGGAGAGGACGTTTCCGTTCATGTGGGCCGGATGGTACCAGTCGACGTTCAGCCCGGGAAGGAATTTCATGCTCGCTTCCGCTTCCGGGATGGAGAGCTGATAGTAGGTGGGTACTTTCGCCCCGCCTCCTTCCGGTTCGCTCATCCAGCCGAGGATCGGGTAGCGCCAGAGGTGGACGCGGTTGGAGAGATAGAGCAGCACGTCGTCCCTCGTGGTCGCCCCGGTGAGCGACGTGGATCTCGACTGGTAGCTCCTTGCGATCTCGGAGCGAAGGTCTTTCGTCGAGCCGCCGACGGTGGTGGTCAGCTTCGTCTCGGCTTTCACTATGCCGAGATCAATCCCTCCCTTTTGCTCCACGCTCACCGAGCCTCCGAGGGTGCTCTCCGCCTCGAAGGTGTTGGTGGTCTCTCTGGACTCCGAGTCGCTTTGCGCGTACTGGACGTACAGGTCGTCCCTGCGCGTGCTGTTCGTCACCGCTCCGGTTCCGTCCGCGTCGATGTGCTTCGGCGGCTCGTTCATGAAGAGGAGCGGCGTGACGTGGTTCTCCAACGTGATGTGCGTCGGGTAGCCCAGCACCATGCTGTCGCGGTCAAGATCGCCGACGAGGAGATGGGCGCGCTCCGGAAGCAGCATACCGGAGCTGAGACGAGCTTCAGAAACTTCTTTCAGCGTATCGCCCTCAAGACGAAGAAGACGAGCGAACGTACCGTCCCCGCGCCAATGGATCTGATGGAGCAGGACCATCGCGTGCGATCCGCCTTTCGCCACCGCCGACGGGTGGAGGGAGCCGGTGAAGCGCCCCGTCTTCAGATGGGAGATGGGCCGGTAGATCTCGAGTCGATCGTTGCTCCAATACTTACTGGCGGTTCCGGAGGAGCCGTCGCCTTTGTTGTACACCGCGATGAGTTCCGAACGCTCGAAGGGGGGGCTTCCCCATCGATTGGTCAGAAGAAGCTCGTCCTTCCCGTTTCCGTTGATGTCCGCTACAGCCGCCAGTATGGGGCCCTGGTCCCCGAAGAACTTGTGGGAGTGTCTCGATTCCGTGGTGAAGGTCGCTCTTCCTTCCTGGATGGTCACGGTGAGCAGGCGGACGTTTCTTCCGAACCCGTCTCCGGCGTACCCTGTAACGCAGAAGATCTTCTTCCTTCCGTCGCCCTCCCAGTCGGCGAAGGCGATGTCGAACTGGTCCGGGGGGTAGTATGTGTCGCGGTAGGGCGCGATGTCGAGCGTATGCACTCCGAGGAGACGGAGCCTCAGGTTCTCATCCGCCTTGAAGAGCGCCACCACGTACTTTCCCGCCTCCGATACGTACATCACGGCGATCTCGTCCCTGCCGTTCCCGTCGGCGTCGCCGGTCGCGATGCGGAATCCGGAGCGCCAGTGTATGCGAGGTACTTCGCCTGCGTTCGAAAACTCGCTTCCAACGGGATTGTCGAATCCGGCGACGGAGGCCGCGAAAAATATCGGTCCGTTACTATCGCCGGTACTGACCAAGACAAGTTCCGTGGCCCGATCCCCGTTAAGATCCCCCGCGGCGGCGACGAAATAATTGATTGAAAAAAAACCCCATCTACTATTTATTCGCATAATCTCCGCCTTGTAGCCATTCTGGTCCACAGGCGCCAACGACATCGTCAACCCCGTCGAAGAGATTGCATTCCAGACCTGCGCCAGAAACGCCTCGTTCCGGCTGTTCCGCAGCAGCACGGCCGCGTCGCCGACCCGTCCGTCCAGAAGCGGCGGTCTCGGCGACCAGGTCGCCTTGGCATCGTCCAGTCGTTCGGACCAGGTGCGGGAGCCGTCCTCGCGCTGTACCACGTTCGGCAGGAAGACGTCGCTGTAGATGTTGCCGCTCTCCTGCGTCAGGACGACCGCCTCCTCGTCCATCAGCAGGAAGGGCGCGCGGGCGAACGGGTCCGTCGTTCCCGGCGGAGCTGCCTCCAAGCGGGGGGCCTGCGGAAGCAGCGCTGCGAGCAGAAACAACGCAACAAGCAGAGAACCTTTCATTTTTCGTCGGAACATGTCGGTACCTCCTTTTCACTCGCAATCTCCCGGGTTGTCTCCCGGGGAAGTACGGAAAAAGCGCCGCAACATGCCGAAGAGCCTGCCGTCGATCGCGGCGAGGGCGACGCCGATGAGCGCCATTCCGGCGAAGTGCTTCGGTTCCAGGCGTTCACCCAGAACTGTGGTTCCGAGGAGTATGGCGCTGACCGGGATGAGAAAGGTCACAAGGAGCACGTTGTTGGCTCCCGCCGAGGCCAGTATGCGGAAGTAGATGACGTAGGCGAACGCGGTGGAGAGCAGCGCAAGCCCGAGAATCGCGCCCCACACCTCGGGCGCCGGCGCTGGAAGCGTCCACGGATGTTCAAGGACGAGGGCGAGCGGTACGAGGATGATGCTGGATGCCGTTACCTGCCCGGCGGCAGCGATCATCGGGGCGAGCTTCATCCCCCGGAAGCGCCTGCCGAACACGCCCGCGAAGGCGTAGCAGAGCGTCGCCCCCAGGACGCAGAGCTGCGCGACGACGTGCGTTCCCAGCCCGGCGACGGCCTCCGGCCCGATCATCAGTACGACGCCGGAGAAACCGACGAGCACGCCGAGAAAACGCCCGGCGGTCATCTTCTCGTCGTCGGTCAAAAAGTGCGCGACCACGACGGTGAAGAGCGGCGTGGTCGCGTTGAGGATCGAGGCAAGACCGCTGGCGATGTGCATCTGCCCCTGGATGATCAGGCTGAAGGGGATCACGTTGTTCAGTAGCCCTATCACGAAGAAGGCCCCCCAGAGCCGTTTGTCCAAAGGAATGCGCTCTCCCCTGAAGAGAAGAAGGATATGGAGCGCAAGCGCCGCCAGGCCGACGCGGAGCGCGACGATGGTGAAGCGCGGCAGGGCGTGGACCACGATGCCGACGAAAAAGAACGAGCCGCCCCAAAGAACCGAAAGAAAGAGCAGCAACAACCATTCGAGCGGACTCATCGACTTTCTGATGCCGCTCATGACGCCGCTCCTTCCCCGAGCCACGGCCTGCAGGCTGCCGAGCGCCCACAAGAACAACAAAAGAGACACCCGGTCGGAAGAAGAGACGTCAACAGAGGACGGATGCGGCGCGTTCGCTTCATGCCCGCTCTGTATCGGACACTGTTTCGTTTCACTCGCATAGGAACCTCCCGAAATAGAGAATGATGCTTGATTATACCCTCCGTGCACACGGAACGGGAGGCGTCCTCCGGGAGATTCCTCTACGAAGACTTCAGGGAGTCGAACTCCCGCAATACCTTCTCGACTGCTTTTCTTGCAGTCCCTTGCTTGATCAGTCCTTCCTTGGCCGCCCCGGTGAGGCGCAGAGTACAACGCCTCTCATCCGCACCGACTATCTCCGCGTGGACCACCGCAGGATTTTTCCCGAAGAAACCCGCGCCCACCACGCCGGAAACCCGTGGATTCACGGAGCTTTCACGCTCGTTTTCCTCCAGGATTCGGCCGGTGTTTTTCAAGGCGTCGTACGCGAGTTGCAGCACGCTCCTCGCATCCCCCTCGATCATACGCTCCTCTCTGTACTGATCGGTATCCAATCGCCGAGCCGCTTTGCGCATGATCTCGGAATCTTCCGCGGTTACGGCAGGACTTGACTTGCCCGATATCTTCGCCGCGATCTTCCCGCCCGCCGCCGCAAGCTTTTCAAGCTCCTTCGCCAGAAGATCATCATCACGTCCAGACATACGCGACACCTCCATCAGCGTTGTTCACACTCCATGCCTCACTTTTCCGCAACAACACGCGCACTCTCGCTTGCCGCGACCACCCTGTTGCGCCCTTCCGACTTCGCACGGTACAACGCCAGGTCCGCGGAACGAAGAAGCGCTTCGCCGGAGTCGAGAGAGGCCGCCGGAGCGGAGGCCACCCCCGCGCTGACGGTCACCCGGCCTTCCGGCGACCCGGCATGCGGACGGTTTGCGGAGAATATCTCCAGGCGAATCTTCTCCGCTATCGACGCGGCGTCCCCGAGATCGACGCCCGGCAGCACGATCACGAATTCCTCGCCGCCGTAGCGCGCGGCTATATCCCCCGCTCTCCGCGCATACCCCTTGATGACGGAGGCGATGTTCCTGATACAGTCGTCTCCGGACGGATGTCCGTACTGATCGTTGTAGCTCTTGAAAAGATCGATGTCCAGCATGACGACTGCCAGGAAGTTATGTTCTCGCATACCCCTTCTCCATTCGCTCTCCAGATTCTCGTCGAGGCTCCTGCGATTTGCGAGCCCGGTCAGTCCGTCCGTGTTTGCAAACGTTTCCATAATCTTGAGCTGACGCTCGATGATCGCCTGCTGCTCCATTTCGCGGACGGTGGAACGGTACATCTCTCTGAAGACGATCGCCGCGAGAATGACGACGGCGGTCAGGCTGATCATGTTGGACATATGCGCGACTCCGGCCGCGCGGCGGTCCATGAGCGCCACAAACAGCCCCAGCGGCATCCCGACGACGATGAATGTTTTGGCTGCATTCAACCGTATGAGAGGCGCCATTGCGAAAAGGGCGATATACAGAATTTCCAAAGAGGGGTTGTACGCATACCCTGCTGCCAGCAGAGAAACGACGAAGAGCATGTTGATGAGCGGAACGCCCGTCTCCACCGCCCTGTGGAAAAGACCGATCCGCTCCGGCGGATGCGAAAGAATGCGGCGGATACCGAAAAGCGCGAAGAGGTCAAAAGCAAGCCAGGCGCTGCGCCAGAGAATCTGCACTTCAAGGGGAGCTGCGGATCCGAAGTGCTGCACCGACTTTTCGTACAGAAAAGGACTGCAGAGGAGCACCAGCGCCAGAAAGAGCGCAAGCCCCCAAAGAAGGCGCTGCATCCTTCGCAGATTGCCCAGGAGAATGCTGCGCTCGATCGACTCCCGGAGTTGCGGATCGTTCCCGTATTCGAAGTCGGAGGAAGTCATCGTATCGCTCCTCCCCACGGAGGGAACGCCGCAGCGCTCCCGATATTTACACAGCCCCTTTTCATAACGCGCCCCCCTTGAAATATCTTCGTTAGCACAGTGTATCTTTGGAGGTGTGCGCTGTCAAACAAAGGAATATCTCCCAAATACTCAGGAAGAGACGCCGCCGGAGACGAGGGAAATATGCAAAAGCGTCCGAGGAACCTCTCCCTCGAACGCCTTTCAAAAAACGAACGGAACGCTTCTCGCGCGTCGTTTTTTCAGTCTGTACGCGGCGCGGATCAAGATCCCGCGCCGCGCGCAGCACTTCGTTCCGCGAAGCTGCTACTTCCGCATCCTCCCCGGCCTGCGCTCCATTCCGCCCATGGGATGGCGCATCTTCCCCATCTCTTCGCGCTGCTCGGGAGTAAGCGTCTCCCACACCTGCGCCCTCACTCTGCCCATCTCCATCAGAGCTCCTTCGGCAAGATCGGCGATTTTTCCGGCCGATTCCGCGAGCTGCTCGTCGCTCATCGGTCCGTTCGCAAGCGCCGCATGCTCCGACTTCACCTGGTCGAACAGCGTCTTCGCGAAGGTGTGCATCTTGGGCGCGGTCTCCTTCGTAATTGCCTCGACCTTTCCTTTCTGGTCGGGCGTCAGTTCAAGGCGGCGCGTCATTGCGGCATGCAGTTCCCGAGGGCCGCTGAAAGGCTGCTCCAACCGTTTCCCGATGACTTCGAGAACAGCGCCCACCTTGTTCCGCTGCGCGTCGTTCAGCATGCCGTACAGTTCGTTCCGGGCTTTCAAGACCTCTTGGGCTATCGACACGAACGACGGGCGGACCGCAGCGATCATTTCCTTCGCCTTCTCTTCGTCGAAGCCATCCGCGGTCATCATCGCGTGAATCTCTTTGCGAGTGTTCCACATCTCCTTCATCATGCCCCGGCGGAAGTTCTTTCCCTGATCGCGGAGCCCGCCGAGGATCTCGTCGAACTTCTTCCACTGCTCCTCGGTGAAATCCATCGGATTCAGCGCCCGAAGGAGCTCCGCTTTGAACGCGGAATCTCCCCTGTCATGCCCGCGGGACATCCCTCCCCAAGGCCCGGCGCCCATCATTCTGCTTGCGAACGCATACTGTGAAACGCCGCCGACAAGCAGTACAACCAGTACAAATAGAAGAGACCCTACTAAAATTCTTTTTTTCATCTTTTTCATCGTGTTTCGCCTCCCGTTGAGTTTTCGGCATTCTTCGCCCGACGCGAAGAGTGTACTCCTCGATCTCTCAATGCGCTCTTCGCGCTTTGTGGATAAAGGTCAAGAAACGTAAAGCTCTTGATACCCATCTTTTCAATTCCTTACACCCCTCCAAAGCCTGTCGTCGTATAATGAACGGATAGAGAGCCGCCGAAGAGGCGGACTTCGCACACCCGGGGAGGAAAGGAACGTGCATCGAATACTGCTGCTCGACGACGACATCGAACTCTGCGACCTGCTGACTGAATACCTGCGCCCGGAGGGGTTTGAAATACTCGTAGCACACGACGGCGAGGAGGGGCTTGCCGCCGCGCTTTCGTCGCCGGTCGACCTGGTGCTTCTCGACGTCATGCTGCCGGGGAAAAACGGGTTCGACGTGCTCCGCGAGCTGCGCGCACACTCTCCCGTTCCCGTGCTCATGCTCACCGCCAAGGGCGACGAGATCGACAGAATCGTCGGGCTGGAGCTGGGCGCCGACGACTACCTCCCGAAGCCGTTCAATCCGCGCGAGCTGCTCGCTCGGATTCGCGCTGTCCTCAGGAGGGGGGAGCGGCCGGAAACAGCGCTTTCCGAACGTCTGAGCGCAGGGGATATCGAGATGGACCTCGGCGCGAGAATCGTACGCGTCGCAGGGAAAGACACGGAGCTGACGTCAGTGGAGTTCAAGCTGCTGGAGGCCTTGCTGCGCTCCGCCGGGAAGGTCGTCTCGCGGGAAAAACTGGCGATGGCCGCGCTTGAACGAACGCTGGGACCGTTCGAGCGAAGTCTGGACGTCCACGTCAGCAACCTGCGCCGAAAACTCGGACCGGCGGACGACGGTTCGTCCAGGATACGGACGCTCCGAAGCGAAGGGTACCTTCTTGCATGCGCGGCTACACATTAAAGCTCTTCTGGTGGTTCTGGCTGACCGCGGCGGCGACGGGACTGGCGCACCATCTGACCAGCGTGATCACGGAGGGAAATATCTTCCGCGAGCAGATGATCGCGAACGTACAGGAGATCGCGCTCGTCTACGGAGAGCGCGTTGCATCGAAAGAAGCGCGGGAAGGCACGGAAGAAGCGGTCCGCTACCTGGAGCGGCTCCGTCGTACTCACCGTTTTTTCGGGTTTCTGTTCGGCGAAGACGGTACGGAGCTGACGGGACAGCCGAAGGCGCCGGAATCGATCGGAAAGATCGTCGACGAAGCGCGAAACACAGGGGCGCCCGTTGTACGCATGGAACGGGGGCGTCCTCTTTTTGCCGTCCCGCTGGAGGAGTTTCCGGGGCTCGTCTTCGCAGGACGCATTCTCAACCCTTTCTTTGAAAGCAGAAGTCTCCCGGTGCTGCGCCTCATTGCGGCCGCGCTGGTCGCCGGCCTGCTCTCGTGGTTTTTAGCCGTCCGCCTCGCCAAACCGGTCAGGAAGCTCCGAGGCGCGGTGCAGCGCCTCGCCGCCGGGGAGCTCGGCGCGCGGGCGGAGCATACAGCCAAGCGGAACGACGAGATCGGCCAGCTGGCGAAGGACTTCAACCGTATGGCGGACAGGATAGAAGAGCTGCTTCGCGGGCAGCGTCAGCTTCTTGCCGACGTCTCGCACGAGCTTCGATCGCCGTTGACGCGGCTCGGCGTGGGACTCGAACTCCTGCGCCGCCGTTCCGCGTCGCCGGACGACGAGGCCTTTAAACGCATTGAGACGGAGCTGGGACGGATCGACAACCTCATCGGCTCCCTGCTGAAGCTGGGGCGCCTCGAAGCGCTCGAACAGCCGGAGCGGAGGGCGCGCATCGACCTGACGGCGCTTTTGCGGCAGATTTGTGCGGACGCGGCCTTTGAAGCGGCTCCCCTCGGGAAGAGGATCGAAACGGACTTCGCCGAAGGAGCGCTGCTCCACGCAGACCAGGCGCTTCTTCGGAGCGCGATTGAAAACGTGATCCGCAACGCGCTCCGCTACACCCCGCAGCACACAACAGGGCAGGACGGAGGGAAGGTGCGAGTCTCCCTCTTCCGCGTTCCGGAGACAGAGCGGCCGCTTCACATCCTGGTCGAAGACGAAGGCCCCGGCGTTCCTCCCGGCGAGCTGGAGACTATTTTCATCCCCTTCCGGCGCGTCGAGCGCGCCCGCGAGCGGATATCCGCAAGCGAAGGCACGGGGCTCGGACTCGCCATCGCACACAGGGCGGCGGCGCTGCACGGCGGCGTTATCAGCGCGCGGAACCGTCCGGAGGGCGGGCTCGCCGTCGAGATCGAGCTACCGGGAACGTAAACGCCGCGCCCTGAAGGAAACTCCGGGCGCGGCGTTGTATGCCAAAGAGGAGTGCTCCGCGTTACTGTTTCTGCAGCTCACTCCCCGGAACGGCGGAGACATCCCCTGCGGAGGAGATGACAAAGCCATCCCCGTCAGGCGTCCGTGCAAGCCGAAGGTGCGGGTTCGACAGCAGGAAGTCCTCGGGGACGTCGCAGTCGCTGAGGTATGCGGCGCGCATCCTTCCGTAAATCGGCGAATCCTTGCTTATGTATTCGGAAAGCAGCTGAATCAGTACTTCCGCACCCTGGCAGCTCCCGACGAGGATGAACGGCCGCCCGAGGTTGTAGTGCTCCATATAGTAGTCGAACGCCGCGAAGACGTCCCTCCGGGGAGCGCCGTTCACAAGTTCCCGCCGCCTCTCCCGGGGCAGCGAGCTGCGGTAGGCCGACGCCTGGCTGTAGTAGGGGGCGTACACATCCCCCAGCTTTTCGAGAAGCGGTATCT
The DNA here is from genome assembly GCA_018436785.1 of Synergistaceae bacterium. GTDB lineage: Bacteria > Synergistota > Synergistia > Synergistales > Aminobacteriaceae > JAAYLU01. Next base: position 34,437 of record JAHDKR010000046.1, on the reverse strand, counting down.
CCCGCTCGAAGAGCTCCAGCGCTCCTTCCAGCATGCACGGATCGTCGACGCCGCGAATCGCAGCTTCTTCATTCCTGCATGCAGTAGGGTAAAGATAGAAAATATCGGTATCCATCAATGTATAGCTCGGCAACGAGAGCCAGCGCGCAGGATCCGAATACTCGGCGCTTTCACCGGCGGCATTCCCTGCAAAAGCAAACAGCAGAGCGGCAATAACGGCTGCCCGCAGGAGATGTATTCGCTTCATCACGGTACGTTGTTCCTCCTTGTTTCTTTCTTTAAATCCGCTGATCCACGGCGAAGTATATGTCATTTCCTCATTTCGTCAACAGGTTCACGACGACTCGGTTTACAGCAGCGGACTGAAGAGCTTCGTCACTCCGTGGAGCACGCGGAACGCGCGGGGACGCTCCATCCACTCCTCCGCGGTCAGACGCCTCGAAGAGGCAATATAGACGTCCTGCGCCTTCCGGATAGCCTCCGTCTCGCCTCTTCCGTAGAGCACAAGGTTCAACTCGAAGTTCAGCGCAAAGGAGCGGATATCGAAGTTGCTCGTCCCGAGGAAGGCGAGGTCGTGGTCCACCGTCATGGTTTTCGAGTGCAGGATGCCGTCCTGGAAGAGGCGGATCTCCACTCCGGCCTCAAGCAGCGCGTCAAAGTACGCCTTCGCGGCGTTCCCCACGAGGAACTGGTCGCTCTTCTCGGGGATGACGAGCTGGATACGCACGCCGCCGAGCACCGCTGTCTCCAGCGCGTGAAGCAGTTCGTCGTCGGGAATGAGGTACGGCGTCGTGATGACCACGCGCTTCTTCGCGCCGTGGAGCGCCGAGACGACAAGCCGCTGGTAGTTCTGCCACGGATAGGACGGCCCGCTCGGAACCGTCTGAACGACAGCCTCGCCCGCGTATTCGGGAGCCGGAAACGCCTCGTCGGAGAGGAGCATCTCCCGCGTCTCGACGAACCAGTCCTCCATGAAGACCCCCTGAAGCTGCAACACCACGGGGCCGACGAGCCGGAGCGTAAGGTCGCGCCAGAGCAGCCCCTTCGCCTTTCCGCCGTAGGAAGGCTCCGTGACGTTGTGCGACCCGGTGTACCCTACGCGGCCGTCGATCACGGCGATCTTCCGGTGGTTGCGGAGGTCGTAGCGGGCGGTGGTCGGAGTCCGGCGAAGCAACCGAGGAGGCAGCGCCTTCTCCACCCTGATTCCCGCTGCTCGAAGGCGTTCGGCGTCGCGCTTCAGGAATGGCTTGGCCCCGAGCGCGTCGACGAGTACGCGGCACGCAACGCCCCGCGCCGCCGCGCCTTCAAGCGCGCGGAAGAGAGGCTCGGTTACCGCATCGCGGGCGAAAATGTAGAAAAGCAGGTGGACGGAGCGCTGCGCGTTCTCCACATCGGCGGCAAGCGAGCGGATGAAAGCCTCTTCCCGGTCGATAAGGAGGAAGTCGTTCCCCCGGGTGATGCACATGTCGCCGAGCTTTCTGCCGAGCGCGCCGAAGCGCACAAGTTCGTCCGGAAGCCAGTGGGCTTCTTCGTCGAAGATTCGGCGGAACATCCGTTTGTCCTCGTCGAGGCTGCGAAGCATCGTTTCATGGCGGTCGATTCGCTCTTGGGGCAGGCTGGTCGAGCCGAAGAGAGAGTACAGCAGGAAGCCCAGCCACGGCCAGAAGTAGATGGCGAGCAGCCATGCGGTCGCCGTGGAGGGGGTGTGCTTCAGCGGGATGTAGCAGAGCATGACGAGGCGGATGGCGATCGAAGAAAGTTCATAGGCCGAATACAAGAGCATCGTGACGGTCATTGAGCGCGTCGCTCCTTTTTGGGGCGGGCGACCGTGAAGTCGCACACCAGCGGCAGATGGTCCGAATAACGGACCCGCGGCACGTCGAAACGCTCCATCTCGATCCCCGGCCCGTAGAGAACAAAGTCGAGCGCGAGCGCCGGAATCCTGCTGGGGAATGTCGGCGTGTTCGTCGGATTGGCGTTTTGAAAACCGGTCTTCCGGAAGAACGAGCGCAGTTCCCGCTCACCTCTGTAGGTATTGCCGTCGCCGGCCAGGATAACCGGTTTCTTCGCGTCGATGCAGCGCTCCGCGATCTCGCCGAGCTGCACGGACCGTGCGGCGTACCCCAAGGGAAGATGCGTCAGGAAGAGCGTGAAATCGTCGAACTCGACTTCGAGCAGCGTCTTCTTGACACCCTTGCTCAGCACATGCTCCTTCGTCCCGATCATGGGGAGCTTCGTGATGACGGCGTTCCCCTGCGATTTCAGCAGCGGCGTCTTCGAAACGATGGAGCCGGAGTCGTACTTGCATGCGAAAACCGACTCGCCCCCGATCCGAGAGGCCAAGGCCTTCGCCTGACAGGAGCCGTTCTGACGGAACGATCCGGAATCCGCCTCCACCAGCCCGACAAGATCGGGGTTCAGTTTGGAGACATACTCCGAGATACGCCGGAAGCGCCCCTCCGTCCTCCGAAGACATCCCGAGAAAGGAAACGGAAGGTGATAGCTCCATCCGGTTCCGGTTCCATACCTGATGTTGTACAACACTAAACGCATATGAGCCTCCCTAAACACAGAAAATATCGTTCATTATATAACACCTCCGCCATTCCTCTACGGTGATTCCTGCTGTTTCTCCAAACCTCCCGGCAGGCACTGCAAAAAGTTTTTCACCGATGATGCGAAAAAAATAGCAAAACAGGAGAATATAGGGTAGAATAACGGAAGAAACCCGATCTTTTCTCAATTGAAAAGGAGGAAAAAATTCATGGTCGTGAAGGTACCCCCCGAGCCTTTTCGCATCAAGATGGTAGAACCGGTCCGCGTTCCCGGCAAGGACGAGCGCGAGAAAGCGCTTGAAGCAGCCCGTTTCAACATGTTCGGTCTCCGCGGCGCGGACGTCTATATCGACCTCCTCACCGACTCCGGAACAGGCGCGATGAGCAAGCAGCAGTGGGCCGCCATCATGATGGGCGACGAGGCCTACGCCGGCGCCGACAGCTTCTTCAACTTGAAGAAGGCAGTCAAGGAGGTCCTCGGCTTCGACTACACCATTCCCGTCCATCAGGGGCGCGCAGCCGAAAACGTCGTCTTCGGCTCGCTCGTCAAGGAGGGCGACGTCATCCCCTTCAACATGCCCTTCGACACCACCAGGGGGCACATCTTCAACTGCAAGGCGTCCTCCGTGGACTGCGTGATCGACGAAGCCTTCGACCGCACCAACCAGCACCCGTTCAAGGGGAACGTCGACATCGCGAAGCTCGAAAAAGCCATCGCGGAGTACGGCAAGGCGCGCATCCCCTTCATCATGGTCACCATCACGAACAACTCGGGCGGCGGTCAGCCGGTAAGCCTGGCGAATCTCAGAGAGGTCTCCGCCGTCGCGAAGAAACACGGTATTCCCGTGCTCCTCGACGCGGCGCGCATGGCCGAAAACGCATGGTTCATCAAGAACCGCGAAAAAGAGTGCGCGCGGATGAGCATCGCGGAGATTCTGAAGGCCACAATGGACACGGCCGACGCCATCACCGTCTCGTGCAAGAAGGATCCGCTGGTGAACATCGGCGGCCTCGTCGCCTGCCGCACCGAGGAGATGTACTACAAGATCGTCCCCAGAGTCATCCTCTTCGAGGGCTTCGCCACCTACGGCGGCCTCGCGGGACGCGATCTGGAGGCGCTTGCGGTCGGCCTCCACGAGATGACCGACGAACAGCACCTGACTCACCGCATCGCGCAGGTCCGTTACCTCGGCGATCTGCTCGAAGAGGGCGGCGTGCCCTGCATTCAGCCAATCGGCGGCCATGCGGTCTTCATCGACGCCGCGGCCTTCCTGCCGCACATTCCGCAGGGGAGCTACCCCGCCGACGTGCTCTCGGTCGAAATCTACCGCGAAGGCGCCATCCGCGGCATCGGCCTCGGCGCGCTCGCCTTCGAGACCACGGACGAGAATACGGGCGAACGGATCTTCCCGAAGCTCGAGCTCTTCCGTCTCGCGGTCAACCGCCGCACGTACACCAACAGCCACATCGAGTACGTCGCGGAGAGCATCGTCAACGTGTACAAGCGGCGCGATTCGATCCGCTGGGGGCTCGAAATGGTCTACGAACCGCCGGTGAAAGGACTGAAACACTTCCTCGCCCACCTGAAGCCCGTCGCGCTGTAGCGCATTTGAAAGAACGGGAACCAAGAGAAAAGAAGGCGGCCAGCGTCCGAAACGCGCGGCCGCCTTTTTGCATGGGAAAATTCATAGAGTATAATAAGAACCAGGTTGACGCACAGCCGTTTTGCTTCGGGAAGACCCTTTATTCACAAAAAACGGCCTGATTTTGATTGGAAAGGTGGTTATTTTATGAAGTCGACACTCTATATCCGCCGCTGTCTTCTTATGTTCTTTGCGGCGGCCTGTCTGTTTTCACAGGCAGAGGGAGCGGTATACAAGGTCAAACCGGGAGGAACCGGAGACGGTTCTTCATGGGAAAAAGCCCTCGGGGAGCAGGAATTCGCAAGCACGCTCGCGGAAGCAGGTCCGGGAAACGAATTCTGGGTCGTTGCCGGAACGTACAGGCCGCTTGTCGTATCGCAGGACGTTGCTCCCTCGAAGGAGCAGTCGTTTCTGGTCAACGGCGGCATCTCCCTCTACGGGGGCTTCGCCGGGGACGAAACCGCCAGGGATCAGAGAAAGTGGGAAGAGAACACAACCATCCTTTCAGGCCTCATGGACACCGATGATGGGTACGTCAACAGCTATCATGTGCTGCTTGTCAGCGGGGATGTCGGCGGCTCGCCCGTTGTCGACGGGTTTACGATCACCGGAGGGCGCGCGGACGGAGACGATGAACAAAGCCGGGGCGGCGGAATATACATCTCCGGAAGCAGCCCCAGGATAACGAACTGCACCTTTACACTCAACAGTGCTGTCAACGGAGGCGCTCTCTACGCCGGAGAGAGCACCCCGCTCATCAGAGATTCAAAGTTCTCCTACAACGAAGCTACTCTCGGCGGCGGCATCTTCGCCGAAAGAAGCACACTCTCGTTAGTCGACACTCTTTTTTCGTATAACCAGGCGCAGGCGGGCGGCGGTATCTTCCTCCAGGGCGACTTGGAGAATGGAGGTGCATCTCGCGCGCAGAGCCCAGCGTCGACAATAGAAAAATGCACATTCTCCAGTAATATGGCAATCGAAACGGGCGGCGCCATGGTGAACTGGGAGTACAGCCCTGAAATCACAGACTCCACATTCATGTCGAACCGAGCCTCAATCGACGGCGGCGCGCTCTTCAACCACAAAAGCAGCCCCTCCATTCAGAAATCCACATTCGCCGAAAACAGGGCGAACAACGGAGGCGCCGTCGCCAACTGGGACAGCAGTCCGATCATCGTGAACTGTACGTTTTCAGAGAACAGGGCGGCGGAGCACGGAGGTGCGCTGCTCAACGACGCAAGCAGCCCCATCGTTGTCAACGCTACATTCAGGGCAAACAGAGCGTCCATCGGCGGCGCGCTGTTCAACGTCGCGGGCAGTCCCGTCATCGCCAACTCCATCCTCTGGGGCAACGGTACGGAGGTCAGAATGGAGGGTGGAACAACCACGATCACCTACAGCATCGTCGAAGGAGGCTTCAGCGGGGAAGGGAACATCGACCAGGATCCCCGGCTTGGAAGCCTTGCCAACAACGGAGGAGACACACACACCTGCGCGATCGACGAGGAAAGCCCTGCGATCGACGCGGGATTGGCCGTAGGAACAAGGATTGCCGGCGTTATCGTACCTGCTTTGGACCAGCGCGGCATCTCCCGTCCGAGGGGTTCCGGTGTCGACATGGGAGCGTTCGAATACTACGACCCGGACGATCCTACGCCTCCGCATGGAGGAGGCGGAAGCGGCGGATGTCGGACTGCCGCCGGAAGCGCAGGGTTGCTGACACTGCTTCTTCCACTTCTCCTTTTGAGGCGAAAAAGAGGGTAAAGCCCCTCAGCACATTCTCTGATCCTCGGTAGAGTACAAGACGCAAATTCTTCTCCCTCAGGCAATCATACGCTCAGGCGGGAGAAGAGTTTGCGTTTTTTCTTTCGATCATAGGCAAACATCCGATTCCGATTGACAGGCGTATTCGGTCGTCGTACACTGACTCACTGGGGAAGTATATCGGAAGACTGCTCTGCCGACATCGGAAGGGGATGAGCGAATGCCGGCGCGAAAAAAAAGCACCGCGGTGAAGTGTTTGAAGCTTGGGTTGTTTTTTATTGTTCTGTATGCCTTTTTCCTGTCTTTTCCATGTGTAGCCTGCGCCGATTCGGAAGATTCCGTTTCGCAGACAAAGGTGAACAACGAGAGCGTTGCTACCGCTCTCTTGGAGGTTCCACCTGGAACGCCCGATCATCCGGCTTCCGGTCAACCGCTCATTACGGAACCGGAAAGCGGGGATGTAGAGAGCGAAAAAGCCGGATGGGGAGCAATTTCTGTTGCGATCTCTCCGGAAGGAGCGGCCGATGCAGGAGCGCGCTGGAGCGCCGACGGGGGCAAAACATGGAGGACCTCCGGGGAAACTCTTCTTATCGCCGAGGGAGACGCAACACTTATTTTCAATAACATCGTCGGCTGGAAGACTCCGGAGAGTATCCCGGTGAAGATCAGCAACGAGAGCGGCGCGAAGGCGGCCGCGGCATACGTTCAGCTAACGGGTTCCATCCGGGCGGAAATCGACGGTCCTGAAGAAGCCCGTTGGAATATCAACGGTAAAGGGGAGTTCCTCAGCGGGAATATACGTGAAGGGATTGTACCCGGCGACTACACCATCTCTTTTACGGAGGTCGAGGGGTGGCTGAAGCCGAAGGACGCGAACGTCACGGTCGGTTCCGGCGGCGTTGCAGCCCTGTCGGCCGCGTATGTTCGCACGGGCTCCGTCCTCGTCACGATTGAGGGGCCTTCAGAGGGTAGATGGGCTATCGGCGATAAGCTCGACCTCGAAAGCGGCGCGCTTATCGAAGGACTTGCCCCCGGTGAGTATTCCGTTTCCTTTTTGAGCGTCGAACAATGGAAATCGCCCGAAACCATCTCCCTGGAGGTATCTCCCGGCGAGACGGTACAGGCTGTTGCGGTCTACATCCCGAAATCTGCGGCAACACCCAAAAAAGAACCCATGAAAGCGGAAGCACAAACACCGGCGAAGGGCACAACGTATACGGGCGAAATACTGCCGCCGGAAAATGATGACGAAAAAAACTCCGCTTCGGCGGCCGAAGAGACAGACAAAGCTGAGAAAGAAACGTCGAAAGAAACTCCCGAAACCGAACAGCCTCCAGTGAAGGAGGAGAACACAGAGAAAGATGACGATGCGGACACCGACGCCGATACCGAAGAAGAAAAAGAAGAAGAAACGGACGAGGTCGTTGATACAAACGACGAGGTGATTACGAGACCTTCGCCGAGTCCCGAACCGCCTGTTGTTACGGAAGATCCGGATGACATCATTCCCCCTGAGTTGATCAGGCCGTCGGTGCTTCTTCCCGAGATGACCGATACAGAAAGGGAGGACATCGCCCGAATCGTCGCGGCAAAGAGACATGCTCTTGACCTTGGAGATGCGCGTTATGCCGCTTTATCGGCGTTTCTCCCCTCCGGTGGAAACTCCTTACAAATGAAGGCTATCTCGGATGATGTGCAGACCGCAATCATTGCACATATTGCTCCTGCGATGCATAGAGACGCGGAGGGGAACGACGCGCTCCCCTTCCTGCTGCAGACCGAGAGTTTCGAACTTGAGACCGGAGCTACGAACCTCAGGGGGAAGTTCCTCGTCGTGAGGATTACCTTTACAGTGACCCACTCCGACCTTGCCTCGGCCGATCCGAAGATCGTGAGCAGGATCGAAAAGGGCGTCGCTTCAGGGAGATCATTGGGCGACGCGTTTCTTGACGAACTCCGCATCTTCAAATGGATAGGGGAAGGGGACAACGCGCGCTGCTTTGATTTGGCGGAGAGCGTTCGGGCTGGAGGCTACTCTCTGAACAGCTTCTTCAAGGCACAAGCCGTGAAGAACCCCGCCGACGAAATCTTTGACACGAAGGCACAGGACGCCTCCTATACGGTCGCGTTCACGCTCCTCATCTTCGACGGCGCCACGAACAACCCTTCACGCCTGGTCCAACCGCTTGAGGGCGCCGGCATTATCGTGTTCGACGGCCTGAAGGACGGGAAATACGCCGATCCGCTCATTCTCGCGGCGCCGCGCCCGAAGAACGCGCAGACACAGGGAACAAGCGGATGCGCTACATCCGCGGGAGGAATCTCGCCGGCCCTCCTGCTCCTTCCGGGAGCTCTTCTCCTGCTGCGGCGAAGAAAATAAGCAGCTGAAAAAGCGCCCCTTCTTGATGAAGGGGCGCTTTTTTGTCGCTCTATTCCAAACGGCTTACTTCTTGCCGTAGACGTCCTTGGGATTCCACACTTTCCAGACGTTCGCCACCAGGTCGGGACCGGGGTTGAGCACCTTGCCGCCCGGCGTCCATCCGGAGGGAGTAACCTCTTTGCCGCCGGTCTTACGCACAAGCTGGAACGCCTGAACCTGGCGCAGCGTCTCGTCGACGTTCCTGCCCACGGGAGGAGTGAGAATTTCCATCGCCTGGATCACACCGTCCGGGTCGATGAGGAAGCGCCCTCTGAAATCGACGCCCTGAGCGGGGCTGTACACGCCGTAGACGGTTCCGATGGCGCCGCCGCCGTCGGAGCCCATGTGGAAGGGAACTCCGCCCGCCTCGATCATCTTGGAGAGCTCGACGTCGTTCCATACCTTGTGGACGAACTGACTGTCCACGCTCATGGAGATAACCTCCACGCCCAATGCCTGAAACTCCGCATAACGGTCGGCAACTGCCGACACTTCAGTCGCTCAGACGAAGGTGAAGTCGCCCGGATAGAAGCAGAGGGAAACCCACTTTCCCGCAAACTGCGATAGCTTCACCGTGGTGAATCCGCCCTTGTAAAACGCCGGCGCAGTGAAATCAGGCGCCTTCATGCCAACCGTAACACCCATTCGAACAGCCTCCTTCTTCACCTCTTCGGCGGGCGCAGCCTCGGCGCCCATTCCTTCGACCTCCGCAGCGGGAACCGTGCATCCTACCTTTTCCTCGCTCATGAGAACTCCTCCTTTCATACCGGGAAGCAAAACATTACAAGAGACGCAACAAGAGATAAAAACAAGCTTCCGGCAAAAAAACATTCTTGAAACACGCACGCCTCTTTTATTTGCTTATTAGTATATGGGAAGTCATTTAAAAGTCAAGGATTTTTATTGTCTTTTTTACACCGCATACCAGTGGATGCAAGAAATGCTTTGCACTTTTTCTCCGAGGATGCAAGAATAAGAGCAAGAAAACCGGAAAGAAGGAGATCGCATGGGCATCGCATCGGATCTTATTCTCGTCGTTCTCGCGGGGCTCGTCGGCGGACTCATCGCCAGACGGCTGAATCAGCCGCTCATCCTCGGGTATATTCTGGCGGGCATCGTCGTCGGCCCCTACACTGGAGGAATCACCGTCGCGGACGTCGACCGCATCGAAAATCTTGCCGAAATCGGCGTCGCGCTCCTTCTTTTCTCCCTGGGGCTCGAATTCTCCCTCAAGCAGATCCTCCCGATCAAGCGAATCGCCCTCGGTGGGACCGCCCTCCAGGCGTTGCTGACGGTTGCGCTCGGGTTCGCCATCGGGCATTTCATGGGGTGGGCCCCCCTTCCGTCGCTCTGGTTCGCGGTCGGGATCATCTCGTCGAGCACCGCGGTCATCCTCAAGACGCTCTCCTCGAGAGGACAGCTCGGCACGCTGTCGAGCAGGGTGATGCTGGGCATGTCCATCGTGCAGGACATCGCGGTGATTCCGCTGATGGTGCTTCTTATGGGGCTGGACGACGCCGTCTTTTCCGTCCTCTCCATCTTCGTCCCCGTCGTCAAGGTCGTGCTCTTCGTCTCCGCGATGCTCTACATCGGCGCAAAGTTCATCCCGCTCCTCCTGAAGCATGTGGCGCGGTGGGAGTCCCGGGAACTCTTTCTTCTCACGGTCACCGGCATCGGCCTCGGGATCGGGTACCTGACCTACGCGCTCGGGCTCTCCTTCGCCTTCGGCGCCTTCATGGCAGGCCTTGTGCTCAGCGAATCGGACTACGGCCGCCGCGCATTGAGCGACCTTATTCCTGTCCGCGACCTCTTCGGACTGCTCTTCTTCGTCGCCATCGGCATGCTGCTCGACCCCGCCTTTCTACTGGACCATATCGGCGTCACCCTCGGACTCGTGACTACCGTCGCCGTAGGCCGAGGCGTCATCCTTTCGGCCACGGTGAGGCTGTTCGGCTTCCGCAACGTCATCCCCGCCGCAGTCTTCTTCGGCATGATCCCGATCTCCGAAATCGCGTTCATCCTGCTTCAGGCAGGGTTGGACTCCGGCGCGGTTCCGCGGGACGTCTATTCCTTCGCCCTGAACACGGTCATCCTCTCCATGCTTCTGGGTCCGCCCGCCACTGCGCTGACCGCGCCTGTGTACGCGCTCTTCAAAAGGCGGCGAAAAGTAGACGCGGTCCAGACGGTCAACATCTCTCCCGACGGGTTGTCCGGGCACGTGATCGTTGCCGGCGGAGGCATCTTCGCCCGACACATCGGGCTCGTCCTCCACAGCATGCGGCTTCCCTACGTCGTCATCGAGCCGAACCACGCGCTCTTTCTTGAGGCGAAAAAGAAGGGACTGCGACTCCTTCTCGGAGATCCCGGACAGGACGCGGTTCTGGAAGCGGCGTGCGTCGAGAAGGCAAAGCTCCTTGTCCTGACGCTCCATGGGGCTCTGGAGATTCAGGACGTAGTCAGCGCGGTCCGGAAGCGCAATCGCACTCTCCGGATTCTGGCCCGCGACGTCAGCGGCGAGGGCGGGGAGTTCCCCGACGAGGACCGCGAAATTTCGCGCATCATCCAGCCCGAGTTCGAAGCGGGGCTTGAGATGGCCCGGCAGGCGCTCATTCACCTCGACGTACCGGGCGCGACGATCCACAGGGAGCTGGAGACGCTCCGGCGGAACGTCTACGGCCCGCTGCGGGAGAATAACGCCGACTACGGCCTTCTCTCGCAGCTGCTGCACGCCGCATCGACGCTGGAACTGGAGTGGGAGGCCATACACAAGGACGGACCGCTCGAGGGAAAGACCATCGCCGGGGCGAACATCAGGGCCGAGTTCGGCGTCTCGGTGGTGGCGGTGCTCCGCGACGGCGCGCTTCTGCCCAACCCCGGAGGCGACTTCATACTGCGGGAAGGAGATCTCGTCGGCATCATCGGCACGATGGAGCAGAACCAGAAATTTTTCTGCTTCCTCGACGAGCAGAACGAACGATGCCGCTGCGCATCAGCAGAACCTCCGAAAACAGAAAAAGGAGAGAACGAAAAATGATATCTTCACAACGCATCGAGGACTACGGCATCCGCATCGGCCGTATGCCCAAAGGACTGCGGAATACGATCGCGGACGTCCCCGGCGTCGCCGTCGGACACTGCACCCTCGCCGACGGCCCGGTACAGACCGGTGTGACCGCCGTTATTCCGGCGCCGGGGAACCTCTTCCGCGAAAAAGTCATGGCGGCGTGCCACGTGATCAACGGTTTCGGCAAGTCGTGCGGCATAGTCCAGATCGAGGAGATGGGCACGCTCGAGACGCCGATCCTGCTGACCAACACCTTCGGCGTGGGCGCAGCGTCCGAGGCGCTCGTCCGCTCTATGCTCGCCGCGAACCCCGACATCGGCAGGGAGACCGGGACGGTGAACCCGGCGGTCTTCGAGTGCAACGACGGCTTCCTGAACGACATCCGCGCGCTTCCGGTCCGCGGGGAGCACGTGCTGCGGGCCATCGCCTCGGCGGGCGCCAACTTCGAGGAGGGCGCGGTCGGCGCGGGGCGCGGAATGTCGTGCTACCAGCTCAAAGGGGGAATCGGCTCGGCGTCGCGCATCGTCGAGTGCGGCGGCGCGTCGTTCACGCTGGGCGCGCTCGTGCTCTCCAACTTCGGCCAGATGGAAGACCTGACCGTGGACGGACGGAAGGTCGGCGCCTCCATCTTCGGGATCGCCCCTCCGGAGGACGAGCAGGGATCGATCATCGCGCTGCTCGCGACCGACGTCCCTCTCACGGAGCGGCAGCTCAAAAGGGTCGCACGGCGCGCCTCGGTCGGCATCACGCGCACCGGCGCCTTCATCGGCAACGGGAGCGGCGAGATCGCCGTCGCCTTCACGACCGCCAACCGCGTCTTCCACGACGAAACAGCTCCTGTGCGGCAAATCGGCATGTTCAACGAAAACGAGATTAACCTCCTCTTCCGCGCCGCCGTGGAAGCAACCGAGGAGGCCGTGCTCAACTCGATGGTCCGAGCCGAGGCCGTCACGGGGAGAGACGGACATACCAGGCGCTCCCTCGCCGAGTTCGCGGAACTGTTTGCGGAACGATAACCACATCGCCTTGCGAGCGGACCCCGAAGGCTAGAGAAAACACAAACGCGGGCTTATAGGAGGAACTCGCATTGGCCTCCCTCTTCAAAGAGTCTTGTTTTCTTTTAAAACTTCGCTTGACGCACTCGCCGCCGACGTGGTATAGTCCACATAACATGCAGACAACTCTACCTCTCGGGGGGAAATTGCCCATGCGCGTACTGGACAAAGAGAGCCCGGTTCCGCTCTACTACCAGCTCAAAGAGATTTTGCAGGCGATGGTCGACGACGGCGACCTTGCGCCGGGCGACAGCGTCCCGTCCGAGCGCGACATCTGCGAGCGGTTCTCCATCAGCCGCATGACGGCGAGCAAGGCCGTCTCCGCGCTGGTGGACGAGGGTGTCTTTCACCGAGAACGGGGAAGGGGTACGTTCGTCTCCTATCCCAAGCCGACCTGCACATCCTCCAGTCTCACCGGTTTTTCCGAGAACATCCGCGCCGCGGGGCTCGACGCGATGACGCACATTCTCGCCTTCGACGAGGAGGAGGCGTCCCGCACGATCCGCGAGTCCTTGCAGCTTCCCCAACACGACCCCATCGTCTTCAACATCCTGCGCCTCCGCTACGTGGAGGGGGAGCCTTTTTCGCTCGAGAACGCATGGGTTCCCAAGTGCCGTTTTCCGGAACTCTCGCGCGATCTGCTGGAGGGGCGGTCGCTCTATACGCTGATGCGGGAGCACTTCGGCATGAAGCTTTCGCACGCCTCGCAAACCATCGAGCCGGTATTCTGCTCCGACTTCGAGGCCAAGAACCTCGATCTTGACTCCGGAACTCCGGTGCTGCTCTTCAGAAGAGTCGCCTACGCCGAGCCGCAAACTCCGGTGGAGTACTCAAAGTGCGTCTACAGGGGAAAACGATTCAAGTACGAGATTTCCTTCGGTATTTAGGGCTTCAGGGGGCGCGGCCCCCAATTCAATAGAGGAGGGTGTTGTACATGCTTAAAGGTTTGCAGAAACTCGGTAAGGCGTTGATGCTTCCGGTGGCGGTGCTCCCGGCGGCGGCGCTGCTTCTCAGGCTCGGCGCGTCGGACGTGCTGGACATCCCGTTCATCATGCAGGCGGGCGCGGCGATCTTCGACAACCTGGCGCTGCTCTTCGCCGTCGGCATCGCGGTGGGCGTGGCGTTCGACGGAGGCGGCGCCGCGGCCCTCGCCGGCGCGGTGGGCTACTTCACGCTGACCAAGGCCGTCGTCACCATCAACTCGACGATCAACATGGGCGTGCTGGCGGGCATCATCTCCGGCATCACGGCGGGAATGCTCTACAACAAGTACCATAACATCAAGCTCCCCGACTTCCTCGGCTTCTTCGGCGGCAAGCGCTTCGTTCCGATCGCGGCATCTCTTGCCAGCATCGTCCTTGCGCTCGTCTTCGGCTACATTTGGCCCCCGATTCAACAGGCCATCCACGGCGTGGGCGAGTGGCTTCTTGGGGCGGGACTGCTCGGCGCGTTCACCTTCGGCACGCTGAACAGGCTGCTTCTTCCGCTCGGGTTGCACCACGTGCTCAACAGCATGGTCTGGTTCGTCTTCGGCGAGTTCACCAACGCGGCCGGACAGGTGGTCACGGGCGACCTTCACCGCTTCTTCGCGGGCGACCCGACGGCGGGCGTCTTCATGACGGGCTTCTTCCCCATCATGATGTTCGCTCTTCCTGCGGCTGCTCTGGCGATGTACACCACGGCCCGTTCAGCGAATAAGAAAGCGGTCTCGGGAATCCTGCTCAGCGTGGCGCTGACATCCTTCCTGACCGGTATCACCGAACCGATCGAGTTCGCCTTCATGTTCCTCGCGCCCGTCCTCTACATTGCGCACTCTCTGCTGACCGGCGTCTCGCTGGCGCTCTGCTCCATGCTCGGCGTCCTCCACGGATTCGGCTTCTCGGGGGGCGCGATCGACTACGTGCTCAACTACGGGCTCTCCACGAAGGGGTGGATGATCATCCCCATCGGGCTTGCCTTTGCGGCGGTCTACTACTTCCTCTTCGTCGCGGTCATCAAGGGGATGAACCTGCTTACTCCGGGACGCGAGGAAGAGGCGACCGGCGCCACAGCCTCCGCGGTCTCCACGGCGGATCTTGAAAACCTGGCGAAGGAGTACATCGCCCGTCTGGGCGGCGTACAGAACATCGAGGAGATCGGCGCGTGCATCACCCGCCTCCGCCTCGTCCTGAAGGACGGCAAGGTGGTCGAGGAAGCGCAGATCAAGGCCCTCGGCGCTACAGGACTCATCCGTCCCAACGCGACGACGCTCCAGGTCGTCGTCGGAACGAAGGCCGAGCTGCTGGCCGACGTCATGAAACAGCACATGAAAAAATAAAAGATTCCGCGGGGCGTTCCATCCCGAGACGCCCCGCGAAAGAACACTCTCGCGGCTTTGCGCCGCGGACGCGGCATTTCCCGGTTTTTTGTAGACGCCCTCCCTTCGCCGGTTGTACGGGAGGGCGTTCGTAATCGGCAACAACGGAGGTACGGCAATGAAAGCGATCACAGGCGGTAAAATAGTCGCGGGGCGCACTTGGCTCGGCGGTATGGTTCTTCTCTTCGACGGACGGATTCTCGATATCCTCCCTGAGAGCGAGCTTCCTGCGGGTATCGAAACGCTCGACGCGGAGGGGGCGTGGATCGTCCCCGGATTCGTGGACATCCACGTGCACGGCGTCTGCGGCGTGGACACGATGGACGGGGCGGCGGAATCGCTCTCGGCCATCGCGGGAGGGCTGGCAGCACACGGCGTCACTGCCTTCTGCCCGACCACCATGACGATGGACGAAGCGCGCATCGAGGCGGCGCTCGACACAGTGAAAGCGGCGAAAAATGCGCCTCCGGACGGAGCGAGGGTGCTGGGCGCGCACCTCGAAGGCCCCTACATCAGCCCGTCCCGCCTCGGCGCGCAGGACGGAACGCACCTGCGCCGTCCCGACCCGGAGTTCGTGCGCCGCAGAAAGAGCGCCCTGCGCCTTGTCACGTTCGCTCCCGAAGAAGATACGGACGGTCGTTTCCTGGAAGCGCTCCGGGAAGAGGGGATCGTCGCTTCGCTCGGCCATTCGCAGGCGAGTTACGAGCAGGCGATGAAGGCGTTCCGCAACGGGGCGAAGAGCGTGACGCACCTTTTCAACGGCATGCCGCCATTCCACCACAGAACCCCCGGTCTCGCGGGAGCCGCGCTCGACGCGGACGTCTTCTGCGAGCTGATCGCCGACGGCGTTCACTCGCACACGGCCGTCTTCCGGCTGCTGCTGAAGATGAAGGGCGTCGAGCGCATCGTTCTCGTCTCCGACGCCATGCGCGGCGCCTGCCTCGGCGAGGGCGAGTGGGACCTGGGAGGCCAGACGGTCACGGTCCACGGTCCGGAGGCGAAGCTTGCCGACGGAACGCTCGCCGGAAGCGTCCTCACGCTCGATCTCGCGCTGCGGAACTTTGCGGCCGCAACCGGCCTCCCCCTCTGGGAGGCGACGCGCCTCGTCTCGGAGAACCCCGCCCGATTGCTGGGCGAGCGGGACAGGGGGCGCATCGAGCCGGGGTACCGGGCCGACTTCGTCCTCCTCGACGAAGGGTGGCGCGTCCTCAAGACATTCGTGGAAGGAAAGGAGGTCTTCGACCGCCATGAGAATCGTGACTGCAAAGGATTATGACCAGATGAGCCGGAAGGCGTCGTACATTGTCGCCAGCCGTGTCATCCTGAACCCGAAGTGCGTGCTCGGGCTCGCCACGGGGGACACCCCCAAGGGGCTCTATAACGAACTGGTCCGCCTCTTCCGGGCAGGGGACGTCGACTTCTCCGGCGTCACCACGTTCAACCTGGACGAATACGCGGGGCTCTCGCCGGAGAACCCGCAGAGCTACCACAGCTACATGGAGGAACATCTTTTCCGGCACATCAATATCCCGCCGGAGCACCGGCATATTCCCAACGGCGCGGCGCAGAACATCGGCGCGGAGTGCCGCCGCTACGAGGAACTCATCGAACAGGCGCACGGCGTCGACCTCCAGATCCTGGGACTCGGTCGGGACGGGCATATCGGCTTCAACGAGCCGGACGTGAAGTTCGAGAAGGGGACGCACCACGTCCGTCTCACGCAGAGCACCATAGAGGCGAACGCCCGCTTCTTCGCTACC
Source organism: Synergistaceae bacterium (assembly GCA_018436785.1). GTDB lineage: Bacteria > Synergistota > Synergistia > Synergistales > Aminobacteriaceae > JAAYLU01. The sequence goes on along the minus strand of JAHDKR010000046.1, from coordinate 17,821 downwards.
CGCGACGAGGTGCCCAAGAGCGCCATCAGCATGGGGATCAAGACGATCATGAGCGCGCGGCGGATTTTGCTGCTCGCCTCGGGACCGGAGAAGGCGGAGGCCATCCGCGGCGCGGTCATGGGGGCGGTGACCCCCGACCTGCCCGCGTCGGTGCTCCAGCTGCACCCCAACGCGACGCTCATCGTGGACGAAGCGGCAAGCGCCGAAATCATGCGCATCAAGTGACCGGCAGAACTGCTGTACTCAGGAAAGGAGCATCATCATGGTACGACGAATTCTGGACGCCAACGCCTCCGACCTCGCGAAGATGACGGGGCGGGAGCTGCTGACGAGCATCCGCGCCGCGGAGGGACGCACGCTCGTCGCCGAGACCATCGCCCCCGCCCCCCCGCTGCTTGGCGACGTAACGAACGCCGAGCTGGCACGTGCTTTCGGCGCGGACATCATCCTGCTGAATATGTTCGACGTCCGCGCTCCGCACATCGAAGGGCTGGACGTACTGAACGACGATGATTTTTTCCTGCGCACGTACGGCCAGGGACATAGGGTGCGGGCGACCGAAACGACCCGTGCTCAGACCGGAACCATCGCGGCGCTCAAAACACTTATCGGCCGCCCCATAGCGATCAACCTCGAACCGGTCGACGAAGGGGAGCGCGTGCTCGGCCCGCAGGCGAAGCTCCCCGAGGGGCGGCGCGCCACGCCGGAAAACGCCCGTCTCGCCGTCGAACAGGGAGTAGACATGCTCGTCATCACGGGGAACCCCGCGACGGGCGTCACCACAAGCTCCATCACCGCATCGCTCCGGGGAATCCGCGAGGCCGTCGGCCCCGACCCGATTCTCGCCGCGGGGAAGATGCACGCCGCAGGCTCCGCCACCGACGCCGGAAGCGACATCGTCGACGAGGCGATCATCGGACGGTGGACCGACGCGGGCGCCGACATCGTGCTCCTCCCCGCCCCCGGCACCGTTCCGGGAATCTCGCCCGAGCGGGTGCGCGACCTCATCGGCGTCGTCCACGCCAAGGGGGCGCTGGCAATGACCGCAATCGGCACCTCGCAGGAGGGGGCGGACGAGGCGACCATCCGGCAGATCGCGCTCTGGGCCAAGAGTTGCGGCGCGGATCTGCACCACATAGGCGACTCGGGCTACCCGGGCATCGCCGTGCCGGAAAACATTTTGGCATACTCCATCGTCATCCGGGGCCGCCGTCACGCATGGCGCCGGATGGCGGCATCCATAGCGAGGTGACGCGCATGTTCTGGTTCGGCAAGAAAAATTTGAAACTGCTGGCTCCCCTCTCCGGACGGGTGGTTCCGCTGGAGGAGGTTCCTGACAAGGTCTTCGCCGGGAAGATGCTCGGCGACGGCGTGGCTATCGACCCTGACGACGACGGGCTGGTCGTCGCCCCATGCGACGGGGAGCTGGTCGCGCTCTTTCCGACCGGGCACGCCTTCGGCATCAGGGGACACAAGGGAATAGAAGTCCTCGTGCACATCGGTATCGAAACAGTGGCGCTCGAGGGAGAAGGGTTCACGCTGATCGCAAAAGCGGGGAGTAAAGTGAAGGCGGGCGACCCGATCGTCCGCTTCGACAAGGCAATCGTCGCAGCGAAGGCTCCTTCCATCCTCACGCCGGTCATCATCACCACGGGCGACCGTGTAAAATCCTTCAAGGCCGCCTCCGGCACGGTCCGCGCGGGAAAAGACGTCCTCCTGGACATAGAACCGGCGTAGGCGCTGAAAAGGACGGAAAGAGGGGGAACCACACCGCATCCCCCTCTTTCCATTCGCTGAAGACTGCTCGAAGAGCGTTCCGACGCCCGCCCACGTCCGCGGACCTTTCTCCAAAAATGAAAACGCTCCTCTTTTGCGAAAAAAGCCCTGCTTCTGGTATCATGGGGTCACTATTCACACGAGCGAGGGGGAGTACACTCTATGCGTACCGTACGACGAAAGTCTCTTTTTCTCTCCGTTTTCATACTGACAGCATTCATTCTGTCACACGTGCCTTCCGAGGCCGCCGTCCGCCCGCTCAAGCAGTCCTACGCGCCGGACGAACCTATCGAGATCGTCTACGACAACCTTCCCGGAAGCCAGACCGACTGGATTTCGCTTGCTCCGCGGGAGAATGCCGACGACCGGTACGGCGAGTGGTTCTACACCGGCGGCATGCGCTCCGGGAGCCATACTTTCGGCGGATTGCCCGCAGGAGTCTACGAAGCGAGAGTCTACCATGACTGGCCGACGGGCGGGTACGTTGTACAGGAACGTGCCGCCGTCTTCGTCCAGGAAGCCGTTCCGGAGCAGTCCGGTCCGGTTCCGGCCGAGATTCCTCCGGCAATGCGTCCGACTCCTCGCCCGGAGCCCCATCCCTCCCCCGTCCCCGAACCCGTCGAGATTACATGGTCCGCGTCGGGACAGGGAACGCTCTTCGCTCCCGGACAGGGCGTCCATAACTATCGCATCCACGAACTGGACGCCAGGCGCTTCCTCAACGGCGGTACGCTGATCGTCGACGTCCGCATCGGCGCGGGGCAGAGCTGGGCGTCGGTCGACCTGTACGGGGACGGTCAGTCCCTCGCGACCTCTGGAGTGCCGCAGGCCCTTGCGAGCGCATGGGATCTGCCTCCGAACTCGAACCGGCGCATAACGCATACTTTCCGGAAAGGGCAAATCTTTCGTCTCTGCTTCGAGGGGAACTGGGGATCGCCGCAGGGCGCCACCAACACCTATACGTACAGCGCGACCATCAAGCCCGCTCCCGAGCACGAGCCGCAACTTCCTCCCCTCCCCGAGCGTGAAACACCGCACGTCGCTCCGCCAGAAAACGCGGTAAACCGGCGCGCTGCGGAGACGCTCTGGCGGCAGGCCGTCTCCTTCCAGCAACAGAAACGGTACGAAGAAGCGCTGGCGAAATACCGGGAAGGGCTCGCTCTCTCCGAGGACCCGGCGGTCGCACACCATGCCGACGCGATGGAGACATGCCTCCTGCGGCTGAGCACTCTTCCGGACATCGCCGCAACCCGTCCGGAAGCGGCAGAAATTGATATCTTCAACAACTGGAACAAAACCGCCGTGGTGAACAACCCCGCCGGGCCGCCCTCGCCGACGCGCTTCACGATCTCCCGGCCGCACGCGATCACCTACATCAATACGTACCACTACTTCAACAACGGAACTCCGGCCGGAAGCATCACGCTCGTCCACCAGGACGGCACGCTCTACGGACCGTGGCCCGCGACGGGCCGCTCCGGGCAGGGAGGCGTACAGAACGCGATATGGGAGGCGACCCCGCAGACGACGCTGAAAGCCGGGACGTACACCGTCTTCGACTCGCACCCGTCGACGTGGTCCCACAACGCGCAGTCCGATCTGCGCGGCTTCGCGCTCGTAAAAGGCCGCCTGCTTCAGTAGATTCTACCGGTGTATGCTCCGTTGGTATGAGAAGGAGGAGATGTCATGCGGACTCTTTCCGCGGAAACAAGCTATTCACGGCGGCTGGACGCGCTCTTCAAGCACCCCGCGACGGACGCGGCGATGCTCGTTCTTATATCGATGTCCGTCGCGGTCGCGGCAGGATCGCTGCTTGTCGACAACGAAGAGCTCGAACACCTCAACCTCTACTTCTCGCTCCTCTTCTCGGTGGAACTGACGGCGCGCTACTTCACCTACGCGTCGAACAAGCGAGAGTACTTCGCCGACTGGTGGATGGACTGGATCGCCGCCATTCCGTGGGATATTTTCCTCTTCTTCCTCTTCCCGGGGGGAGGCGCCTCGATGCTCCGATTGCTCCGGCTCCCGAGGATCTTCCGGCTGCTCAGATTCCGTCACCTCAAGCACTCGGACGCCGCGCGCCGCCTCTCCTACCGCTTCCGGCGCCTGATGGAGGTCTCCATCTTCCGGCAGATTCTGACGATGCTTCTCGTATCGTTCGTCTTCGTCTGGATATTTACAACCGTTCTGGACGGATTGGGCGTGCAGTCCGAACACGGAAACAACTTCTGGTTCTCCATCATCACGATGATCAGCTCGGACAGCATCTTCGAGATTCACAATCAGGAGACGCTGGTCAAGGTGCTCGTCCTTATTCTCTCGTTCATCGGGATCGTCCTCTTCAACGGCGTCCTCATCGCCATCATCATCGGCAAGCTCATGGAACATCTCGACGACCTGAAGCAGGGGCGCGGCGACGTGCGCGAACGGGGGCACATCATCCTGCTCGGCTGGAACGAATGCATCCCGCACATCGTCGACGAGCTGGAGTCCTACTGCAGAACGGAACGGAAGCGCCTGATCAGAGTGGTGGTGATGCGGGAACACCCGCCGGAATCACCCGATCAGGTCGTCGAGTCGAGGCCGCACGTCGAGGTGATCTCGCGGACGGGCAGCTTCCAGAACGCGCAGGCGCTCGAACGCATCTCCGCGCACAAGGCGTCGGCAGTAGTCGTCCTCGGAGGACGGGCCGCCGACAGGAAGCTCTCGGAGCGGCTGAACGACCCCATCGTGACCCGGACGCTCGTCGCTTTGGAAACGCTGCTCGACAGCAAGCCGAACGAACGGCATTCTCCGGTGATTGTGCTGAACTACCTCGACCTCAGCAGAAGCTGCCATGTGACCGAGTTCCTGCGCCCGTTCGGCAACAGAAGCACAAAGGTCTTCTTCAACCCGCTCTTCTTCACCGGCAAGCTGATCGCCTCCATGTGCATCAACCCCTACGCGGAGGACATCTTCAACGAACTGCTCACACCCGAGGGGAACGAGTTTCACTTCGTCCGCCTGCCCCCGGGAGAGAAGATTCTCTGGCGCGACATGATGAACGCCTTTCCGAAGTCGATTCCCGCGGGGTATCGGGATGCATCGGGCGAACTGCGGATGGTTCCCCGCCCCGACGAAGAGGTTCCTGAGTCCGCCGAGGTCGTCGTGCTCAGCGAGAACGCCTGCGACGCGTCGATCTTCACTCCGCCGCCTCCCGGAAGCCTCCCCGATGCCCGCGCTCCGTCGCCCCGCTGCAAAAATATCCTCCCTTCGGGGATGCTCGTGATCGTCGGCGTTAATCCGCAGCTTCCGTTCATCGTCGAGGAGACATGCTCGCTCGGCATGACGGTGCATATCGTCGATAACCAGACGAAGGAAGAGTTCGCGGCGTGGTACGACGAATACTCCAGGACGCCGCTCCCGGAGAGCGTCGTCTTCCGCGAGTGCCGCTTCCGCTCCGAGGAGGAGATCTGCGCCGCCATCGCCCTGGCCTCGGCCGACAGGATCATCCTTCTGGCGGACGGCCATCTGCTCGACGCCGCCACACCCGACCAGATCGACGCGGAGACCATCTCGAAGCTGCTGATGCTCGGCCAACTGATCGAAGAGCAGGGGCGGGAGGGCATTCACCTGATCGTCGAGACGCTCACTCTTGATTCCGAGGTGGTGGTGCGCAACATCAGGAACTGCTCCAACGTCATCGGCCCGTTGACCATCGGCCGCCTACTGACCACATTCACCCTCCAGCCCGAGTTCGAGGCGCTCTTCCGCACGATCATCCAGTACGGAGAGATCGACATCGCCTGCCGCCCGGCGCTCGACTCCGTCCCCGGCTGGAAACCGGGCGAGACCACCTTCGCCGATTTGCTCGCAGGCTCGCGCAACAGCTGCATCCCGCTGGGGTGGGTCAAACTCCCCGAGGAGGGGGCTGCCTTGGAAGCAACGATGCGCCGCGCCGCTCCCAAGGTGGAGCTGAATCCGCCGAAGAGCTCGATTGTTCCGGAGAGATCGGAGATCGTTTTTTTACACAGGCAGGGAGAGAAAACGCTCCGCCCGTAGCATGAGCAGAACGGGAGTATAATAAAAAATTGTCGCTTGCCGAGGCCTTCCAGCGTCCCGCAAGCGAACTTCTCCCGGAAAGGCAAGGATGTTCATCGAATATCCTTGCGCTACTGATTCGGGGGCATAAAAATAGTGGAGGCTTTCTATGAACGCAACGATCGTCATCAGAAACGAAAAAGAGGCTGATTATAAGAGAGTCGAAGAGATCACCAGGAAATCTTTCTGGAATTTATACGTACCGGGGTGTACGGAGCACTATTTAGTCCATGTCCTACGGACCCACGAAGACTTTCTGCCGGAGCTGGATTTTGTAATCGAAGTCGACGGTCGAATCATCGGGAATATCATGTATACAAAAACACGGCTCGTCGACGAGTCCGGAGAAGAAAAAAACATCCTTACCTTCGGCCCGGTGTGCATCGTGCCCGAATACCAGAGAAAAGGGTACGGGAAAAAACTCATGGAGCGGTCCTTTGAACGCGCGGTTGCGCTCGGGTACGACGTGATCGTCATTTTCGGCAACCCCAACAATTACGTCAGCCGGGGTTTCAAAAGTTGTAAAAAGTTCAACGTCTGCCTCGAAAACGGGACATTCCCTGCGCCGATGATGGTAAAAGAGCTGAAGCCGGGCGTACTGGACGGAAGAAAGTGGACATACCATCAAAGCCCCGTGTTCGAAATAGACGAACAAGAAGCCGCACGCTTCGACGAAAGCTTGGAACCCTGGGAGAAAAAGTACGAACCGAGTCAGGAAGAGTTTTACATTCACAGCCATTCCGTTATACAGTGACTCCATATACGATGTCTGTTCCAAAATAGAGTTTACGGGATTTCCTCCAAATGCAAAACAACAATTCGGCAAGCTTTTCAATCTATTGATAAACAGGCCGGATGAATGTACTATGTGGAGACGGTTTGTTTCCGACGACGGATTCTTCGGGCGGGCTCTTCCCCGCAGAGGACGCGTCGAACTTTTTAATACAGGAGGGGTTGCGATGGCGGTTACTCCGGATCTGGGCAAGTTCATCCCCGTGCGCACCGAGGACCTTGTGGACGTTCTGTGCGAGGAGCAGACCCTTTCGGCGGAGGACAGGGAGAAGTTTCGCCGCGTCGCCGAACTGGTCGAGGCGACGTACCACTACGACTTTCACAGTACGCTGAAAGAGGCGCGCGGCGCCTACCATATCTTCAACCCCGACGCCGACACCCTGAAAATCTGTCCGCCCGGCGAAAGCATGGACGCCCGCTTCGACAGCATGGTGAGGGCGCTCGAAGAAATCCTTGTAGCGGCGAACTACCGCGAGTTTCCCATCGCCGAGCTGAACGAACTGATGACGAAGGCGGCCCCCAAGGGGCTGAACGTTCGGGTCAATCTTGAAAATTACGAGAAGATACTGATCTACCGGCGGGGAACGAAGCAGGTTCAAAAACCGAAGGAACCGCTCTCCTGGTGGAAGTCGCTCCGGAAGAAGGACGCGCCCGTTGAACCGGAGATGGAGGAGATGATCCAGCGGCTGCTCATCCTGATCAAGCTGAAGAGTCAGGAGGACATAGAGCACTTCTACGACACCTTCATCAAGACCGCCGCGGAGACCGAGAACGAACGCGAGCGCCGCATGACTCGCGAGGCGGTGCTCGGCAAAAAGGAGAAGGAAACTGCTGCGAAGAAGAGCAACGGCGCGCCGAAGGTGCCTACGATCTTCCTGAAGGTCTTCAAGAACGTTCCGGCCTCGACGCTGCAGACGCTCTTCCCCGACGTGACCATCCAGATGACCCTGATCGACAAGGGAAAGATCGCCCTGCCGATCATCGCGGGTTTTTTGAGCGTGGTGAACCGCGTCATCCCCGCGCTGCTCGTCGTCGGCACGCTGATCGCCGCGATCGTCGCCGGACGGAACATCGACTGGGCGCACTTCAAGGAGCAGCTCTTCCCGATCCTTGCGGCCTTCTCCATCGTCGGGACGATCGCCTTCAAGGTCTTCACGAAGTACAAGCTCACGAAGGAGAAGCACCAGGCGAAGCTGATGAAGACGCTCTACTTCCACAACCTGGACAACAACGCCGGAGTCTTCGACTTTCTCGTTCACGAGGCGGAGGAGGAAGAGTGCAAGGAAGCGCTGCTCGCCTACTACTTCCTGCTGACAGGGAAGGATTCCGAGGGAAAGGCGTACTCCCAGGACGAGTTGGACGACCGCATCGAGCAGTGGATGAAAGAAAAGTTCGGCGTGACGCTGGATTTCGAGGTGGACGACGCGCTCCGCAAGCTGGAGGACAAGAAGTTGCTGGTGAAGGAAGGCGACCGTTACCTCGTCCCGTCGATCGACGACACGCTGGTCAAGCTCGACGAGCTGTGGGACACCATCTTTACGTACAGCAACGAGGCGGAGGGCAACGCGTAACGAAGAAGCATAGACCAGCCCGCACAGTAAGTACAGCCGGAGAGCGGTCCGCCGCTCTCCGGCTGTTTTTTCGCTCATGCGTGCGCACGATGCTGAGTTTTCGTCGCGTGAAGCCCTGCGGTTCCCCCGCAGAACTCCCGACCGCCGCGTGCAGGCAACCCTCTCCCCCGCCGGGGAAACTCAGGCCGCCGTTTCCCGCCGCCGCGCCCTGAAGCGAAGCAGCTCGCCGACGAGCAGCACCGGCGACGTGCCGACGATGATCAACAGCCAGTCAACAAGGCTTAAGGGCACAGTTCTGAAGACCTTCCCGCCGAACTGCACCATCAGAATCTGCCCCGCGAGGACGAGCAGGACGATGGCCGCGAACCACCGGTTCTCCGTCAGGCCGCTGAACGCCGAGGTTTTCAGGCCGAGGCAGCGCGCGTTGAAGAGATTCCATATCTGGAGCATCACAAAGACGCAGAAGAAGACGGTCAGCTCGTAGGGAGAGACGCCGCCGCCCCGTATCAGCAGCAGCATGGAGGCGAGGACGACCACGAAAAAGACGCCGTACCCGAAGATCCCGTGCGTCATTACCGGCGTCACGATGAAGGCCTCCGGATTCCGGGGTTTGCTCTTCATCACCTCGCTGTGCGGCGGCTCCGTCGCCAGGGCGAGCGCCGCGAAGGTGTCCATGATCAGGTTGACCCAGAGCATCTGGATCACCGTCAGGGGAAGCTCTATCCCGACCACCGGGCCGAGCAGCACGATCAACAGCGCCGTCACGTTCACCGTAAGCTGGAAGAGCAGGAAGCGCTGGATGTTCTGGTAGAGCGCCCTCCCCCACAGAATCGCGTTGACGATGCTCGTGAACGAGTCGTCGAGCAGCACGATGTCGCTGGCCTCCTTCGCCACGGCGGTTCCCCGCTTCCCCATGGAGAGCCCGACGTTCGCGTGGTTCAGCGCAGGGGCGTCGTTCGTCCCGTCGCCCGTCACCGCGACGACTTCTCCCTTCTCCTGGAGCGCCTTCACCAGCTTCAGTTTGTGCGAGGGGCGCGCCCGCGAGAGCACCTTCAATTCGTCGAGCAGCCGCAGCCGTGTCTCCGGAGCGTCGACCATCGTCTCGAACTCGTCCCCCGTCAGCAGCGCGAACTCCGCCTCCGGCCCGTCGCCGACCAGCCCTATCTGACGGCCGATCTCGCGCGCCGTCTCCCGGTTGTCGCCGGTGACGATCTTCACGCCGATGCCCGCCCCCGTGCAGGCGCGGATGGCGTCGGGTACGTCGTCGCGCACCGGGTCGGCGATAGCTGTGAATCCGAGCCATGTCAACCCCTCCATAAGGCTCTCGGCAGAGACCTCTCCGGCCTCGGGAAGCTCGCGGCGCACGGCGAAGCCGAGGGCGCGCATCCCCCTGGCCTGGAAGGAGCCTATGGAGGACAAAATTTCCTCCTTCACCCCGTCCGTCAGCGCCTCTTCTCCAGACTCGGAGAGGATCGAGGAGCACGTTTCGAGCAGTATTTCGGGCGCCCCCTTCGCGTGAAGCACCACGCCGCCGTCGCGTCCTTTGCCGAAGGTCGCCATGTACTTCCGCTCGGTGGAGAATGTGAGCTGATCCAGCACGTCGAATGAGTCCCGCAGCGCCTTGTAGTCCTCTCCGCGCTCGTCGAGCCAGAGCAGCAGCGCCCCCTCCGTGGGATTCCCCAGCGCTTCCGTCTCCCCGCCCGACTTCGAGAGGTTCGCCGTCGAATTCGCCGCCATCGCCTCGTAGAGCAGCTCCGGAGAGGCGTTCAAGGAGGGAACGCGCACCTCGTGCACGTGCATCTTGTTCTTCGTCAGCGTGCCGGTCTTGTCGGTGCAGATTACCGTTGCGGCGCCTATGGTCTCGCAGGCGTGCATCTTGCGCACCAGGTTGTTCGAGGCGGTCATCTTCCGCATGCTGTACGCCAGCGAGAGCGTGACGCTCATCGCCAGCCCCTCGGGGACGGCGACCACGATCAAGGTAATGGCGATCATGAAGAACTGGAGGAATCGCCGCCCTGCGTCGGCGTCCAGGAAGTTCGAGGGAGACGAGGGCAACGCGCCAAGCGTCCACGCAGCGCCCGATGCAAGCGCGAAGAACACCGCGCCGTAGAGCAGCGGCTTCAGCCACGCCGTAATCCCTTCCTGCTGCAGCCACCCCGGCCGCGTCTTCGGCCGCCGGACTACGTCGAAGAAGTCGTAGACGATCGGCAGCCACACACGAACCAGCGCGACAAGTACCGAGGCGATCAGGATAAGCGCAAAGATCCACTGCCCTCGCTCCATGACGATCTCTCCCACGAGCGCGGCGTGGACGCTCAATACGGCGAAGAGCACCGCCGCGATGCCGAAGCCGACGACGCCGATCACTTTGCTCAGGCCGTCGAGTTGACGGCTCAGCGGCGTGCGCTCCTCGGAGACCGCCGAGGCCTCCCTGGCCGTCTTCCCGATCTCCGTGGCGTCGCCGACGCTCTCAATGCAAAAGACCCCGTGCCCGTCCTGCACCATCGTTCCCCTGTACACGCGGTGCGGCGGGTAGGTGGCCGCCTCTCGTTTTTCGGCGCCCCTCGGATCGTCCTCGGAAAACTTGGAGACGGCCTTCGACTCTCCCGTCAGCGTGGATTCGTCGACCTGCAGCGCGACGGCCTCCTCGACGACGGCGTCCGCCGGGACCTCCTCCCCTGTCTCCAGCAGCAGGATATCCCCCACGACAAGCTCCTTCTTCGAAACGCTCCGGTACTCGCCGTCCCGGATCACCTTGAACTCGACGTCGTCGTTCACCTGATTGAGTATGTCGAACTCCCTGCCCGCCTTGTACTCGTTGACAAAGGCCATCGTCGTGGCGAGGAACACCGCGACGACAATACCGACGGCCTCCACGTACTCGTTATGGGCAAGCCCTACCAGGAAGGCGATGCACGCCGCGATGAGCAAAATCCGGATCACCGGATCGTCGTACTTCTCCAGGTACAGCTTCCACCATGACTCCCGCACCGGCGGCGTGAGCACGTTTTCTCCGTGCGTTCTCCTGCTCTCCAGAACCTCCTGAGAGGTCAAACCCTTGAACTGTTTCTGCATAGCACACCTCCAAATATCCACGCGGACGACCTGTGAAGGCCTTCTTCCCGTCTCTTTGCGCAACGGTTCCATTATACGCTTTCAGGGCGCGCTTCTTCGTCACCGAAGAGAATGCGCGATCGAAATACCCCCTTCTCGAAACGCCTGAAGAAACGTGAACGCCGTGCTATACTTTCTGCGCGGATGCGCCCCGCAGCGGGACGTCCGCACAGAAAAGCCGAGTACAGGAGGAGTTACGATGGAGGAACAGAAAGAGCGGGGCTCGTTCATCCCCGTGCGCACCGACGACCTCGTGCGGGCTCTGTGCGAAGAGAGGGCGCTCTCCGGGGAACAGCGGGAGAAGTTCAAAAAAGTTGCGAACCTCGTCGAGGCGCTCTACCACTACGACTTTCACGATACGCTGGAGAAGACGCGGGGAGCCTATCACTTTTTCAACCCCGACGCAGACACGCTGAAACGCTACGCACCGGATACCGACCCCGCAAAGAAGTTCGATGCGATGGTGAAGGCGCTGGAAAAAATCCTCGTCGCCGCAAACTACAGGGAGTTTCCCCTCGACGAACTCAACGCGCTGATGACAAAGTCCGCGCCCGAGGGGCTGGATGTGCAGGTCGACCTTGCCAGGTACGAGAAAATCCTGATCTACCGAAGGGGGTCGAAACTTGCCCCGAAGGCTCGTAACTTGCTGTCTCGGACAAAATTCTTCCGGAAAAAAGACGCGCCTGCGGAGCCGGAGACCGAGGTCTCGCCTCCGACGCATGACCAGGAGGAGATCATCCAGCGCCTTCTGATCCTGATCAAGCTGAAGAGCAGCGAGGATATGGAGCAGTTCTACGACTCTTTCATCGAAACCGCCGGCGAAACCGGACAGGAACGTGCGCGCCGCATAGCGGGGAAAGCCCTCTTCGGCAAGAAGGAGCCCAAACGGCACGGCGCTTCCTCGGGGACGCCCCCCATCTTCCTGAAGGTCTTCAAGAACGTCCCCGTCTCCGCGCTGGAGACGCTCTTCCCGGACGTGACCGTCCGGATGACGCTGCTCGACAAGGGGTTGATCCTCCTCCCCTTGGTAGGCGGAATTCTCAGCGTAGTCAACCGCGTCATTCCCGCGCTGCTCCTCATCGGCACGATCATCGCCGCGGTGGCCGCCGGACGCGCGATCGACTGGGGCGAGTTCCGCAATCATCTTTTCCCCATTCTCACTGCGTTCTCCATCGTCGGCGTGATCACCTTCAAGATCTTCTCCAAGTATAAGATCACGAAGGAGAAGCACCAGGCAAAGCTGATGAAGACGCTCTACTTCCACAACCTGGACAACAACGCCGGGGTCTTTGACTTTCTCGTGCAGGAGGCCGAAGAGGAGGAGTGCAAAGAGGCGCTGTTGGCCTACTACTTCCTGCTGACGGAGCGGAACGCGAACGGCGAACCATTCACGGAAGAAGAGCTGGACCGCCGCATCGAGCAGTGGATGGAAGAACGCTTCGGGATGACGCTGGACTTCGAGGTGGACGACGCTCTCCGCAAGCTGGAGGAGAAGAAGCTCCTCGTAAAGGACGGCGACCGGTACCGAGTCCCGCCGATCGACGAAACCCTGATCCGCCTCGACGAGCTGTGGGACGGCGTTTTTGCGTACAGCAACGAAAGAAAAGAGTAGAAGAAGCAAGCCCGGTAGCTTCATGATCGCCGAAACAGATTATTCTTGCCCCCTCGTCCAAAGGTTTCTGCTCACACACATCCTCCGGCTCATCTTTACAGGGCCGATTGAGCATTATTGCGAAGACTCTTGCTATTGCTGCATCTAAAAAGAGGGGTGGGAAAAACCACCTCTCTTTTTTCTGCGGCGCAGTTTTACAATACACGTACCGGAGGAGCGCTTGGATACTCCGGTTGTTGGCGTGCGAGGAAAAAGGCGGTCGAAGGGCGCGCCGGAAGGTTCGCTCCCGCGATTCGGAAATGACAAAGGAGATGATCGTATGCGTACTACTCTGCTTTCAGTAAACAGACGGTATTTGCGCTTTCTGGTGCTGTTTCTCGCGCTCTTTTTCGTATCTGCGTCGGAGGGGGCTGTCCTTTATGTCAACACAGGTGCAGCAGGAGCAAACGACGGCTCGTCGTGGACCAATGCTTTCAGAAGCCTGCAGGACGCGCTGAACGCATCGGTCGACGGGGACGAGATCTGGGTAGCGGCCGGTGTGTACAGGCCGACGACCGGAATCGACCGTTCCATATCCTTCGTGATGAAGAACGGCGTGACGCTCTATGGAGGTTTTGCAGGAACAGAGACGTTGCAGAAACAACGGAAATGGAGACTCAATGAAACCGTGCTGTCGGGGAACATCGGCGTTCCCGGATCGACCACGGACAACAGTTATCACGTGGTGGTCGCCGATGGAACGAACAGCAGCGCCGTCCTCGACGGATTCACCATCACCGGAGGCAACGCGAACGGGGCAACGGACGAGTTCAAACGGGGCGGCGGGATCCATAACGACGGGGGGAGTCCGACGGTGCGGAATTGCCGTTTCGTCTCGAACCACGCGGACAAGTACGGCGGCGGAATCTACAACTACAACGGAAGCCCCGCGATCACGAACTGCATCATTTCGGAGAACAGCTCCGGAGAGTACGGCGGCGGGATGCACATCTGGTGGAATGCCTCCACCCCCGTGCTGACAAACTGCTCTTTCACCTCCAACACCGCTTACTGGGGGGGAGGAGTATGCACCTATCTCAGCGGAACGTCGAAGTTCATAGAGTGCGTATTTGAATACAACTCCGCCTCCGGTTACGGCGGCGGGCTATTCGACAGCGACGGGAAGCCCGAATTGACGGATTCCGTCTTCACCGGAAACAGCGCCGCAATCGAAGGAGGCGGCGTATACAACAGCGGCGGCAGCGGGACGAAAACGATCACCGGGTGCACCTTCTCGCATAACAGCGCGGGAGAGCACGGAGGCGGGATATACAACAAAAGCGTATTCGACAAACTTTCCGTGACGAATTCCACCTTCTTCGGGAATACCGCACCTACGGGCGGAGGTATGTACAACTGGTCCGCCAGCAGCCCCATCGTCACCAACTGCACGTTCTCGGCGAACGAGGCCTCCTCGGGCGGAGGAATGTTCAACACGAACTGGAGCAATCCGGAGCTGATGAACTGCACCTTTGCGGGGAACAGGGCCGATTTTGGAGGGGATGCCGTGTTCAACCAGGTAGGAAGCGCTCCCGTGGCGACGAACTCCATCTTCTGGGGGTTTGTGGCCCCATTCGGACAGATCCAAAACGAAAACACCGGGACGTTTACCGTAACCTACTCCGTCACCGACCAGCCCGGGACTGGCAACATCACGGACGACCCTCTGCTCGGGGCTCTTGCGGACAACGGAGGCCCCACGAGGACGCACGCGCTCCTCGCCGGCAGTGGCGCTGTAAACGCCGGAACATTGGCGGGCGCCCCCGCGACCGACCAGCGCGGGATCCCACGCCCCCAGGGCGCGGGGGTGGACATCGGCGCCTATGAACAGGGCGGCGCAACGCCGGTTCCCGTTCCCGGCCCCTCCGGAAGCGGGGGCGGGTGCACCGTCGGATTCTCGCCGTGGGCGCTGCTGCTTCTCCTGCCATTGTCGTTCCTGACGCGCCGGTAGCGGTTTGCTGAACGCACAATAGGGCGGCCGAAGCCGCCCTATTGTGTATGGTTCCGTTCTTTGACCAAAAAGAAGAAAGATTCGCAGCGCTCATTTCAACGGATCAGAAGCTCCAAAGGAATCCCCAGCTCTTTGTGCAAATTGCGCACCATACGCAAGGAAAGCCCCCGTTTCCGGTTCAGCACTTCGTAGACTCTGTTCAGCCTCCCGATGCAGGGGACAAGATCGACGGGAGTCAACCCCTTCCGCTCCATCGCAAATCGGACCGCTTCCACAGGATCGACCGGGGGCATAGGGAAAGTGCGCGCCTCGTAGACTTCGACAAGAGTCGTCAGCACATCGAGCCGGTCCCCCTCCGGCGTATCGGGCTCCGCATCCATAAGGCCGTCGATCTCGCGAAGCGCCTCCTCATAATCATCGGTTGTTTTAATCGGTCGAATCTCCCGCGTCGCGATCATTTCTCCACACCCCCTATACTTCTGAAGCGTCGATACGGTCGTAGGCCTCATGCGTCCCGATGAAGCGAATGTAGACTACCCCGTATCCATAGTTTATCTTTACCACTAAACGGTATTTATTTCCTGCTATGTGGAAAACTGCCCGACCGGATTTCAAGATACTTGCGCTTCCAAAGTCTCTCTTCACATCCGCCGGAGATGCCCAGCGTACGCTTTTAACAAAAGAGTACCATTGAGCCAATGGCGTTCTGGCGTCATGAAATTCGCTTTGTTCATAGAAAGCCTTCAATGTTGAAAGCGCAATGATTCTCATAGAGATATATTAGTCCCATTTCGGGATTTAGGCAAGAGGATTCTTTTGGCCTGCTCTCACCAGTTCGACGAAAATACCCCTACAAGGCATATCTCTCTCCCCGCTGTGGACTATTCATCACCAGCCTCGCTGAAAACGACGGCGAACCGATCACTTCGCCGCGCGCCAGAGCTCCCGCACCACTCGCCGGGCCTCCGGATCGACTTCGTAGTAGCGCTCGAACTCCTCTCCCAGAAGAGAGAGGATACGGCGGGCCGCCCCTTCCGTCGACTCGTTCATCCAGAGCAGGGACGAAACGCGCTTCTTTCCATCCGTAGCCTTGAGGAGACAGGCCGAGTCGAAAAGATTGAAGAACTCCTTCAGCGTCGGATGCTCCGTAACCTTGCCTCTCCAGTCCAGCATAGGCTCGCCGCTCTGCGCCACTCTTCTTCTCAACTCGCTCTCCGAATGGTTGTAGAGCGCGAGGGTGAGCGTCAGCAGGAATGACATGCCGCCGCCCCGGGTGAAACTCTCTACGCACTTCTGATCGGACAGGTACATGGTCTTCCCCATAAGGATGCGCATTCCGCGTACGAAGCGCCCTTGCCGATTATGCATCGCGAGGATCCCGTCTGCCGAGGGCGCGTCCGCACCGACCGAATTCGAAGCCAGAACAAAACGTCTTTGCCTGCGGCGCATCATTTTTTCGGCATCCCGGCGCTGGCCGCCCTCACACTCCGCCTTATGGCAGGATTGAGAATCCCCTGCTCCAATCTTCCGTAGCGGCTGGGAGAAAAGGTCGCCGCTTTCTGGCGTTCTTTTCCAGATATCGTCCAGAGGCGTACCGGAGACGGAGGAGATCGGTTCCTTGAGAGAATCCGCCGCAAAGACAGTCTCCTCCGTCTCCCCCGATTCGACGAGAATCCATCGCTGCTCCGCGCCTCCGATGGTGACGGACGTTTCCAGCAACCGGAAGTTCTGGTCGGAGGAGGGAACGAGTTCCTCGTCGGTGTCGAGCAGGCACGCGGCTTTCGTGTTCTTTTCGGAAACTCGGGCGACCCATCGGAAGCCCTGCTCCTCCGGGTTCATCTCCGAGTGAAAGGATGCGTCGCCCATATAGAAGAACATACCGTTCCTCAGCGCGGAGAGTTCGCCCGCAACCTTCCGGAAGGCGTTCCCGTAAACGGGCCTTTGAAAGATGCAACCATCGTCGAGGGGAGACATGGAGAGCGGCGTTCCGCTCCCGTCCACCACGGTAGCGAAGGAGTAGGCTTTCAGCAGCTTCTCGCAGCGATCCGCATATCTCGCATGCTCCTTGTAGTCAGACTCCGACGAGGCGAGTTGCAACGCGAAATCGTCGTTCGCCACCTGACGGATACAAAAGTTGACCTTACCTCCGTGCAGATTGACCCCGTCGGGGAGCTGAGGCACAAGGCACTCGCGGACGAACGCATCGTAGAGGGCGGAAGGGCCGTAGTCGCCGACCGCCTGAAGAAAATCCCCGATCCTTCGGTCGTTCAGGTGAGAAGGCAGAACTCCGCGGCCGAGAAGCTGGTTCGTGGGAAGGTTGTTGAAAAAAAGGCCGCCGAATCCGATACGCTTGAACCGGGCATGAAGGATCTGGATGATCAGCCCCTTCGCGATCACTCCGAACGACGCGCCTTTTCTGCGAGGTTCCGGTAGATGCCTGTCGAGAAAGTCGACGATGCCTAACCGCTCCGTGAATGCGGCGACTACACCGCAGTTTTGGAACTCCACACCCCCGACGATACGATCATCGCGTAGATTACCCAAAATTTCCGCCCCCATCATGCATGAGAATAAAACCGCACTGCGAAAAGCGCCTTCAGAACCGGACTTTTTTCTGTCCGCATCGCGGGCGCTCTTGAAGATGCCGGACATGCGAATACAACCGCCGAGCGTTTTTCTTTCAATGCATCAGCAATCAAGCACAAGGCGCACGCCTTCCTCTATCCGCTTCATGACTTCCTCGTCTACGGTTCCAAGTCTTCGGACAAGCCGCTCCTTGGAGATAGTCAATATCTGTTCGCACTTGCAATACGACGGAGACGAAAGGCCTGTACGGGGATGCGGTTCAAGCGGAATATGGAACGGGATGTCTCTTCCCTTGGTGCT
>JAHDKR010000153.1 GCA_018436785.1 Synergistaceae bacterium | reverse complement strand
TGCGGCGTTTTGTCCCGCGACGGTGAGCGTCAACCCGAAAACAAGAGCAAAACAGAGCGTGAGAGCCAATACTTTCTTCATACAGACCCCTCCTTGAATTTCGTTTTTTAAAAGCTGCGAAAATGTGTATCCAGTGTAAGGGGTTTCAAAAGATTGTCAAGCGCCGAACGGCGCTCCATATGCGGAACGAGCTCGTGTGTATGGAAAGACGAAGAGCGTGCCGACCGCGCTCGCGGAGCATTTACTTCGCTTCCGTGGTCCACTGGATGGGGTCTTGTTGACGGTCTTGAAATTAGGACCTATAATTGGGGCTGAATAAATTCTGCTCGCTTTGGGGAGGTGTTGAGATGCTGCAAACAAAAATCAGCCTGACACCGTCATTGGCGGAGTTTCTGGACGATCATCGCTCCTATGGATTCAAAGATAAAAGCTTGATGGTGCGCAGCGCGCTGCTTCGTTTCAAAGAAGAGCTTGAACTGGAAAGCCTGGCGCGTTCCGCCGACCTGTATGCGGAGCTCTATGATCAGGATGAGGAGTCCCGCGAGCTCACGGAGAGCGCGCTGCAGGGGTGGCCGGAATGACCTTGCTGAAGCGGGGCATGGTGATCGATGTGAATCTTTCCCCGACGCAGGGATCGGAGACGGGGAAGATTCGCCCGTGCGTCGTGGTGACGAACGATGTGTACAATGCGAAGGTCCCTGTGGTGCAGGTTGTGCCGGTCACCGAGTGGAACGAGAAAAAAGGGCATATCATGACGAATGTCGAGCTGCTTCCTTCGCCTGAAAACGGCCTGACGAAAAAGTCGGTGGCGGACTGTTTGCAGACCCGTCCCGTGGATCACCGGTTCCGTATGGTCGGGGTACGGGGTGCGTTGACCTCCGAAGAGATGCACACGATAGATGACGCATTGCGAATGGTTTTTTCAATCTAATTTGCTCCGGACATGCGAGAATAAGAAAAAAGAGAGAAAGGCGCATTTCGCGTCTTCCTCTCTTTCTGTTTTCTGTTCCGGCCGGTTTCGTTAGAAGCCTTCGAGCTTCAGAGTATCCAGCGTCGTGATGGCGCCCTCGTGCGAGTAGTGGTAGAGGCCCGCATGCCGCGAGGAGCCCTGCGGGGCGATCACGACGAACGTCATTGTCGGCAAGTTGTTGTTCTTGTCGATCCACGTGCCGGAGTTCACGTACACGGCGCTCTTCCCGTCGTGCGTCTCCGAGGGGATCACTCTGGATTCGTGGGTGTGCCCGAAGATGACGATCCGCTTGTCGGACGCGGGGTTGTGGAAGTATTGGACAACGGCCTGATTGTCGGTTTCCGCCGACGAAGCAGCCTTCATGAGCGCTTCTCTGACGGGAATCTTGACGGCGACGTTGTTGAGCTCCTGCCGTTTGTCCCACGTGTCCTGTATTCCTTTGAACAGATTCACGTCGATGACGCCGCCCTCCGTCGCCTGACGGGGCATGAGGTCGCTCATGGCGTAGGTTTGCGTGAATCCGTCGAGATTGGTCCTGATGATCTTCTCTTCGAAGTCTTCCTTTATGGGCAGCTCTTTCATCAGCGCGTCCCACATTTGCCAGTAGATGAACTCGAGGTTCTGGCTCTCGCCGAGGGAGTTCGGAACGACGGCCGGTCTGATTTTGCCCGGCTCGGGTTTGCCTTCGACGACGGAGAGCGTCGCGATGCGGGTGAAGAAGTACCCCGGAGGCAGGATCGAGCCGGGAGCGATGTCTTTGTTCGAAATGGGATCCGGCGCGCAGAAGAAGTTGTAGCGGTGACCGTGCTCGATGGCGATTTCCGCATGACCTTCCGGAGAATAGGTTCCAAGCCCCCGTACGTCGCGCACTTCGTTCATCCCGGGGAGGATGGTCTGGATGCTCTCGGAGTCGATCAGCAGGTCGTGATTCCCCGGAACATAGGTCACCTTGATCTTCCCGTCCAGTATGATGCTGTTGAAGGCGTCGAACACCTCTTTGTTGTTCGCGGCGACGGCCTGAACGAACTCCTTCTGGGTCTTTCCGGCGTACGTCTCCGTATCGGCGGGGATGAACCATTCGTCGACGAGGTCGCCCGCGACGACGAGCTCTTTGATGTTCGGCGCGCGCCGAACTTTCTGAAGAAAGTCGACGAGCGGAGCGCGGTTTCCTTGAGTCTCGGCGTACCGGTCGTCCATTCCCAGGTGGAGGTCGCTGATGACGACGATAGCGGACCGTTCGCCGGCGAGCGCCGGAATGCCGCTCTCATCAAGGGTGAAGGCGTAGTCGGACGCGAAGCATAGAGTTGCGGGGCACAGCAGCGAAGACAACAGCATGATACTCATGATACCCGTTTTTCTCATAGTCTCATTCCCTTTCGTGCGTGATATGATCGGTAAAAGCGCGACGGCGCTCTACCGAAGTTTCCACGTGAAGCCGATGAAGATGCCGTCGTTGTATGCGTCCATCACGAAGCCGTCCTTCTCGTAATCGACATAGAGATAGCGGTAGCCCAGCTCGAGCGACGTCCGTTCCGAGAGCTTCCACGAGAGATCCAGCATTCCTCCCCAGGTGAAGTCCGACCCGATGCCGAAGCCGCCCGCGTCGAGTATGGCGAGAAAGGTCAGGTTCGGCGAAATCTGTGTCGCGAAGCGGATGCCGACGAGGGGGTCGATCCAGGATTCGCTCTCGCTGAAGTGCCGGAGCGGGGCCGACGCCGTCCTGAACGTCAGCTCGTTTTTGAGGTTCCAGTATCTCAGGCCGCCGAAAACGTGGAGGGAAGACGACTCCCACTCCTTGACGCGTACTCCCCATGCGGCCTGAAGCCGGGTCGTGGTCGCGCCGACGTCCGTGAACAATTGGGGGGATACCTGCTCGCTTGCCGACATGTCAAGGTACATACCGTCGAAAAAGAAGTACTGTTTCCCCTTGTGCCCTTGAAAGGTGAGCATTCCCGAGACGTCCATGTTCGAAAGAACGTCGGAGAAGCTCAGGTTGACGCGCGCCTTGTGCCCCTTCACGCCCAGCGTTCCGTTGAGGCCGGAGAACCAGACGTACGACGTCGTGGAAAAGGTCCACTCGGAGGGATCGGCGTTCTCCGAGGCCTCCAGCGGAGGAAGTCCGGAAAGAAGAAGGGAGAAGAAGAGAAGCAAAGCAAAAATACGGTCCGTTCGTTTCATAAACGTCACTCCCTCTGCACTTTTTTTGTTCGCTGAGCAGTGCGCGCTCTCGTGCGCTCTTTGTGCGCACAATCCTATAAACTATACGCTATGTGCGTGATTTTGTCCATATGTTCAAAGCCTTTTTTATGTTTAATGTATTTTTATATGTATTCTTTTTTTGTGCGGACGCGGGGGTGATGCGCAGGCGCTCTCTAAAAGCGCCTGCCGCCTTTCGCGATCATTTCCGCTGTTGTAAGATGGTGTTCTTTATCAGGCGCATTCAGCGGCTTGTTTCCCCTGAGAGCGAAAAATTGACAGGAGGTGAGTCTATGCAAGGAACGGAACGGGCCGACATCAAGCCCGGAATGAAGGTGTTGGTGGTGCAGAAGCAGGACCAGCGCTCGGGCGCGCTTACCGAAGGAGTGGTGCAGTCGCTGTTGACGAAGAGCCCGCACCATCCGCACGGCATCAAGGTCCGCCTCGAAAGCGGCGTCGTGGGGCGTGTGAAGGAGATAATAGAGGAGTAACAGCGCCGTAACCAAGGGTACGGCGCAACGAGACGCACGGCTGGCGCTGCTCGCTTCTGACGCCGGGCATTGTGTGTACGCGCATGGATGACGTGCACGAACATGATAGAATACTTTACAAGAGGTTCATCATTCTATCATGAGGGAGGGGAGGCATGATGACGCCGTCCGCGATAGCCCCCTGCAGGAGATACCCGAAACATGCGAGCGGGAGCGGAGGAGCGAAGCGCAGTCTCTCCGCAGTTTTTCGGGGGCCGCCTGTCCGGCAAGGAGGAAGCGTCCGCGGCGACAGGAATGCTCCGCTTTTTGCTTGTCCTCCGATTTGGAGACGTCTCGCCGGAGCGCTCGCGCTGCTCTTGATCTGCCTGTTTCCGCTTGCCTCGGGGGCGGAGGAGAAAATCCTCTCGTTCGTTTCTGCGGCGACTGTGTTTAAGGATTCTTCGCTCGAAGTGCGCGAGGAGATTACGGTGAATGTCGAGGGGCGGCAGATCCAGCGCGGTATTTTCCGCGACTTCCCGACGAAGTACAGGGATTCGGCGGGACGCGCCGTCACCCTCGGCTTTTCTGTGAAGAGCGCTTTGCTCGGCGGACGGGAGGTTCCGCACACGGAACGCTCCATTTCGGACGGCGTTCGGGTCTACCTCGGCGATCCGGACGGAAGAGCGCCTATCGGCGAACAGACGTATACGCTCGTCTATGTCGTGACCGGGGCGCTCGGCTTTTTCGACGAGCACGACGAGCTCTACTGGAACGTCACCGGCAACGACTGGGCCTTCGCGATCGACGAGGCCCGATTCTCCCTCTCACTGCCCGGCGGCGCGTCCCCTGCCGCGGTCGAGTTCTTCACGGGGTGGCAGGGAGCGCGAGGGCGGGAGGCGCAGCTGCTGGCGGACGGCTCCGTCCTCACGACGTCGCCGCTTCCCGCGGGCGAGGGGCTTACCGTTGCGTACGCATGGCCCAAAGGAATCGTGAGCCCCCCTGAAGAGCCTTTTCTTCGTACGTTCTTCGCTCGGTATCACGTACACTTTCTGGCCGCTCTGCCGCTTCTCCTCCTGTTTCTCTATTTCCTGCTCTGGCTCCGTTGGGGAAAAGACCCGCCGATGCCCGTCGTCATCCCGCTCTTCTCCCCGTCCCCGGAAAAAACGCCGGGCTTTCTGCGGTACGTGAGCAGAATGGGCATGGACGACGCCTGCTTCACCGCCGAAATTCTGCATCTCGCCGTGAAGGGGTACATCGTCATCAAGAAGCAAGAGCCCGAAAAGAAGTCGGACAAAGCGCTGTATTCGCTGCAACGGACGGAAAAGGACCCTCCCGGACTTCCGGGAGCCGAAAAGCTGCTGCTCGCCGCGCTCTTTTCCGGGGAACGTAAAGAGGTGACCATACGGAACGAGAGCAGCGTTGTTCTGGGCGATGCGCGGAAGCGCCTGACGAAGCTGTTCGAGAAGAACGGGAAAGGGTTCTTTTTCAAGAACACCGGTATTTGGTGCTCGGGGCTTTTCCTCCTCGTGGTCGGCTGGCTGCTGATGAGCGCGGGAGGGCAGGGCGAGCTTGCAGGCGCTTCGGCCTTCCTGACGGCGGCGTTCGCAGTCGTCTGCTCCCTGGGCGCTTCCGAGAGCATCGCCTCCGGAAAATTCCGCCGGTACGACGGAAGCGACCTGCTTGCGTTTATTGTCCGGCGCTTCATCCCGGATTTTTTGGGAAACCTGATCATCCTCGTCGTCTCCGGCATCGTGCTCGCCGTGCTCGCGGCGGGGGCGCTTTTTTTCTCGGGCCTGTGGATGGTGGTTGTCGTCCTCTTCGAACTGTGCGCGTGGGTCGTCTCTTTGCTTGCGTCGGCTCCACTCTACGTTCCTCTGCTCTCTTTTGCGACGGCCGTGGTGATCGTCGTCTTCCGCGAACTGATGACGATCCGGACGCCGGAGGGAAACCGCGTCCTTGCGGAGGCTGAAGGGTTGATCCTCTACATGGGAACCGCCGAACGGCGCCGCTTCGAGATGCTCAATCCTCCGGAGGAAACTCCCGAGGTCTTTGAAACTCTCTTCCCCTACGCCTTCGCGCTTGACGTCGCGGAGACCTGGGCGCAGCGTTTCGACAGCATCCTCAAGGAGCAGAAGTATACGCCGGACTGGTACGAAGGGGGAGGCAACCTGGCGTACTTCTACAGAACCGCCGGGTTCTCCGCGGCCTTGACGTCAAGCACATTCGGAAGCGCGGGAAGCGCGTCTGGAGGCGTTGCGGGTTCATCTTCGCGCTCGACGGGAAGCTGGTTTTCCGGCTTGGGCGGCGGCGGCTTTTCCGGAGGCGGGCGAGGCGGCGGCGGTGGCGGCGGGTGGTGAAGACCGCAGTGAGCGTTCTCCCATTCTTACAAGACGGATTCGGCGCAGACGCGGTTTTTCCCCTCGCTCTTCGCCCGGTACATTAAGAGGTCGGCGCGCTGGACGAAGCTCATGGGGGCTTCGTTCGGCCGATAGAGGGCGACGCCTATGCTGCATGTGATGTGGACGTCCTCTCCCGATGCAGGCGAGAAGACTTCGCGGTACAGCTCGTCGGCGAGGCGTTCCGCCGCCGTGATCGCGGACGGGAGATCCGTCATCGGCAAAATAACGGCGAACTCCTCGCCCCCGTAGCGGAAGGCGGAATCGGTCTGACGGAGACCGCGCTTGACGACCTCCCCGATCCGCGAGAGCACCTTATCTCCTTCGACGTGGCCGTAGACGTCGTTGTACTTCTTGAAGTCGTCGAGGTCGAAGAAGAGGAGCGCCAACGGCTGCCCGTAGCGGTTCGCGCGGTTGATTTCCATCTTCAGATGGCTGTGGAAGTGGCGTGCGTTGTAGAGGTTCGTAAGGCCGTCGACGATGCAGAGTTCCCTGTATTTCTGTTCGCTTTCCCTGAGCTCCTGCTCCATCCGTTTTCGTGCCGAGATGTCCCTGCACACGCAGAACACCATCTTTCGCCCGTTGTAGAGCGCGCCGTTGTAGCTGAGTTCGACGTCGATAATCGCGCCGTTCTTGCAGCGGTGGAGCGTCTCCAGAGAATGGCCGGATGTATTTGCGCGCCGGAGGTTCCCCAGCAGCTGCTCCTTCGAGAGGCGGCCGTCCCACTCCCAGATTTTGAGCCGGCGCAGCTCCTCTTCCGTATAGCCGAGCATTTCGGCGAAGCGTTTGTTGGCCGCGTAGACCGACCCGTTTTCGTCGAGGACGACGATGCCGTCCTTCGACTGTTCGATCAAAAGCTGCCATAACGTGATCTTGTCCTGCAGCATCTCTTCCATTTCACGGAGTTCGCGTTCCGCGTCCTTCAACCGCAGTACCTGCGCTTCCAGCTCCTCGTAGGTCGGTTTGTGCGCCATGACGCTCACCTCGCTTTTTTGTCGGTTCAGGAAGAGCATTATACAGGCGTTCGCTTGTTCGCGCAGACGGGGAAAATACTGAAACCGGCCGGGCCGTCGCAGAGCAGCGCGGACGCGGCCGGTTGATTACAGCAGCTTCTTTGCGCCCGAATAGACCTCTTCCACCTTCAACGCCGCTGCGGCATGTCCCGGATGCTTGGTCGGGTTCCATTTTTTCATGTCGTCGAAGACAGGGCCGTCTTTGAGATACTCTATGCGCCCCTTGATCTGAAAGGACGCGCCCTCATCGGTGATGAAGAGCACGGAGCCTTTGCTTCCCGCGAGAATGTTCTTTTGCGTCTTGTCGAAGTAGTTGTCCGCGACGACGATCGTCTCCTCGTCGTACTTGCTCACGCATGTAGCGTAAATCGAATTCGGTACGCCGTCCTTGTCGACGGTCGTCAGGACGACCGCTCCCTTTCTCTTCTCCCACGCTCTGCCGACGTCTTCCGGTAGTAAGGCCATGTTGTTTTCCTCCATTAAAGTAAAGTAGCGGTATGGTGCAGCTCAGTAGGAACAATACCACGAATACCGCGCCGTGCCCAGCCGTTATTTTCCCGTGAGTTCGAAAAGCGCCTCGCGCATCTGCAGAAAAGCGATCAGAAATTCGCACAGCAGGCGCCACAGGATTTCAATAAAAAAACAGAAAAAGATGAAAAACGAAAGAAACACGCCCCGCCGCATAGTTCCTGCGAACGCGGAGAAGGTCTCGGCGGCTGCGTCGGGTGTGTGCGCCCGTATCCTCCGGGCGAAAAACCAGCCGATGAGAGGGATTCCGACGGCCCCGGCGAAGTAGAGAATCCTCAAAACATGGATGCCGACGAGAGCGTCGAAGGAGAAAAAATCGGCCAGGGTTCTCACGCTCTCCTGTATCATACGCCCCTCCGCTCCTCCTTTGGCCTGGAAGCGTTCTTTGGCGAACGTGCGTCGGGAAGTTCACTTCCATTTTCCTTCCACTGTCCGAGCGCTTCCTTCGCCGCACGGCGTCCCTCCTCGATCATCTCGCCCGCGTGGACGAAGTCCATGAAGCGGATGTCGCCGACGTTGGGCTGGATCAGCAGGTCTGGTTTGTCGACCTGCAATCTGGTCGCCGCTATCTGCGATTCGATGATGCCGAGCGTGTTTCCCAGCACGTCGAAGACATTCGGCAGAGCGTGCCGTTCCATCCATGCCTTCAGCGGGTTGGGAAGCTCGATGTCGAACTGCTTCGTATTTCGCTCCAGCCACTCGAAGATCTGTCCGGCGTCGAAGTTCGGACGTTGCGAAGCGAGCGCGCTCTTTTCTTTGACCGTCGAATTTCTGGCGCGGGTATCCTTGACGCGGCCGTAGTTCAGATCCACCGCGATGATGCGCTCGGCGCCCATTGTACGGCAGACGCTCACCGGCACCGGATTCACCAGCCCGCCGTCGACCAGCAGATCGTCGCCCCTGCGCGCCGGAGTAAAGATGCCCGGAACCGCGATGCTCGCGCGTATCGCCTCCACAAGGTCGCCGTCGCTGATGACGACTTCTTCGCCCGTCATGAGATTCGTGGTCACGGCCCGAAAGGGGAGCGGCAGCTCCGTCAATTCGACTTCGCCGACAATCTCCGCGAGGAGCGCCGTGAGCTTGTTCCCCTCGATCAGCCCGGAGCGCGGAAAGGATATTTCGACGAAGTAGCGGGCGATCTGCTTCCAGTCCAGCCCGAGCGCGACCTCGGTCAGGCGGTCGAGTTTCCCCGCCGCGTACATCCCTCCGACCAGCGCGCCGATGCTCGTCCCGGCGACGACGTCGGGCGCGAGCCCCGCCTCTTCGAGTGCTTGCAGGACGCCCAGGTGCGCCATGCCCCGCGCCGCCCCCGCGCCGAGTGCGAGCCCCAGGCGCGGACGTTTTTCGGTGTGCTTTGAGGCCGCCGATGGGTTTGTCCTCGTCATGATGTCTTCGTCACACTCCTCCAGAGAGCCGCAAGCGTCTCCTTCGGCAGGACGACCGGATTGCCCTTCATGCTGCTCGCGGCCATGGCCCCTGCGACGACACGCTCACCGTCCGTGCCTTCGGGAACGTGGAACGGCCGGAGCGGCAGGCGCGCAGCGAGGCGTTCGAGTTCGCCGGTCCCCTCTTCCGGCTCGGCGTCGCGTCCCGTGAGCATTTCCGCCAGCTCGGCGTACTTCTCGAGCGCCGGGTGCGCTCCCTCCGTGCTGAGCGCGGCGATGTTCGCCCGGCAGACGGGCGCGAGCAGCGTGGCGCAGATCAGTCCGTGCGGCGCGCCGGTCAGTCCTCCGACCACTCCCGCAAAGCCGTGGACCGCTCCCAGCCCCGCGTTGGCGAGGGCGACGCCGCTCCAGCACGCGGCCAGCAGCATCTCCTCGCGTGCGCCGAGGTCGTCGGGGTCGTCGCACGCCTTCGGCAGCGCGCGGAACGCCATGGGAATTCCCGCGCGGCAGAGGGCGTCGGTCCACGCGTTCGCCTTACACGAAACGAACGCCTCGATCAGCTGGCAGAGCGCGTCCATTCCGCTCGCGGCGACGACGTGGGCCGGCAGGCCGTGCATGGCGTGCGGGTCGAGGATGACGGTCTCAGGCATCATGGAGCGGCTGCGCAGGCTCACCTTGACCTGTTTTTCGGTGTGCGCGAGCACCGCGTTGCGGGTAGCCTCGGATCCTGTCCCCGCCGTCGCCGGGATCGCCAGCAGCGGGAGGGATGTTTTCATTATGGGCTTCCCCGCGCCGACGATCTCCGCGTAGTCGAGCGGATCGCCGCCGTTGGTCGCCAGCATGGCCAGCGCCTTGCCGGTGTCGAGCACGCTCCCGCCGCCCATGGCAACCACTGCGTCGGGGGAAAATTCCGCAGCGCGGGCGGTCGCCTGACGAATACTCTCAAAGCTGGGTTCGCCCGACACGGTCAGCAGCTCGCAGACGAGCCCGGCCCCGCGCAGGGAGTCGAGCAGTTCCGCCGCCCGCTCAGGACGGCTTCCTGTGCAGACGAGGCAGCGTTTGCCGTACTCGCGGACGATCTGCCCCGCCTCCCGGAGACGGCCTCTCCCGTAAAGCACCCTGCGCGGCTGCGCGCACTCGAACGGCGTCGGCATTTCCCGGCCTCCCTGTATTTTATTCACTTGCGCTCCGTTGTTCATCGTCATTCCTCTTTTCTGCACATGCTTCAGCGAAAGGCGTTTTTTCGGCATGTTCTCGCCTTTGCTGCAAGCGTTCGTAGACGTTGGCGAACTCCGCTTCGGCGGCGGCGAACGCCTCCGCGACGGACGGGTCGAAGTGCGTTCCCGTACCTTTGTTGATGAGCGCGCACGCCTGCTCGTGGGAGAAGGCGTCCTTGTACGGACGCTTGGAGCGGAGCGCGTCGTAGACGTCCACCAGCGCCATGATGCGCGCGCACAGGGGAATGGTCTCGCCCGCGAGGCCGTCGGGGTAGCCGCTGCCGTCCCATTTTTCGTGATGGAAGCGTGTCAGCTCTATTCCCATGGTGAGAAACTCGTTCCCGGGGTGCTCGTGCCGCACACGCTCCAGCGTCGCCGCCCCGATTCCGGGGTGCCGTCGTATCATTTCCCTCTCTTCTTCGGAGAGTGCGCCCTCTTTCAGGAGGACGGCGTCGGGGATGCCTACCTTGCCGATGTCGTGCAGCGACGCCGCATGGTAGATATTCTCGATGAACGCGTCGTCGATCACGGACGCGTAGCGGGGGAGTTCCCGCATCTTGCGGGCCAGAACGCGGCACAGCTCCTGCGTGCGCTCGATGTGTCTTCCCGTTTCGTCGTCCCTCGACTCCGCCAGCTTCGACATGGCGAGGATCGTCGCCATGTGCGAGTCGGCGACTTCGCGTATCTTCTCCAACACCACGTCCTCCAGATAGGCGGCGTTGATCCGGTCCACCTCGGCGCTCATCCGGAAGACCGTCCAGTTCTGGTCGTCCTCCACCGAGAGCTGGTGGAGCGAGAAACCCAGCAGCGAGGCGGCATACCCGAGGATCGAGCAGACTCTTGCGGCGGCGAAGAACGGGTCGTATATCTCCCGCGAGAAGAGCAGCAGCGACTGACCGGCCAGCATGACGCCGATGGAGAGTCCCAGCCACCACGTGATGCTCTCGCCCGAACGTCGGAACTCGCGGGCATACACTATCAGCGCGGCTGTGAACAGGGCGGCGGAGAGAAAGTCCAGAGGGCGGGAGAGAAGCGTGTGGAACGGGAGCGGCGAGCCGTTGAGCGCCGCGTACAGCGTGAGCGCGATGATCAGCGGCACGGAGAGCAGTGCGGGCAGGAGTTCCCGCCCGGGGCGCCGGGGCACGCCCTTTCCGGCGGAGATGACGAGCGGCGCCATCAACAGCAACGGCGTCAGCGTCCGGAAGGCGATCGAACTCCGGAGGACGGCTTCGCGAGGCGCCTGAAAGAGGGATGCCCCCGCCAGCTCAAGGAAGCCGGCCGCGAGGTCCTCCGCTCCGGCGACGAAGAAAGCGAGCCCCGCGAACAGGTAAAAGCGTCTGCCGGGGCCGGCGAATCTCGCGATGAAAGCGCAGCCCGCCGAAAGGGCGATCAGCGCGCCCGTCATCCTGACGCCCCCGAACACGCCGGAATTTCCTGCATGTTCGAACGAGCGAAGCAGCGGATACGCCGAAAACAGCAGGAGAGGCGCAATGAGCAGCAGGAATTCGCGATACCGGCTTCCGTTCCACGAGGAGCGGAATCCCTTTTCCGCGGTCTGTCCCGTCGGGAGACTCCCGGGTGTTCGCGTTGTTGTTTTCATGATGTCACCCTTCCGCCCCGGTACGGCAGGCTGGCGTTACAATATATTCTCCGTGCCCTCGTTCGTCATGTGGTCGCAGATCTGCTCGAATTCCTGCTCGACGGCGAAGAAGGCGTCGACGACCGAAGGGTCGAAGTGAGTCCCGTTCCCCTCCCTGATGATCCGGCAGGCCGTTTCGTGCGGGAAGGCCTCCTTGTACGGCCGGTCGGAGCGGAGCGCGTCGTAGACGTCCACGAGCGCCATGATGCGCGCGCTCAGAGGAATGTCCTCGCCCGCGAGGCCGTCCGGGTAGCCCCCCCCGTCCCACCGCTCGTGGTGGAAGAGTGCGAGGGCGATGCCCATGTTGATGAACGCGTTCTGCGGGTACTTGCTGCGCACCCAGCTCAGCGTCGTCGCCCCGATGCGCGGGTGCCGCTTGATGATCTCGAACTCCTCCTCCGTGAGCTTTCCCGGTTTCAGCAGGATCGCGTCGGGGATGCCCACCTTGCCGATGTCGTGCAGGGGTGAGGCGTGGTAGATATTCTCGATGAACGAGTCGTCGATGAGGAGGGCGTAGCGAGGGTTCTCGCGGAGCTTTCCGGCGAGCATGGCGCAGAGTTCCCGCGTCCGTTCGATGTGCCGCCCGGTCTGGTCGTCCCGGTACTCTGCCAGCTTCGACATCGCATGGATCGTCGCCATCTGCGAGTCGGAGATCTCCTTCACCTTCTCCCTGACAAGCTCTTCGAGTTCCGACATGTGTTTTTCAAGCTCGCGTCGCACCTGCCGCAGCGTAACGTGCGTCTGCACTCTCGCCAGGATCTCCTCCGGCTGAAAGGGTTTGGTCACGTAGTCCACGCCTCCGGCGGTAAAGGCCCTCACCTTGCTTTGCGTGTCGTCCAGCGCGCTGATGAAGATCACGGGAATTTCCCGGAGGCGTTCATCCTCTTTCAGCCGGCCGCATACTTCAAAACCGTTCATCTCCGGCATCATGATGTCGAGCAGAATCAGATCGGGTTCTTTCCTTTCGAGCGCGCGGAGCGCCGGTTCTCCGCCGGGGAAGACCAGCACCTTGTATCCTTTTTTGTGCAGCATCGCCCGAAGAAGTTCGAGGTTGGCCGGGGTATCGTCGACCAGCATGATGGTCGTCTGTTCGTTGTGATCGTTCACGGGGATTCCACCTCCTCCGGTAAAAGATCTGTGAGCGTTTCGTAGTCGTATCTCCGGGCAAGACGCCGCAGTCCGTCCGCAAGCGGCGCGTCGACTTCCTGAATCGTGTTGATCAACGCTTCCAGCTGGAAGATGTCCCCCTCCTCGACGGCGGTTCTCATGGCGGACGTCAGCGATTCGGGCAGCCGCGCCACGTCCCCGGCCGTGATTTCATGGGGCTTCTCTTCGTGTTCGGCGGTGTCGGCTCCGTAGACGTAGCGCAGTCCGAGGGCCTCGCCGAGTATTTCGAACAGCTCTTCCGGTCGGAGAGGTTTGCGTATGCAGTAGTCGGCTCCGCTGTTCAGGACATTCTGCACCTCGTCTTCAAACGCGCTCGCTGTGATTGCGATGACCGGGACTGCGGCGCCCTCAGGGGTCTCCTTGATGCGGCGCGTCGCCTCGTAGCCGTCCATAACGGGCATGCGCATATCCATCAGCACGGCGTGCGGCGTCCATTCTTCGAAGAGTTTCACCCCCTCGGCCCCGTCGACCGCTTCCATCAGGCTGAAGCCCAGGGGTTCGAGAACGGCGCGCAGTACGTCCCTGTTTTCTTTGATGTCGTCGACCAGCAAGATCCTGTAGGAAGAGGCGGATTCAGCGCCGACGATGCTGCGAAGGGCTGTCCGCGGATGTTCCGCCGTGTGTTCCGCCGTGTGCAAAGGAAGGCGCAGGCGGAAGCACGTTCCTTTTCCAACGGTGCTCGAGGCGGTGAGCGCGCCGCCCATAAGCTCCGCAAGCCGTTTACTGATGGACAGTCCCAGTCCCGAACCTCCCGCCTGTTTTCCGGCGTCCGATTGTCGGAAGGGGTCGAAGATCTTCTTCATGTCCTCAGGGGGAATGCCCGGTCCGGTGTCCTCGACCTCGACGAGGAGGAAGGAAGCGCTTTCCGCTTCGCGCGGCTTGTCCATTCTGGCGCGTACCGCGACGCCGCCGGAGAGCGTGAATTTCACGGCGTTTCCGAGGAGGTTGACGAAAATCTGCCGTACCTTGGCCTCGTCGCCCCTCGCGTACACTGGAAGAGTCTCCTGAATCTCCATGATGAGCTGCAAATGTTTTTCCTCGGCGCGGGCGCCGAACATCATCCGCATGTCGGCCAGGAGATCGCGAAGGTTGAAGTCGGTCGGGTTGAGCACGAGCCGGTCGGCTTCGATCCTCGACATGTCGAGGATATCGTTGATCAGCTTCAGAAGATGCCGTCCGCTTCGGCTGACGGCGTTCACGTACTCGGCCTGTTTTGGAGAGAGCGACGGATCCCGTTCGAGCACCGCGCCGAAGCCGAGGATGGCGTTGAGCGGCGTGCGGATCTCGTGGCTCATATTGGCGAGGAAGGAGCTCTTGGCCTTGTTGGCCTTCTCCGCCTCCTCTTTGGCCAGGGCAAGTTCGAAGGTGCGTCGCTGTACCTGCCAGCGGAGCGCCGCCAGCATTGACAGACTGAGAAGCAACCCCGCCAGAAAAACGCCCGAGGCGATCCAGAGGCGGCGTTCCACCGCGCTTCTGCCGGTCTTTTTCGGGAACCAGCGCTTCATGATCTCGTAGTAGGGCGAGGAGGGATCCGCTTTCATCGCGTACAGATGCCGGTTGATGGCCGATGCAAGGCCTTTCGGGTCTTCCCGGGCGGCGGCGTAATAGGCCTGTACCGCGTTGAAGACGATGGCGCTGTTCTCCAGTTCGTAGCGCTGTCTGTAGACTTCGCCCGTCGTGCTGACCTCTATTGCGGCGTCGGCGGTTCCGTCGGCGACCATGGAGAACGCCGCGTCCTGATCCGGAACGGAGAGGATCTCGATATCGAGGTCGAAGCCCTGGATGTGCTTGATGAAGGCCGACTCCTGCACAGTGTTCTTCATCACCGCGACGCGCTTCCCCTTCAGGTCGAGCAGGGAGACGATGCCGCTCCCTCTGGCGACGTACGCCGCGGACCATGCGGAGAGCGCCGGAGTCCCTGTGAACGTGTAGATCTTCTCCCGTTCGGGGGTGAATGCGATGCTCGTGACGATATCGACTTCCCCCTGCTTCAGGCGCTCCAGCCCCTCCGCCCATGTGCCGGGGACGTACTCCAGCTTCCAGCCTTCGATTCCGGCGATATGTTCGAGGATGTCGACGAAGATGCCGGCAGGGGTTCCGGATTCGTCGATGAAGATGCCGGGTTTGCCCGAATGCAGGGCGACTTTGACCGTAAGGCTCTCTCCGCAAAGGGGGGAAGAAAAGAGAAGCGCTGCCAAAAACAGCGAGGCGGCAAGCAGCATCGGTATGCGGCGGAAGAACGCCGGAGTTCGGTATGTCGTCGGCTGGGTCATCGTTTTCATCTCCTTCATTTTCGGGAGGCCGGCATGGGATGCTCAGCCTCTCTCCCCGTTCTTCAGCAGGCGGGAGAGCGTTTCATAATCATACCGCCTGGCGAGCGTCCTGAGTTTTTCGGCGATCCCGGCGTCGATCTCCCTCGTTTTTACGATAAGCTCGTCGAGACCCGCGATGTCTCCGTTCTCGACCGCCTCGTGCATCGCGGCAAGCAGTTCTCCGGGAAGGGCCTTCATCTCCTCTTCGGTCGGAAGCGTTCCCTTGCTTCCGGACGCCTTTGCGGAATCGCCCCCGCGGAGAACCGGCAGGCCAAGAACGTCTCCCAGCGTCTCGAACAGCTCCTCCGCCCTGAGCGGTTTTCGTATGTATCTGTCCACCCCGGCCTTCAGCACAGCGTCCCTGTCGTCTTCAAAGGCGCTCGCCGTGATCGCGATGACGGGGACCGAGCCCCTTCCCGGAACCGACTTGATCCGCCGCGTGGCTTCGTAGCCGTCCATGACCGGCATGCGCATATCCATCAACACGACGTGAGGGAACCACTCTTCGAAGATCGACAGCGCCTCTTCACCGTTGACTGCTTCCCGCAGCTCGAAGGCGGAAGTCCTCCCACGGAACATCGTCGCGGAACCGGCGTTCCGGTCGGGAGAGAGCATCGCGCGCAGCACGTCGCGGTTCTCCTTGACGTCGTCGACGATCAGTATTCTGAAGAAGGCGTCTCCCGTGTCCAGGCCGACGATGTCCTGCCGGTCCATTTTCGCTGTACGATGTCCCGACGTTGCCGTGTGCAGAGGAACGGAGAGGGTGAAACACGTTCCCGTCCCGATTTTGCTTTGTACGGTGAGGGAGCCGCCCATCAGCTCGGCGAGCCGCTTGCTGATCGAAAGGCCGAGTCCCGTCCCTCCCGCGTCGCGTCCGGCCTCGGACTGGCGGAATGCGTCGAAGATGTGCTCCAAATCCTTCTCCGGAATGCCCGGTCCCGTATCCTCTATCTCCACGAGGAAGCGCACGGTATCCTCAGCGTTGTTCTCCTTGTCCGCACGGGCGCGTACGGCGATGCCGCCGGTTTTGGTGAACTTGGCGGCGTTCCCCAGCAGGTTGAAGAGTATCTGCCGCAGTTTCGCCTCGTTCCCCGCCGCGTAGCGGGGAACGCTCTCCATGCGCTCCATCACGAAGTGCAGTCCCTTGGCGTCGGTCCGGGAGCGGAACATCGTCTCCATGTCGTCCAGCAGGTCCCGGAGGCAGAACTCCGTCACCGAGAGTTCAAGCTGTCCCGACTCTATTCTGGACATGTCGAGAATGTCGTTGATCAGTTTCAGCAGGTGCCGCCCGCTCCGGTTGATGGTGCGCACCTGATCTGTCTGCGCTTCGGAGAGACCGCCGTCGCGTTCGAGAATGGAGGCGAATCCGAGGACCGCGTTGAGCGGCGTGCGGATCTCGTGGCTCATGTTGGCGAGGAAGGCGCTCTTGGTGCGGTTGGCCTGTTCCGCCGCCTCTTTTGCGACCTTCAGTTCGGCAGTTCGTTCGCGAACTTGCTCCTCGAGGTGCTCACGATAGCTGTCCAAAGCCTCTTCCGCTGTCTTCCGGGCGGTGATGTCGCTGACGATGGCTTCCAGGGCGACAGGCCTTCCTTCATCCCCGAAGACGAGCACGTTGCGCTGATGCATCCAGTGCTCTTCTCCGGATTTTCCAAACGCCTTATACTCAAAGGTCACTGATTGTGCTCCCTGAAGAAGCCGTTGCCGCGCATTATTGAACGTGTCGGCAAAGTCCGGATGAATAATCTGACGGATAAAAAGCGGATTGGAATACACTTCGTCCCTGTCGTAGCCGAACAAGCGTGTAATGGCAGGACTGATATACTCGTACCTGCCGTCGCGCAACGATATTCTGAAGATCAAGTCGGGGGAGTTCTCCGCCAGTCGGCGGAATCGCTCCTCACTCTCGCGAAGGGCTGACATTTGCTCTTTCAGCTCTTTGGTCATCCTGTTGAAAGAGCGAGAAAGAGAGCGTATCTCGCGCGGTCCGGTTTCGGAGAGGGGGGAGTCCATATCCCCGGAGGCCACCATATCGGCGGCGGCGGTGAGCTGAACGATCGGCCGGACGATGCCCCGCACCACGAAATAGAGCAGAACGAAGGCGAGGGCGGAGAGCAGCAGCGCAGCGAAGAGCGTGCCGCGAAGCACGATGTTTCGCTGGCGCTTGCTTTCGGCCTGGCGAAGAGCGACGGCCCTGTCGACGTCGTCCAGATGCACGCCCGTCCCGATTATCCATTGGAGCGGTTCGAAGAGCCGCACGAACGTCTCTTTCGGCGCGAGTTCAAGGGCTCCGTCCGCCCCTATTCGGGGCCACAGGTACTGCACGAACCCCTCGCCGTTTGCTTCGCACACGTTGGCCGCTTGGACTCCGACCTCTTCGACCAACTTGCGCGCGGTATCGTAGTATTTGTCGTCCGGCGTGATCCCCGGCAGTTCATTTTCGGCGGCGTCGAGGGTCGGATGAATGACCGGCCTCGGGTTGGGCCGGTGCGTGTCGGTGACCCAGAAGTACCCTGCGCCTCCGGCATAACGCATGTTTGCGATGATATCCAGCGCCTGCCGGACGGCGTACTCCCGGGCGTCGTCCACGTAGACCCCGGTGCCGATGATCCACCCCCACTCCTTTATCGATCTGACGTAGGAGAGTTTTGGTATATCAGGAATCAGCCCGTCCCTGGTAGGTTTGGACCACAGGTATTGCACAAATCCCTCTCCGTCCAGCGCGCACGCTTCGAGTATCGATTTGCCTATGTTCTTTTCGCTGCCCATCGCTTTATCGAAGTCCGGACCCTTCATCGAGACGCCGTCCAGTTCGGGTTGGGTAGGGTGCATAAGAAACGAAGGGTAGGGGAGAGATGTGTCGTTGACCCAGACGTAGCCGAGGCCGTCGTCGAAACGCAGGGCCCGAAGGGCAATCATAGCCTGCCGTTTTGCCTCTTCACGGGAAAATTGCCCCTCTTCCGCCGACTTCATGATCTGCCGGACGATGTTTTCCGCGATGTCGACCACCGAGCGGAGCTGCTCTCCGTACGACTGGATGATAGATTCGGTCTGCGTCGACTGTTCGTACTTGTCGGAGAGAATGCGCCATGCGATGTCGACGTAGCCGCGCAGGTCGGAGCGGATGCGTTCGGTCTCGGAGACTCGCAGCGCCTCGATGGAGGCTGTTGCGTCGGCGTCGATGCGGCGGAGGACGATTCCGGCGAAGATGAGGATGGCAGGCAACAGCAGCGCCCCGACGGCCAGAATGATTCGGCTGCCGAGCTTCATGTTCCGGAACGCGCCGTTTTTCTTAGCGGTCAATCCGTCCTTTTTCATTCGAGTTCCTCCTGACTGCGCCCGATCATGAGCTTCCGCTCTCCCGGTCGCCGTCCGAGAGAAGAGAAGAAAGCGCCGCGTAGTCGTATTGGCGTACGAGCTTCTGCAACCCTTCGGCAACTTCCCGGTTCATCTCCCGCACCCGGTCGACGAGCGTGTGCAGTTCGTCGATATCGCCGTCTTCGACGGCCCTTCTCATCGCCTTGATCAACTCTTCCGGCAGCGCGGCCAGCGCTTCCATGGAAGGCGGAGGCTCTTGTTCAGTATCGGCTGTCCGCGGCTCGTCTGCGTAGAGGAAGCGTATGCCGAGCAGCTTTCCCAGCGCCTCGTACACATCCTCGGGACTGAGCGGTTTGCGTATGCAGATATCGGCGCCGCTCTTCAGCACGTTCTGAACGTCGTCCTCGAAGGCGCTCGCCGTCACCGCGATGACGGGAACCGAACTTCCTTCTTCGCTCGCCTTGATTCTCTTTGTGGCTTCATAGCCGTCCATCACGGGCATCCGCATATCCATCAGCACGGCGCAGGGGCGTTCCTCCTCGAACAGCCGAAGCGCCTCCCGGCCGTTTTCCGCCTCTCTGAGGGCGAAGCCGAGAGGAGCGAGCAGCGCCTTCAGGATATCGCGGTTCTCTTTGACGTCGTCGACGATGAGCAACGGCCCCTCCGCTTCGTTGCGTTCCACGCCCGCGACGCGGCGCGGCGGCGTCTTCGGGGGGCGGGCGTTTCCTCCGACGGTTCGACCGGTACCGACGCGGTAAAACAGCTTCCCTCGCCGAGAGTGCTTCGAACAGCGAGCTCTCCGCCCATCAGGTCGACAAGGCGCTTGCTGATCGACAGTCCGAGCCCGGTGCCGCCCGCCTCGCGTCCTGCTTCCGACTGACGGAACGCGTCGAAAATATGCTCCAGCTCTTCCGGAGGAATGCCGGGGCCCGTATCCTCCACCTCCAGCACAAGGCGCGGGCCGGTTTCCGCAGCAGCTTCCATGCGGGCGCGGAGCGTTACCTCGCCTTGCTTGGTGAACTTGACGGCGTTCCCGGTCATGTTGACAAGCACTTGGCGCAGTTTGGCCTCGTCCCCGACCACGTTGCCGGGGAGCTTCGCGTCGCGTTCCAGGGAGAGAGAGAGGCCCTTTTCTTCCGCCCGCACGCGGAACATCGCCTCCAGGTCGTCGAGAAGGTCTTGAAGGCAGAACGGCGCGTTGTGCAGCGCAAGACGCCCGGCCTCGATCCTCGACATGTCGAGGATGTCGTTGATCAGTTTCAGCAGGTGCCGGCCGCTCCGGTTGATCGTGCGCACCTGATCGGCCTGCGTTTCCGAGAGCGAGAGATCGCGTTCGAGAATCGTGCCGAATCCGAGGATGGCGTTGAGCGGCGTACGGATTTCATGGCTCATATTCGCCAGGAAGGCGCTCTTCGCCATGTTGGCCCGCTCGGCGGCCTCCTTGGCCGCCTCAAGCTCGTTCGTCCGCTCCCGGACCAGCTCTTCCAGATGCTCCCGGTGCTTTCGGACTTCCTCTTCCGCACGTTTGCTCTCGGTGATGTCCCGGAAGTACCAAATACGGCCGTAATACTCTCCGGCAAGGCCGAGCATGGGCGCGGAGTACCGGTCGAACACCGTGCCGCCGGTCAGCTCGATCTCGTCCCGGCTCTTTTCATGAGGGTGCTGGTATAAGAAGTTGACTTTGGAGAGAAACTCGGCGGGGTGGAGCAGGCGTTCCGTCGCTCTCTTCAAGACCTTCTTCTCGTCGCGGGAGGCGGCGATATCGTCGGGAATGTCCCACAGCTCCGTGAAGCGACGGTTGAAGGAGACAATCTCCCCCTCGCCGTCGACGACGAGGATGCCGTCGAGCGACGTCTCCTGCTGTGTGAGGAGTACGGCGTTCGCGAAGCGCAGCTCTTTCTCCCGTTTCATGAGCTTGTTCAGATTGGCGGCCAGCTCTTCGTTGGATCTGCGGAGATTCGACTCGCTGAGCTTGAGCGACTCGCCCATCCGGCGATGCGCGTCGAACTCCGAGAGAATCCTGCCGATGAAGAGCGTCGTCAGCGGGTACGCGATCATCACGGGGAGGGCGAGGAGGCGGATGCTCTTCATCGACTGGTCTTCGGGAAGTGTGAGCATCAGCAGCACCATCGCCGCGTGCACCAGCAGCCCCATGAGGTAGAGAAGACGGGCGGAGGCCCTGCGCGATCTGCTGTAGTGCATGCGGTGGAAGAGCGCGCCGATGAGGGCGGAGGAGACGATGACCGAGACTCCCATCACGGCCCCCGAGCCTCCTTGATGGACACGGAGGACAAGCGCCATCGACGCCGCGAGAGCAGCGGCGGCCGGACCGAAGAAGAAGCCGCAGACGCTCAGCATTACCGACCGGCCGTCGAAAATGACCCCCGGCGCGAGCACAAGGGGGTGGAGCATCCCCAAGAGAGAGGCCGTTCCGTAGAGGGCTCCCTGCATCAGGAGTTTTCGCGCCCGGCGTTCCCCGTCGGCGCCTATGAAGCCCGACAAAATGCTCAGCGAAGCGAGCATTCCGAGGTTGAAGACGATGTCCAGGATCTTCTCCATAGGCCGTTTCAGCTCCTTTACAGAAAATATCCTTGTATGCGGGGGCGTTCTTCGAAGGCGCCCGCCGTTCGGATTCTTCTCTGCTTTCATTATTATAAAGTACGAGCGTCAAAAAATAATGTAGAACAATGCGTTCTGTTTGGGCGCGGAGGGAGGCCCCCCTCCTCCTCCCTGTCAGTCCGCGGCGCGCGGATCGGGAAAGACGATGTCGATACCGCACCCCTCGCCGGGGCGCGATTCCAGGCGCATCGTCCCGCGGAGCAGGCGGACGCGTTCGCTGATGTTGGCCAGCCCTCTATGGCCGGAGGTCCGGAGGCGTTCGTACTCCGTCCCGGGGTGTTCGCCGGAGTCGAACCCCTTACCGTCGTCCCGGATCGAGAAGCGGACAGCGCTTCCTTCGTCCCGTACGCGTACCTGAATCGAGCGCGCTCTTCCGTGCCGGACGGAGTTCGACACGGCTTCCTGCATTATGCGGACGAGCGCCAATACATGCTCCTCGGGGAGCGAGTCCAGCGTCTCGTCGGTCGTCGCTTCGATGATCGCGCCGCCGTGCGTGCGGGAGAGCGAATCGGCGTTCTCGTCCATCGCGCTGACGAGGCCGAGGCTGATCCAGGACGGGGAGAGATCCTCGCAGAACCCCCGAAGCTCGTCCGCCGCACTCCTCATGATCTCCTCCGCAGTATCCAGAAGAGCGCCGAGTTCGCCGGACGGATTCGCCGCTGCGGCTTCCCTCGCCATCTGAACTCGTCTGATCGCGGCGGCGGCCGACTGAAGCGGTCCGTCGTGCAGCTCGCGCGCAAAGCGTTTGCGCCCCTTCTCCTCGGCGCGGATCATGTCGCCTATGTACCGCGCCCGCAGCTCCTCCCTGGTGTATGTCTTTTCGGCCAGCTCTTCGATGGCTTCCGACAGCGCGTCGAACTCGGAGACTGCGGCGTCGAGCCCCAGGCTGCGCTCCTCGCCCCATCGCGCTCCGCGTATTCGCTCCGCGAAACTCCGCAGCGCGCGGGCGCGCTCCGAAGCGAGTTCTTGTGTACGCTCGGCGACCAGCCGCTCAAGGTTCTCGTTCTGCTCCCGCAGTCGACGCTGCAGCGCCGCTATTTCGAGATGCGCGCCCGCGCGCGCCAGCACCTCTTCCTCCTGGAACGGTTTTGTGATGTAATCGGCCCCTCCGCAGGCGAAGGCGCGGAGCTTGTCCGACGTGTCGCCCAGCGCGCTGATGAAGAGCACGGGAACGGAGGCGAGCCGGGGGGTTGCTTTCAAGCGGCGGCAGACCTCGAAGCCGTCCATATCAGGCATCAAAACATCGAGCACGATGAGATCCGGCGGGATCTCGATCGCCGCTTCCAGCGCCAGCCGACCGCGGGGGAAGGCG
This sequence comes from Synergistaceae bacterium, assembly GCA_018436785.1. Taxonomy (GTDB): domain Bacteria; phylum Synergistota; class Synergistia; order Synergistales; family Aminobacteriaceae; genus JAAYLU01. Next base: position 7,202 of record JAHDKR010000153.1, on the reverse strand, counting down.
AGCACTCTGTATCCCGCAGCCCGCAGCATACGGTCGAGAAGGTCAAGGTTGTCGGGCGTATCGTCCACCACCATGACGGTCGCTTTCATTCCGTTCCGCTTCATTCCCGTGTTCTCCCCTCGTTTGCCTCGCACTGCTGCGCCGACGAGAGAAGCGATTGCAGCCTCTCGTAGTCGTACCGTCTGGCAAGCGCCAGAAGTTTTTCGGCGGTTGCTTCGTCGATCGCGCGCGCGGCGGTGATCTGTTCTCGCAAGCCCGCCATGTCGCCCGACTTGACTGCTGCGCGCATTGCGGCGCGCATTTCTGCGGGAATGACGGTCAGCGCTTCGCTCGTCAGCGGCGTTTCACCTCCGCGGGAGTCCTCGGCGTGTATGCACCGGAGTCCGAGAGCCTTTCCCAGCGCAAGAAAGAGCTCGTCCGGCCTGAACGGTTTGCGAAGGTAGCCGTTCACTCCCGCCTGAAACGCTTTCTGTTCGTCCTCCTCGAAGGCGAAGGCCGTGACCGCGATGATAGGAACCGCCGCGCCCTTGAGGTCCGCTTTGATTCGACGGGTAGCCTCGTACCCGTCCATAACCGGCATGCGCATATCCATCAGAATCGCGTGCGGCGACCACTCGCCGAAAACTTTCAGCGCCTCCGTACCGTTCGCGCTCTCCTTCAGCGCGAATCCCATGGGTTCCAGCAGCGCCCGCAGCACGTCGCGATTCTCCTTTTTATCGTCCACCACGAGTATCCGGTACTCTTTTCCGCCATTCTCCACGCCGACGACGCGCCGGGGATCCTGTTTGGGACCGGCGCCCTCCTCGCTGCGGCGGAGCGGCAGCAGAACGGAAAAGCGACTTCCGTCGCCCTGCCTGCTCTCGACCGTAAGGCGCCCGCCCATAAGCTCGGCGAGCTGCCTGCTGATGGCGAGGCCGAGTCCGGCGCCTCCGGCCTCTCTTCCGGCTTCCGACTGACGGAAGGGTTCGAAGATCCTCTCCAGTTCGATCAGGTCGATCCCGGGGCCGGTGTCTTCGACGTCGATCAGCAGACTCACGAACTCTTTGCCGGGGTTCAGCGCATCCGCGTGGACGCGAATTGCGACGCCCCCTTCTTTTGTGAACTTCACCGCGTTCGACAACAGATTGAGCAGTACCTGCCGCAGCTTCGCCTCGTCCCCCACAGCGTAGCGCGGCACGTCTTCGCCGTACTCCATGTCCAGGTGAAGGCCCCGCGATTCGGCGCGCAGCCTGAACATCGATTCCAGATCGTCCAGCAGATCGTGGAGACAAAAAGGAGCTTGCGTCAGCGTCAGCCGTCCCGCCTCGATCCGGGACATATCCAAAATGTCGTTGAGAAGACGCAGCAGATGCCGTCCGCTCCTGTTGATGGTGCGCACCTGCTCGGCCTGTTTCTCGGAGAGTGAGGGATCGCGTTCGAGCGCCGCGCCGAAGCCGAGAATGGCGTTGAGCGGCGTGCGGATTTCGTGGCTCATGTTCGCAAGGAAGGCGCTCTTCGCTTTATTCGCGGCCTCCGCGCTCTCCTTGGCGACTTCCATGGCGTGTTGACGCGTGGCGAGAAGGTGCATTTCCTCCTCCGCCCGTTTGCGTTCGGTGATGTCGATGTAACATCCCACCATTGTGACGGGAGAGCCGTCTTCGGCCCATTCGACCACCCGACCGGCGCAGATCGCCCAGAGGATCAAGCCGTCCTTGCGCACATACCGAATTTCATTGGAGAAAGGAGTTTTTCCTTTGCTTTGTATGTGCTCCTGAAGGAGATGGAGCGTGCCGGGCAAATCCTCAGGGTGGACGATCCGATGGCAGAGCATCGATGTTCCGGGCAGCTCCTCCTCTCCGTACCCCAGCAGATTCCGGAACTTGGGACTCAGAAACGCCGCGTCGCTTTTGAAGTACATCTCCCAGAAACCGGAGAGGGTGGACTCAAGGACGTCTCTCAGGATGTTTCGCTCGCGCGCCGTCCGCATGTTCGCCTCGTGGAGCCTGAAGGCCATCTTGATGGAGGCGTCGAGCACGGCCCCTCCCGAGTTTTTGGCGACGTAGCCGTACGAGGCGATCTTTTCGATCCGCTCCAGCACCTCCGCCTCGGTGTACGAGGAGAGGAAAACGACGGGAAGCTCTTTCCGCTTCAAAATCTCACGGGCGGTTTGCGACCCGTCCATGCCGGAGCCGAGTTCGATGTCCATTAGGATCAGGTCGATCTCCGCTCCCTCGTCGCACACCATGCGGATGGCCTCTTCGCCCGTCTGCGCATGGAGCACGCCCCATCCGGCCTTGCGGAGCTGCCGTTCCACCGCAAGGGCGTTGGTCCGCGTGTCCTCGACGAGGAGAATCGTTCTTTGCTCTTCGTTCATTGTTCCCCCTGAAAAGTTGCGGTGTCAGTAGTAGATTTGTGCGGCGCGTTCCGGCGGCGTTCTTCATCGGCTACCGCAGGCGTTTCTTCTGGTTGGGGATTTGTTTCGGTCTTCGCTTCCAAGGAAGTCCGCGTCTTCAGATGGTTGTCCATTGCCTTCCGCAACCGCTCGAATTCGTCCTTCAACCTTACAACAAGAAGGACGGCTTTCTCCCGATCCCCCAGGCGCGCCGTTTTTTCCACGTCGAAGGCGGCGGAGCGCAGAGCCTCTCCGCCTACATTTCCGGCGATCCCCTTGATCGTATGGGCGCGCCTTCTGAGTTTCTCCATATCTCTCTCCGCCAGCGCATCGCTGAGAGCGGCCAGCATTTGCGGCGTTTCCTTCAAAAACTCCGACGCAATTTCATCGGCCAGCGCTTCGTCGCCGTCGAGCACATCCAGCATGAGCGGTCTGTTCCAGGCCGCGTCCTCGGCGGGTGCGTCCCGGAAGTCTCGTTCTCCGCCTCCATTCATTCCGAAGCATCGTTCGAGGACGGCCATGATCTCTTCTCTGCGTACGGGTTTCGACAGATAGTCGTCCATACCGCCCGCGAGACACTCCCCTCTGGTTTCCGGCAGAACGTCCGCTGTGAGGGCGACGATGCAGCAGCGCTCTTTTTCGCGGCATTCCTTCGCTTCAATCGCGCGTATCTCCGCCGTTGCTTGCAAGCCGTCGATCACTGGCATCTGAAGATCCATCAGGACGAGGTCCGGCCGGTGTTCGCGGAAGAGGGCGACTGCTTTTTCTCCGTCTTCGGCCTGTACTACGGAGGAGAAAGGAGCAAGCTTCGACAGCATGATGGTGAGCATCTTCATATTCAGCCGTTCGTCCTCGGCGAGCAGGATCACCGGGGTGTCTTTTCTCCGCGAGTGGGGAAATCCCCGTTTTTCTTCCGGAAGGGGCGTCGCCGCCGGAGAGCGCGCTTCCTCCGCGTCGTATGCCAGCCGCAGCGTGAAGAAGAAGCTGCTCCCCTCTCCGGGGACGCTGTGTATTTCGAGCGAACCCCCCATCATCTGCAGAATACGTTGGCTGATGGAGAGGCCGAGCCCGATCCCTCCGTACTTGCGCGTATTGGAGTTGTCGGCCTGGTAGAAGGGTTCGAAGACGCGTTTTCGCTCTTCCGGAGGGATTCCGATGCCAGTATCCGTCACGCGGAAGGTGAGGGTGCCTTCGTTTTTCTTCAGAGGATCGAAGCTGACCGAGAGCGTGACGCTTCCCCGCTCCGTGAATTTGACCGCGTTGTTCGTCAGATTGACGAGCACCTGCTCCAGACGCACGGGGTCGAAGGTCGCCAGCGTAGGAACGTTGTCGTCCACGTTCGCCGAGAGCGCAATCCTTTTTTCGGCGGCTGCGGGGCGAAGGGGAGCGATGGAGTGTTCCACCGTCCTGCGGATGTCGGAAGGAACCGCATGTAGCTCGAGCCGCTCCGCCTCGATCTTCGAGATGTCGAGCACGTTGCTCAGGATGTCGAGCAGGATGCGCGCGGAAGTGTCGATGTACTCGATGTACTCCCTCTGTACGGCGTCGAGCGGCGTGTCGGCGAGCAGTCCGAGAAATCCGATGACGCCGTTGAGCGGCGTGCGTATCTCGTGGCTCATATTCGCAAGAAAGGTCGTTTTGGCCCGGTTGGCGGACTCTGCCTCCCGCTGAAGGATGCGCGCGTTGGCCAGCGTTTCGCGGAGCTCTTTCTCGGCGCGCTTGCGCTCCGTGACGTCGCGGCAGACGCAGAAGATCAGCTTCCGGCCGCCGAACCTTGCGGCGTTGGTGCTGATTTCGACGTCGAAAACGCTGCCGTCCCTGCGCCGGTGCTGTGTTTCAAAGTGGTCGCCCTTCTCGTCGACGCTCCGCAGCATGTCGATAAGGCGTTCCCGGGGGTGCAGAAACTCCCAGTCGAAGACCGTGAGGCGTCGTATGGATTCGAAGGGGCGCCCGAGCATTTCGGCGAATTTTCTGTTGGCTTCGTACACTCCGCCGTTCTCGTCGAGGATGACGATCCCGTCTCTGGACTGCTCCATGAGGAGACTCCTCCGGAACGCTTCGTCCGCGAGTTCCTCCGCCTGTTTTTTGCTCTCCGTGGTATCGAGAAAAAGAACGGTGAAGTAGTGCTTCCGGTCGGAGTAGACGTGCACCCGAAACCATCTGCCGAGGAGCTCCGAGTACTGCTCGAACTCCTTTGAACCGCCGTACAGCGCAACCTCGCCGTACACGCCGAGCCAGTCGAAGGAGGCGCTTTCAATGCCGGGGACGATCTCCCTGGCGGCGCGTCCCGGCACATCGACGCGCGCAAGCCCGGTGAATCTCTCGAAGCTGTCGTTCACCTCCAGAAATTCGTAGTCGACCGGCTTGCCCGAATCGTCGAGGATGATCCGGCGAAATGAGTACCCGATCAGAGGGGTGCGCAGTATGTGCTGTTCGAGCATCGAACCCATGAATACACCTCCGTGCCGCGTTGGCCTGCTTCGGCGGAAACGGCGCGCCGGAAAGCGTACGGCTCGCCGTTTCTTTTTTCATGATTCTATTGTATCAGCGCAGCGGCGTGCACATTCTATTTTTCTTCGAATTGCGGAGCTTACAGGGGCGCTTTTTCTCCGGAGGGCGTTCCCGTTGTCTTCTCCCGCTTTCGAAGCTCGCGCTGCATCTCCATCATCCGAAGATATGTCCGTACCTTTACCAGAATTTCCTCCTCCTGAAAAGGCTTCGTTACGTAGTCCGCGCCGCCGGCGGCGAAAGCTCGGGCCTTTTCGTCGGCTTCGGCGAGCGGCCCGATGAAGATCACCGGAATCTCCGCGAGACGAGGCGTGTTTTTCAATCGCCTGCAGATCTCGAATCCGTCCATTTCGGGCATCGTGATATCGAGCAGGATCAGATCCGGAGGGGTTTCCTCCGCGGCTTCGAGCGCCAGTTTTCCTCGCGGAAAGGTCAGGGCGCGGTACCCCTGCGCCCGCAGCATCTGATCCAGCAGGTCGAGAATAGCGGGAGTATCGTCCACGATCATGATGGTCGGCGTCTTTTCGATGCGGCTCATTTTCCTCTGTACCTCCTCTCGCCTGCCAGGCGGCGGAGCAATGCGGGGGAGCGGGGAGCGTCCTCCCCCGCGTTCTCTCAGCTCTCGGTCTGGGCGAGCAGCTCCCTCTCTTCCGTTGAGAAGATACGGTCGAGATCCAGCGCCATGATCAAACGATCCTTCACCTTCGCCACTCCGCGGATGAAGTCCACGCTTGCGCCGCTCGCCACCATTGGGGGCGTCGGCTCGATGGCCTCGTCTGGAACGCGCAGTATCTCCGACACGCCGTCCACCAGGATGCCGATGTTCTGCCCCGCCATGTGGACGACGATGATACGCCGGTCGATATCGTTTCTTCCCTCCCTGTCGACGACCAAAAAACGCTTGCACAGGTCGACGATGGGAACGATCTGCCCCCGGAGGTTGACGATGCCCTCCACGAAGTCCATGGACTGCGGTATTGTGGTGATATTCTGCATTCTCACGATCTCGCGTACTCTGGAGATGTCGATGCCGAACTCTTCTTTGCCCAGTGCGAAGACGACAAGCAGCTGTTCCGCCATAGCTCTTCCTCCTTTTCGATGCGGTCCTTTCAAGCCGCTCCCGGGCGCGTCAGTTGCTCCGGGAGCGGCGAGGGAGTGTGTGCGTAACTCCCAGGAGGAGTCAGCGTTTTTTCCCTTTGGGGGCGTTCCCTACCGGGACCAGTCCTTTGTGCGTAGCGTCCTCGAACTTGAAGCCCCCTACCAGCTTTTTCAGATCTTCGGCAAGTCCGGCCAGCTCCTCGGAGCCCTGCGCGACGCGCTCCGCCGACGTGCCGACCTCCGTCATCTGACCGCGCACCATATCCGAAGAGGAGGCCGCCGCGCTCACGCGCGACGCGATGTTCTGCACCGCCCCCGCGATCTCCTCGCTCGACGCCGCCTGCTCTTCCGACACCGCGGCAAGGTCCTGCGTCGCCATCGAGATACGAGAGAGCGCCTCCATCATCTTCCCGATGGTCGTGCGCGTTTCCTCGGCGAGGTGACTGGAGTCCTTCGACGCCTTCGCTCCCTGTTCCGACGACGTGACGACGCTGTCAAGATCCTTCGTGATCCCTGCGGCGAGCGCGGCGATCTGCTTCGCCGCCTCGTTGCTCTCCTCGGCCAGCTTGCGGACTTCTTCCGCGACTACTGCAAAGCCGCGTCCGGCATCTCCGGCGCGCGCGGCCTCGATGGCGGCGTTCAGCGCCAGCAGGTTCGTCTGGTCCGCGATGCCGCCGATCTGAGTGACGAAGCTCTGGATCTCCCGCGCCCGGTCGCCCAAACTCTTCACCTGCTGCGCGGAACGTTCTGACTCCTTCGCCACGCCGTTGATGCTGGCGACGACTTTCTCAACAGCTTTCGTTCCCTCTTCGCCCGCGCGGCGCGCCTGTTCCACCTCGTTCGCCATCTCGGTCCCCTTCTGCGCGGAGGACTGGGCGCCGCTCGCCACCTCTTCCACGGAGGCGTTGATCTCCTGACTGGCTGCGGCCAGACTCTCCATCTGGGAGGAGACGTCGTCGGCTCCGGCGCGCGACTCCTCGACTCCGGCGTTCGCCTCCTCGGCGAGGGCGGAGAACTCCTCGGCGCTGTTCCCTAGCGTCTCCGAGGCTCCGGCGATGGACTGCACCGCGCGCCGCAGTTTCGCGGCCATGTCGGCGAGAGACCCAGCCACAAGCGTCACCTCGTCCTTTCCGCTCTGGTCGAACTTCACCGTCAGGTCGCCCTCAGAGAACTCATCGACGCGATGGCGGAGACCGTCCAGGGCCTTCGCCACGGAGGAGGAGAT
>JAHDKR010000024.1 GCA_018436785.1 Synergistaceae bacterium | reverse complement strand
GACGAGGAGATAATTAAACAACAGGTCAGTGAGTTTATCAGACCTTTTGACTTAAGCAGAGCACCACTGTTCAGGGCCAGTCTGGTCAAATTGGCATCGGAGAGGTATCTGCTGATGTATGATATGCATCACATTATCTCTGACGGGGCATCCAAAAGGATATTAATTAGCGAATTTATGAATTTATATGCTGGTAGGGAATTACCTTCATTGAGAATACAGTATAAAGACTTTGCAGCCTGGCAGAATCAACTCTTAGAATCTCCCGAATTTCATCAACAGGAACAGGTCTGGTTGGAAGTCTTCAGTGGAGAGGTACCTGTTCTCAATCTACCGACAGATTTTTCACGACCCACAATGCTCAGTTATCGGGGTGAGGGAATAGAATTCAATATTGATCGGGAACTGACTGCCAGGTTGAATAAATTGGCTCAAAAACAGGATGTAACGATGTATATGTTATTACTAGCCCTATATAATGTGTTGTTATTCAAATACACTGGTCAGGAAGATATTGTTATCGGCTCCCCGATAGCCGGTAGATCCCATGCAGACCTGCAAAATATTATTGGCCTGTTTGTTAATACCCTGGCCATGAGAAATTATCCCACATCCGGGAAGAGTTTTGAACAATTTCTGAGTGAAGTTAAGGAGATGGCTTTAACGGCATACGATAATCAGGACTATCAATTCGAGACCCTGGTCGATCAGTTGAATCTACAACGGGATCTGAGCAGGAATCCCCTGTTTGATGTGATGTTCATCTTACAGGATCATGGTAATTTACAGGAGGAGATGGGTGATTCTCCAATTAAACCATATCCCTTTGAGAATAAAGTATCCAAATTTGACCTGACGTTAAATGCCATCGAAACCTTCCGGGGGATAAATTGTGTTCTGGAATATAGTACAGACCTGTTTACGAAAGAGACCATGACAGGGTTTGTCAATCACTTATTGGTTCTGATAGAACAGATAATAGAGAGACCGGAGAGTAAGCTTGCAGATCTGGAGATCTTGACTGAATTGGAGAAGGAGGAGTTAATCTCTGGTTTAAATGCCACCGAGAGGGAGTATCCACAACACAAATCTGTTCAGCAATTATTTGAAGAACAGGTGCAGCGAACTCCGGACAGTACTGCTCTGACTTTTGCAGAAGAGAGTCTGACTTATACTCAATTGAACGCCAGGGCAAACCGACTGGCCCATTATCTGAGGGGAAGAGGAGTCGGTAGAGATACCATAGTTGGTCTCTGGACTGAACGTTCCCCTGAGTTGATAGTAGGTCAATTGGGAGTTTTGAAGGCTGGAGGTGCGTATCTACCACTGGATTTTAAATATCCGTTAGAACGTATCAAATATATGTTGACAGATAGTGAGGCTTCCATTCTGGTGACAAATAGTCAATCACTAAAAGGGTTGGAGTTTACCGGTCAGGTGATTGATTTTGCTGATGGGCAAATTTATCGGGAAGATTCGGATAATCCGGAGAGAATTAATCAGAGTGATGACCTGGCCTATGTAATCTATACTTCTGGCTCAACAGGTAAGCCCAAAGGGGTAATGATCGGACATCGGGCAGTACATAATCTGATAATAGGGGTAACGGAACGGATAGACTTTACTGCCGGAAAAAGATTTTTCTCTGTAACCAGTTTTTCCTTCGATATATTTGTCCTGGAGACTCTCCTGACCTTATCCCGGGGTTTATGGGTAGTTCTGGCTACTCCGGAGGAACAGCTTGATCCTGAACAGTTAAATAATGCTTTGTTAAAGCATAGTATTCAGTTAGTACAGATGACCCCTTCCAGAATGAAGTTATTACTCAGTTCCGGAAAGGATAGTGGTTTAAGTGATCTGCAGGTGATTTTAATTGGGGGAGAACCCTTCCCGGAAGATCTGCTTAAGGAACTGCGTAGAGTGACTTCTGCCAGGATCTATAATATGTATGGGCCAACGGAGACTACAGTCTGGTCAACGATTAAAGAGTTGACGACAGCAGAAGAAGTAACCATCGGAGAACCGATTGCCAATACCGGAACCTATGTCCTGGACAGTGGTCTGCATCTGGTACCCCGGAAGGTGATAGGTGAGTTATATATTACAGGCGATGGACTGGCCAGAGGCTATTATCGACAGCCTGAGTTAACGGCAGACCGTTTCATCCCCGATCCTTTTGTTCCGGGGAGTAAGATGTATCGAACCGGAGATCTGGTCAGACGGACGACCACTAATGATCTGCAGTTTATTGGACGGATTGATCATCAGGTCAAAATTCGGGGTTATAGAATTGAGATAGGTGAGATTGAAGCACTTCTGTTGGAACATCCTCAAATATCTCAGAGTGTGGTTATTGATGCTGTGGATGAATCGGGCGATAAGTATTTGCTGGCCTATCTGGTGAGTACAGGGGAAGAGGAAGTTGGTGAATTGCGTCAATATCTGAAGAATGTTCTGCCTGAGTATATGGTTCCTTCCCGATTCGTTTTCATTGAGGAGATGCCATTAACAGCCAATGGTAAGATAGACCGTCGGGGTTTAGTTGAGCCCGAAGAGAGTGTATTGGGAGAGAAGGAATATCTTCCTCCGGAGGATGAGATTGAAGAGAAATTATTGGAGATCTGGAAAGCAAATCTTGGTAGAGAGCAGATCGGGGTTCTGGATAACTTTTTTGAACTTGGAGGTCATTCATTAAAGGCTACATATATGATAGCCCAGGTCTATAAACATCTGAAAGTGAACTTACCGTTAAGGGAAGTGTTTTATAAACCGACTATCCGGGAGTTGGCAGGATATATTAAAGCCTCCCGGCAGGATGGCTCTTTTGGGGAGTATGTTGATATTCCACTGGTAGAAGCTCAAGAATACTATCCGGTCTCCTCTGCACAAAAACGACTTTTGATTCTCGATCAGATCTCAGAGAATAATACCGGTTATAACATGCCGGGAGTGCTGATCATTGAAGAGGAGATAGACTGGAAGCGGGTTGAGCAAGCTTTCAAAACACTAATCCAGAGACACGATTCTCTGAGAACCTCTTTTGATTTCATAAACGGTCAGCCAGTGCAGAAGATTGAAGATAGTCTGGAATTCTCAATGGATTATGCTGAGATTGACATTTTAGATGGAACCGACGAGGAGATAATTAAACAACAGGTCAGTGAGTTTATCAGACCTTTTGACTTAAGCAGAGCACCACTGTTCAGGGCCAGTCTGGTCAAATTGGCATCGGAGAGGTATCTGCTGATGTATGATATGCATCACATTATCTCT
>JAHDKR010000090.1 GCA_018436785.1 Synergistaceae bacterium | reverse complement strand
GGCTTCGTGGACAAATCCTTCTTTCCCGCCTCCACAAGCCCCATGTTCACGGTGGACTTCTGGACCCCGCGCGGAACCAGCGTGAAGGCCACGCTCGCCGAGGTGCGGACGATGGAGCGCTACCTGCTCTCCCTGCCGGAATCCGCGTCCGTCGCCGCGTACGCAGGGGAGGGCGCGCTCCGCTTCATCCTGACCTATACGCCCGGCGACCCGGCCTCCAACTACGGCCACCTGATCGTCACCGCGAAGGACACCGAGGCTGCGGAAGCCATGAAGGGGAAGCTCGACGCCTTCGTGCGCGCCAACCAGCCGCACCTCGACCCGCGCATCCGCTCGTTCGCCAAGGGAACCGGGGGCGGCGCGAAGGTACAGGTGCGCTTCCTTGGGAAGGATCCGCTCGCGCTGCGGCTGGCGGCGGAAAAGGCGGCGGGCGTCTTTGCCTCCGACCCCGACGCGGTGAACATCCGCAACAACTGGGGCGAGCGCACGAAGGTTATCCGCCCCGAGCTGAACGAATCCGTCCAGCTCCTCGGACTAACCCGGCGCGACGTGGCGAACGCGCTCAAGATGGCCTTCACCGGAGTGAGCGCGGGGCTCTACCGCGAGGGGGAGAAACTCTTGCCCATCGTGGCGCGCCTTCCGCAGTCCGAACGGGGGAGCGTGGGGTCGCTCGAAGAGACGCAGATATGGAGCGGCCTCAACCGGCGGTACATCCCGCTGTCGCAATTCGTCTCGCGCATCGACACCGTGGCGGAGGATCCGTACGTCTACCGGATCAACCGGGAGAAAGCGCTTACCGTGGAGTGCGACAGCGGCTCCGAGCGGCCGGGAGCGCTCTTTGCGCGACTGCGCCCGCACATCGAGGCGCTCGAACTGCCGCCGGGGACGGAGATGGAGTGGGGCGGCGAGTACGAGAATTCGCAGAAGGCGCAGGGCGGCCTGATGGGGATGATCCCCCTCGGCTTCCTCGGCATCGTGGTCATCCTCGTCATGCTCTTCAACGGCTTCCGCCAGCCGCTCATCATCCTGCTCTGCCTGCCGCTCTCGGTCATCGGACTCTCGGTGGGGCTGCTCGTGATGGGCAAGTCGTTCGACTTCCTTGCGCTGCTGGGCTTCCTGAGCCTCACCGGAATGCTCATCAAGAACGCCATCGTCCTGATCGACCAGATCGACCTGGAGATACGGGAAGGGAAGGCCCCGCTCGACGCCATTATCGACTCGGGCGTCAGCCGCACCCGCCCCGTCATGATGGCCGCGCTCACCACAGTGCTGGGGATGATACCGCTCTACTTCGACGTCCTCTTCTCGGCGATGGCCGTCACCATCATGTTCGGCCTCACCTTCGCCACGGTACTCATCCTTGTGGTCGTCCCGGTGCTCTACGGGGAGGCGCTGAAGGCGTAGCGGCGGGCATACTTATGAAAACAGAAGCGCGGCGGTTCGCACCTTTTCAGCGAACCGCCGCGTTGCGTCTTCTCGGAGAATGTCGCTCCGATGCACCGGTATTCAGTTCGTCTTCGACGCGGCGTCGAGCTCCCTGAAGAAAAAGAACGCGAGCGGCAGACAGCAGAGGAAGGTCAGCGCATCCGAAAGCGCCTGCGTAATCTGAACGCCGGTCAGCCCGATGAAGCGAGGGAGAACGAGGATCAGCGGCAAAAAGAAGATGCCCTGCCGGGCGAGCGACAGCACCGTCGCCGTCCACGACTTTCCGATTGACTGGAAGGTCATGTTACAGACCACGCCGAGCGGAACCAGCGGCATGGCGAAGCACATCGCACGCAGCGCCACGGCGCCTATCCGCACCACGTTGGGGTCGGTCTTGATGAAAAATCTGATCAGGCCCGGCGCCGCCATGAAACCGGCTATCGCAGCGGTCGTCATCATAACGCTGGTCACCTTCAGCGTGAACAGGAACGCCGCCTTCACCCGGTCGGGCCTCCCCGCGCCGTAGTTGTACCCCGCCACGGGCATGTACCCCTGCCCGATCCCCAGATTGACCACGAAGACGAACATGAAGAGCCTGCCGACGATGGACATCGCGGCCACGGCGGCGTCTCCGTACACGGCGGCGTTCACGTTGAGC
>JAHDKR010000124.1 GCA_018436785.1 Synergistaceae bacterium | reverse complement strand
GCCGGGAGTACTCCATGACCTTCATGCGCGGCGACGTTTTCAAGGAGCTTTCGTCGAAGCCGGCGAAGACCCCCGGTACCGGCACGACGGTGCGGTTTTACCCCGATCCGTTGATCTTCAAGACGGGGATCGTCTTCGATCCGAAGCTCGTCGAACGCCGCCTGCGCGAGATCTCCTACCTCGTGCCGGGGCTCTCGCTGACGCTGGAGACGGTGAACGCGGAGGGGGAGACGGTCCGCGAAACTTTCATGAACAAGGACGGCATCGAGGCGATGACGAACCGCCTCGCGAAGAACACCACGCCGCTCTTCGAGGGGACGGTCGCGTTTACGGGAACCTCCGGCGACACCGAGGTCGCGTTCGCTTTGAAGTACCTCGACGACTACAGTGAGAGGATGTATTCTTTTGTCAACCTGATTCCGACCGCCGAGGGGGGGACGCACGTCGCAGGCTTCCGGGCCGCCCTGACGAGGGCGGTGAACGAAGCCGCCAAGACGGAGAAGCTCCTGAAGGCGGGGGAGGGCAACATCCTCGGCGACGACCTTCGCGAAGGGCTGCTCTGCGTCCTCTCGGTGAAACTTCCGAACCCGCAGTTCGAGGGGCAGACGAAGGGAAAGCTGGGCAACGGCGAGACGACCGGCGCGGTGAGCACGCTGGTGTACGACAAGCTCTCCTACTTCTTCGCGAACGAGGGCGGGGGGATCCTCCGGATCATCGTCGACAAGGCGCTCTCCACGAGGAGGGCGAGGGAGGCCGCCAAGCGGGCGAAGGAGCTGGTCAGGAGCAAGGGGGGCGGCGGAAGGGACGCAGGGCTTCCCGGAAAGCTCGCCGACTGTATCTCGCGGAAGCCCGTAGAGGCGGAGCTCTTCATCGTCGAGGGAGACAGCGCCGGAGGCAGCGCGAAGCAGGGGCGGGACAGGAAGTTTCAGGCCATCCTCCCTCTGCGAGGGAAGATTCTCAACGTCGAGAAGGCGAGCCTGGATAAAATCCTCGCGAACGCCGAGGTCGGCAATATCGTGAAGGCGCTGGGGTGCGGCGTGGGGAGCGAGTTCGACGTCTCCAGGCTGCGCTACGGAAAGATCGTCGTCATGACCGACGCCGACGTCGACGGCGCGCACATACGGACGTTGCTGCTGACGCTCTTCTACAGGCTGCTTCCGCAGCTCGTCTCCGAGGGGCGCATCTATGCGGCGCAGCCTCCGCTCTACCGGGCGGCCAAGGGGAAGGAAGTTCGCTGGCTGTACAGCGACGCGGAACTCCGCGAGTTCGTCGGCAGGGGGAAAGCGACGGTCCAGAGGTACAAAGGTCTCGGCGAGATGTCCCCCGAGCAGCTCTGGGTGACGACGATGAACCCCGAGAACAGGACGCTCCGCAGGATCAGCGTCACGGAGTGCGCAGCCGAAGCGGGAGAGATTCTTGATATACTGATGGGCGACGCGGTCGGGCCGCGAAGGGACTTCATCTTCGCGCACGCGACCGAGGCCGATATGGACGTGTAGCGCGAGAAAACGAATGGAGGACAATAATGACAATGCATGATGCGCGGAAACGCGCTGAAGAGCTTCACCGGGAGAACTTCGTGCTGGATGCGCACTTCGATCTGCTCACCTTTGTTTTGGATAAGCGGCAGAAGGGCGAGAAGAGCGTTATCGAGAAGGACTACCTCCCCGGCTTACGGGCGGCGAATGTGGACGTCGTAATCTCGTCGCTCTTCGTCTCGGACCGGTTCATTCCTGAGATGGCGCTGCGGCGAGCGCTCGATATGATCGCCGCGCTCCACGAAGAGATGACGGAGAGCCCCGGTCTCTTCTCGCTGTGCCGGAACACTGCGGAGATCGCGGCGGCGAACGCCAGGGGAGAGATCGCGTTCCTGCTTTCTTTCGAGGGGCTGGACCCGATAGGCAACGATCTCTCGCTCCTGCGGGTCTTTTACGAACTGGGAGTCAGGGGCATCGGGCTTGTCTGGAGCCGTAGAAACTACGTCGCGGACGGCTGTTTCTTCGACCCGGTGAAGGAGGGGCGGAAGGGCGGACTCACGGCGTTCGGCGTCCAGGTGCTCGACGAGGCGAAACGTCTGGGGATGTACATCGACATAAGCCACCTCAACGACGAGGGCGTGGAGGACGTCTTTGCCCTCTACGACGGGCCGGTGATCGCCTCGCACTCGAACTGCCGTGCGCTCGCTCCCGTGATGCGCAACCTTACGGACGACCAGATTTCCAGGCTGGCCGAGCGCGGAGGGGTGATGGGGATGAACGCGTGCAGCGTCTTTGTCGCCGACCCGGACGTGAAGACCGTGACGGAGCGCGATCTCTGCGACCACGTCGATCACATCCGTTCTCTTGTCGGCGACGGGCACGTCGGCTTCGGGTTCGACTTCTGCGACGAGATACGCGACTTCGCCGCCCTGGGACCGCATCGCGAGTACGACTGTATCAAGGGGTACGGCGCGAGCGTCGAGTTCACTGCGGAGCTTCTGCGCAGGGGGTACGGCGAGGACGCCGTCCGCAGTATTATGGGAGGTTCGTTCCTCGCATTCTTGAAGCAAACGATCGGATAGACTAACCTGGCCGTAGCGAATTCAGGTTGTTTCGCTCTCGCCTGAATGTCCGAGCTGCCCCTGGATCAACCAAAGGAGCTGGTGAGCGTGTCGTTGTTTTTCGTTCTTCTGTGCGCTGTGTGCATACTGTTTCTTCTGTTTCCCCGAGCCTCCTGCGCATGCACCTCCGTCGTCGCCGGGCGAAACGCCTCCTCGACGGGGCGCGTCATCGTCGGCCATAACGAGGACGATCCGGGGCGCCTGATTGTCCGGCACGCGCTCGTCCCCTCCCGTCGCTGGGACGACGGCGACGTCATCACGGCCGAAGAGCGGTCGGCCAGAATCCCTCAGCCTCCCCGGACCCTTGCTTTCTTCTGGACGCAGGTCAGGGGGGAGCGGGGCCTTTCGAACGCGGACGGTTTCTACAACGAGCGGGGGGTGCTGATCGTCAGCGACAGCTGCCTCTCCTCCAGGCTGGACGACGAACCGGACCTCGTCGCGGGCGGCATCGGGTACGCGCTTCGCCGTGCCGTCACCGAGCGCGCTTCGAACGCCCGCTCCGGGGTGGAGATCGCGGCGCAACTCGTCGACAGGTATGGCTATCGCAGTCCGGGCAGAGGGTACGTGATCGCGGATTCGAAAGAGGCGTGGATCGTCCAGTTCGCGGGGGGAAAGGACTACTGCGGCGTGCGCGTGCTCGACGACGAGGTCGTCTTCTTCCCCAACCACTTCACCATCCGGGCGGGCGACCTCGAAGACCGCGAGCACATCCTGTCGCCGGGGCTGGCGGAGAAAGCCCTCGGGCGAGGATGGAGCGCGCACGAAGAGGAGGGGCTCCGCGGTTTCGACTTCGCGAAGGCCTTCCAGGATCCAGGCTCGTGGAAAAAAGACGGCAATACCTACAGGCACAGGCACGGCGTCGCGGCGTTCCGCGGGCCGCTGCTCGCGGAGGAAGCCGACCTCCCGTTCGCTGTGCTTCCTGAGAGGCTGATCACCCCGGAGGACGTCAAGGCCGTGCTCCGCAGTCATTACGAGGGAACGCCGGACGACATCCGGAGCGACTTCGCCGGAAGGTCGCCGCACTTCACCTCCGTTCGCCGCATCTGTACCGGCGGCACGGTCGAGAGCATGGTGGCGCTGCTCTCGGACGACCCGCTCTTCACCGAACTCCTGATCTCGCGCGGACGTCCCTGCTGCGATCCCTATCAGCCCTACTGGGGAGGAATGACGACGCTGCCGAAGGAGCTTTCCCCGATCATGGAACCCCGAAGTGCGATCGACGCGCACTGCGCCGCCGAGCCGGGACTTCTCGACATCTCGGACGCCGCGTGGTGGCAGCTCTTTCATGAGCAGACGCTCGTGGATCTGCTCTATGAGCAGATCCACCCAGCCCTTTCGGAGTGGATCGCGAGACGCGAAGAGGAGCTTTCGGCGATTGCTCCGAAGATCGTCGCGGAGGCGAGGGTGTTGGCCCAAAGCGGCGAAACGGATGCCGCCCGGCGTCTGCTTACGGAGGAAAGCGCGGCTTTGGCCGGGGCGAGCGCCGTGCGCAAAGCGGAGTTTCTTGCCGCATACGGGCCTCGCGTACTCAGTCCGGAGCGCGCGGAGATCGTCAAGGGGGATATCTCAGGTGAGCTGACCGTCTTCTTTCAATCGCAGTC
>JAHDKR010000098.1 GCA_018436785.1 Synergistaceae bacterium | reverse complement strand
TGGTGTCCACGCCTCCCTCCGTCATGCCGATCTTCATGAAGATGGACTTCTCCGGACTGATGAATCCGAACTTCTGGATCGTCATGTTCTCCTTCTTCTTCGTCGACTTCTTCGATACGGTCGGGACGCTTGTCGGCGTGACCAACCGCGCCGGAATGCTTGACGCCGAGGGACGGCTTCCCCGGGCCCGCGAGGCCCTCATGGCCGACGCCATCGGCACCACGGCGGGCGCTGTCCTCGGAACGTCCACCGTCACCTCCTACGTCGAGAGCGCCAGCGGCGTGGAGCAGGGCGGACGCACCGGACTGACCGCTCTTGTGACCGGCGTTCTCTTTCTGCTGGCTCTCTTCTTCTCTCCCATCGTCTCCATCGTTCCGGCGTGCGCCACAGCTCCCGCCCTCGTTCTCGTCGGCGTCTTCATGATGGCGAGCTTGAAGGACCTGGACTTCAGCGACTGGACCGACTTCGTGCCGGCGAGCGTGGCGATCTTCGTCATGCCCTTCAGCTACAGCATCGCTCACGGTATCGAGTTCGGCATCATCTCCTTCGTGGTCCTCAAGGTACTCGGAGGCAAGGCGAAGGATGTCAGCCCGATCATGCTTGTTTTGGCAGCGCTCTTTGTCGCCAAGGAGATATTCTTCTAGGATCAGACACAGTACACTACGTGAAGGGGAGCGCTCCGAACCGCAGGGCGCTCCCCTTTTTCGTTGGCTGTCCGTGTCGCTTACCCGAAAATTGCCTTCGGGATCATGCCGTGAACCCCCTTGTCTCCGTCCACCACCTGGGTAATCCGGAAGTCCACCGCCAAACTGCACAGGGAGTAGGCTTCATTCCGGGTGAGCCGCTTCTCCCGTTCGAGGAAGCGGATCGCCTCGCGAATGGCCCCCTTCATCGCTTCGTCGAGGTCTTTATGGAAGGCCATCACGATCCAGTGGTCCGGCGTCTCCGCCATCGGAAAGCGCAGCGGCAGGTCCTTGCGGACGACGAATTCCAGCTCGACCTCCTCGAAGTAGGTCTCCGCCGCGGCGATGCTCACCTCGCCGTCCCCCTGCGCGGCGTGAGCGTCGGCGGCCATGAAGAGCGCCCCCGGCACGTTCACCGGGATATAGAGCGTGCTTCCCGCCCCCAGCTCCTTGTTGTCCATGTTCCCCGCGAAGTAGCCCGGGACTGCGGGAGGGTGCTCCTCGCCGGGGCGCGGGGCCACCGCCATCGTTCCGAGGAAGGGACGGACGGGAACCGTCACGCCGGGAGCGAAGGGGATGCTCTTCCGGTCCTCCGAGAGGTACAGCGGTTTGAGATACCCGGTCTCGACCCCCTCTGGAAGGCCGCCGATCCCCGTTTCGTCAGGGTAGATGTGCGTGACGGCGTACTGGCCGGGAAGGATGCGCTTGATACGGACTTCGAGGATGTCTCCCGGCTCGGCCCCCTTGACGAAGAACGGCCCGGTGAAGGCGTACACGCCCAGGCCGCGCTCCTTCATGCGCGTGCGAAGGGCGAACATCTCATCGAACGTCATCTCGGGCGACAGCTCTCCGGCCATCAGCATCACCGTGTTGAAAACGACCGTGTCGCCGTCCTCTATCGTGAGCGCGGGGGGGATATCGCTCCGGAGCATGCCGTTGTACGCCTGTTCCTTCGTGATGAAGAAGGAGTGCGTCTTCGCCTCGGAGGGAGAAGCGGCCAGGAGCAGCAGAAGCGTCAGTACAAAAAGCAGCATTAAAAACATGCGTGTTCCTCCTCGATGTGAAAGTCTGAAGAAAGTATATCATCCGGGGAGTGAACGCGCCGTCAGCTTCTTTTCTCGGGTGAGAGGGCGCGAAAATTCTCCCGAACGGAGAGCGGAGAAGTTCGTACGGCGGCTTCCGTTCGGTACGCGACGTTGATGCAAGCGGGCTTTCGGGCTGTGAAAAAGGTTAAAAAAACGGGTTGAGGATCTTTATTCCCCGTATTGTTTGGCCATTATTCAGGTCTTCCGAAAAGAGAATCTCGCAATTGCCCTGCTCTGCCGCTGCAACGACAAGTCCGTCCCAGAAGGAAATCCGACAGAGAATACTGATGTCGATACCTTGTTCGATCGTGTGCGGATCAACAGGGACAACCTCCATGTTGCCGAAGTTATGAACGAGGTTTTTTGCAATAAGAGGATCAACCTTCAACTTGGTTGTAGAGGCGCTGTAAAACTCCTGCAAAATCTGTGTGGAAATTACAGGAAGATCATTCTCTACAACGCTTTTCACTATGGAACGGGCCAGAATCTGTTTTTCGGCGTCGTGAGCGTCAACCGTATATATCAGAATGTTGGTGTCGATGAATATTTTGGTTCTAGACACGATGCAGCTCTTCCCTCGACCATTTCTCACCTTGCGACGAGACGGGCGTTTGATCCATGAGAGCGAATGTGTCTTCCAGCCACTGGGAAGAAGAGGACGCCACCGTTTGCTCGACCAAACGACGTACGAGCGCGTTAAAAGAAATATTATGGCGTTTCGCGTACTCTCTTCCCCGTCGGAGCGTCTCTTTATCGAGAGAAAGCGTTATATTACGCATGATCCCACCTCCTATTCACACATAATACGTGCGCACTTACGTGCTGTCAAGATATCGAATGGAAGAGTATGCAGTTGCATTATCGAGGAGAAGGCCCCCCGCTCCACGACTCGATGCCTGCCGGAGGGACGGCGAAACGCACCTTCGAGCCCGGGCGAAGCCGGAGGGTCTGGTACGACTCGGAGGGGTGTTCGGCCTGCCAGAGGACGCCGTTCTCCGAGGCGAGATAGAGGCGGATGCTCCCGCCTAGCGGCGCGGTCTCCTCGACGACGGCGGAGAAGACGTTGCCGCCGAGGTCGGGGTCGACCGGAATGTCGGGGTAGAGAATGCGGATCTTGTCGGGGGCGACGAAGACGAGGCTCTCGCCAGGCGAATGCGCTCCCCCGTCGAGCGAGAGGCAGACCCTCTCTCCCTCGAAGCGGCAGGCGCAGTCCGATTCGCAGGGGGTAATCCTGCCACGGAAGAGGTTTCCCCAGCCGAGCGCGCTCCACGCCTCGCCGCGCGCGCCTTTCTCCCAGAGGCGTTCCACGGGGAAGCTTTCGGCGGTTTGCCCGTCGCGGATCACGAAAACCCTGTCACCGAGCGAGCAGAGGTCTTCTATCTGGTGCGTCACATAGAGGATGGGGATTCCCGCCTCGGCGCGGATTTCGCGCAGCTCGCGCCGGAGGCTGCGGCGCAGCGGGCCGTCGAGCGCGCTGAACGGTTCGTCCAGGAGCAGCAGCTTCGGTTCGGCGGCCAGGGCGCGCGCCAAGGCAACCCGTTGGCGCTGACCTCCGGAGAGGCGCGCCGGAAGCCGGTCCTCGAACCCCTCCATCCGCATCCGGGCAAGCCACCGGGCGGCGTGTTCCCTTCCCTTCCTACCCGGTGGAAGGGCGTACGCCACGTTGTCGAGCGCCGTCATGTGCGGAAAGAGGGCGAGGTTCTGGAAGAGCAGTCCTACGTTCCGCTCTCTGGGAGGGAGGTTGATCCGCTCCGCCGACGAGTAGAGCGTCCTTTCGTCGAGGAGGACGCTCCCCTCCGAGGGCGTTCTGAGCCCGGCGAGCGTCCGGAGCGTCATGCTCTTCCCGGAGCCGCTCCTGCCGAAGAGAACCCCCGTCTCCATTCCCAGCGTGAGCGAGACGCGCAGGGAAAAATTCCCGAAGGAGTCGGCGAACTCAGCATGCAGCACGGCGTTCGTTCCTCCCTTCCTCAAGTCGTCTGACCAGGTAGAGGCTGGCGAATCCCGTGCCGACCAGGAGGAGCGACGCAACGTGCGCGCCCGCGAAGTCGAGCGTCTCCACACGGTTGTAGATGTAGAGTGGGAGCGTTTGCGTCCTGCCGGGGATGTTCCCCGCGATCATCAGCGAGACGCCGAAATCTCCCAGGGCGCGCGCCGCCGAGAGAGCGAGCCCGACAAGGAGCGTGCGCCGGGCGAGAGGAAGCGTGACGGTGCGAAAGACGGTCCACTCCCCCTTGCCGAGGGTGCGCGCCGCGTCCTCCAACTCCCCGTCCACTGAGGCGAAGGCCGCCCGCGCCGACTGGATCATTATGGGGAGCGCGGAGAACGTCGCCGCGAGGACGAGCGCCGGGAAGGAGAAGAGGATGCCGAGCGACTTCAGGAAGGGGTTTCTTCCGATGGCAAAGAGCAGGTAGAAGCCCATCACCGAGGGGGGGAGGATCAGCGGAAGCTGTACGAGGAGCGAGACGAACCCCTTCCCGGGGAAATTAGCCCGCGCAAGCAGCCAGCCGATTCCTCCTCCAAGGAGAACAAGCAGGGGAACGGCGAACAGCAGGACGCGGAGGCTGAGGAGGAGCGGAGGGAGCATCGCCGTCACGCTCTGCTCGCGCGAGCCGTGGAGCGCCCGGAACAGAGGGGATAGAGCGGGGCGAGCCCCGATATCCGGAAGAGAGAGGAGAGGAAAAGTTCATCGAACATGCGGCAGACCTCCAGGAATGCAGAATGTGCTCATGGTATCAGGAAAACGGCGTTGCATCAAAATCGTTTCAGATCGAAGAACGGACGGAGGCGGTACGGCATAGCGCGCCGTTCCGCCGATTGCGCGCGGCATGTTGTAGAATAGTGGTAGCGGAAGACCTTCCGGCATGTTCACGGGTGTTCTTTCGCCGTACCGGAGTGTATGCTCCGGAAGACTATTTTCCAAGAATGCCGTCAAGGATGTGATCGCAATGGCGCCGCCACACGCTCCGGTGAAGCACGACCGCCCGGGAATGTCCTTTTTCGCTCAGATGCTGATCGTTCTGCTTGTCCTCGCGCTGCTCCTCTTGCTCGTCCTCGTCGCCGACACGTATCTGCACGACATCGGGAAAGACTGGTCGCACTCGACGCTCGTGAAGATGATTTTGGAGCGGAGGGAGGTCGTCCCTCTTTTCGAGTAGCCCCTCCGCTCCCGCGTGAACTGAAGTCGTGAGTTCACTTTTCGATTCCGAGTGTTCAACGAGGCGGGAGGAAACCGAACTCCTTCAGGAACGGCGCCGCTTCAGGCGAGCGGAGGAACGTCCAGAACGCCTCGATCGCCGGAGTGCTTCGTCCCTTGACGACCCCGCCGAAGAGCGTCTGCGGCTCCGCGTCGAGCAGCGTCCACGATCCTTCGCCGAGCGAGGAGGCGGTGCTCAGCGGCAGGATGGCGAGATCCGCGCCGCCGCTTTTCGCCGCCAGCCCCGTCTTGAGCACGTCGCCCCCGATGATCAGTCTGCCGCTCGTTTCGATCGCTTCAAAAAGTCCTTTTTCCATGAGGTACGCCTTTGCCCGCCTGCCGAAGGGCGCCGTTTCCGGATTCGCGATAGCCACGGTGAGCTTTTCCGAGCGCAGAATCTCAAGAGAGGGCGCCGTCTCTCCGGAGTGCCAGAGCACAAGGGGCATCGCCGCGAAGGGGAGCGGCTCTCCATCGAGCAGCCCCTTCTCCTCGACGTAACGGGCCCATTTTTCATCGGCGCTCAAAAAAAGATCGAAGGGCGCGCCCGACTCGATCTGCCGCGCCAGATTGCCCGAAGCGCCGTACACCCCCTGGAGTCCGGTTCCGCGCTGTTCGTTGAACCAGGGGATGGTTTTTGCCATCAACGATTGCAGCGAGGCCGCCGCCGCAACCGTCCCCGCGTTCTCCGCCGACGAAGGGAGCGCTGTGCCGAATACGAGAAAGAAAGCCAGAATGCTGAAAACCCACCTGTTTCGATACAATTTCATACCTGTTCCTCCCTTTTGCAACAAAGTTGCGCTTATTCTAGGCTTCGTTCGCAAAAAATGCAACTGAGTTGCGAAAAAGTATGGCGACCGAAAAAAGGGAAGGATTTCAAAGAATCCTCCCCCTAACTTCTCTCTTTCTCCAGCCCCTCTCCGCACTTTTCGAGGGCAGGGAATTTCTCCCGGTTGTCTGGAGCGCGAAGGCCCTTTTGTTTTACAGCGCGATACGCTCGATCTTCCCCCGGCGCATGAAGATCCTTCGCTGTGTCACCGTGTCCAGCCACTGGAGGTCGTGCGTCGCGATCAGAGGCGTGGTGTTCCAGCGCTTCCAGGCGTCGAGGACGGCCTCCGCCATGAGCTGCGCGTTCTCCTCGTCGACGTTCGCGGTCGGCTCGTCAAGAAGAAGCACTCTCGTCCGCAGCGCCAGGCGCGAGGCGAGCGCGACGCGGCGGGCCTCTCCTCCAGAGAGCTGGTACCACTCTCTCCGTGCGAAGTCGGCGGAGAGCCCCACCATCTCAAGCGCCTCGACCACGCGCTCCCGCAGTGATGCCTCCCCCCGCGCCCGCAGCCCGTAGGCGATGTTCTCGAAGACGGAACGGCGGAGGAGGTAGGGTTCCTGAAGGAGAAGCGTCGCGTGCAGACGGGCGTCGTCTTTTTTGTCCTGAGTCTCCCCCAGGAAGCGCAGCTCGCCCGACACCTGCGGCAGAAGGAAGGAGAGCAGCTTCAGCAGCGTGCTTTTGCCGCTTCCGTTGTGTCCGACGAACGCAACGGGCCCTTCGTCGGGGATGGCGAGCGAATCCACCTGCAGAACGGGCTCGTCCTCATAGGCGCAGACGATGTTTGTAAGTTCGTAGAGCGGCGTCTTGTGCATCACAGCGCGCACATCCTTTCGGCGGGGATCACGCCGCGCCCCTCCGGCGCAGGAAGGAAACGGCCCAGTTGAGGACGAACGAGAGGCAGAGCAGCAGCACGCCGAGGGCGATGCCCGTGGAGAACTCTCCCTTGCCCGTCTCCAGCGTGATGGCGGTGGTGACGGTCCGCGTATGCCACTTGATGTTGCCGCCGAGCATCATCGAGACGCCCACCTCGGCGGTCACTCTGCCGTAGGCCGTGACGGCCGCGAGCAGTATCTGATGCCGCCCCTCCCAGAGCGTGGAGAAGAGAAGGCGGCGGCCCCGTGCACCGAGCGTGAGCAGCGTGAATCGAAGACGGCTGTCGGCGCTCTCGACCGCGGAGGCGGTGAGCGCGAGGACGATGGGGAGCGCCAGTATGGTCTGGCCGATCGCCATGCCGGGAATTGTGAAGAGCAGTTCAAACTGACCCAGAGGCCCCCGGTTCGAGATGAACGCATAGACGAAAAGGCCGACCACCACGGTCGGTATCGAGAGAAGCGTGTCTACAAGAAGACGGAGAAGACTCTTGCCGGGGAAGGTAAAGTAGCCGAGGGCGAATCCCGCCGGGATGCCGAAGAGCAAGGTCACCAGCATTGAAAGGCCGGAGAGTTTCAGCGTCACCGCAACCGCCGACCAAACCTCCTCGTTTCCTGAGAAGATGAGCGAGAACCCTTGCAGAAATCCTTCGGAGAGATAGTCCAAAAATATACACCCCTTCGTCGCGTCTCCCCCGCGGGCGCGGAGAAGGCACGTCGAGGCGGCGGCCTTGTCCCCCCTTTCCACACGGGAGGCGTCTCCGTTTCCGGAAACACCCTTTCGGCCGGAAGACCGTGGGCGAAACGCCTGAAGGTCCTGAGGCTCGGAGGAAGTTCCTTGTTATTGTATCTTTTCTCTGTCGGGGAAGCAAGAAAGAATGTGAAAATTTGTCGGGGGAAGAGGAGTGGCAGCTGTTTCGGCGAAGTGCGCAGGGGGAACGCGGGGCATTCCCTCTGCGCACTTCGAATGATTGTCAGTTCTTCAGCAGCGCTTTCAGTACGGCAGGGATCGACTCGCCGGCGCCCATCGCTTTCGGGCCGACGATGTCCTGTCCCATCTCCTGGAAGACGGCAAGGCCGCCCTTGGGCGAGAGAACGAACTCGACGAATTTCAGCGCTCCGTCCGTGTTTGGCGCATCCTTCGGGATCGAGAGGCCGTAGACGATCGGTTCGCCCTTGACGAGCATCTTCTTCCCCGGCTCCTTCCCTGCGAGTTCGACCGTCGCCGCCGCGTAGTCGTCGGCTCTGGAAGGCTCCATAAGGTTGATCTCCACGGGCAGATCGAGGTACTTCAGCCCGTGCTGGACGGCCACGGACTTGTATTCGAACGCGTAGTCCATCGCGCCGCTCTCCACCATGGAGACGAGCTCGATCGCCTTCTGCCTGACGCCGCGGCCGGAGTGCTTCATAGCCCGCTCGTAGAGCGCCTCGTTGCCGTAGAATTTCTCAGCGAGCTGGAGCACCATCAGGCTCCGGTAGCCGCAGGGATCCGCGTCGGGCTCGGAGTGCCCCCACCGCACGTCGGGGCGCAGCATGACTTCCGTCCAGTTCTTCGCGCCGATCTCCTCGCCGTACTTCGACTTCGGCCCGTACATCAGGACAATGGCGTTGCTGGCGAAGAGGATGTTCCAGTCCGCCGCCGCCGGCCGGAGCAGCTTCTCGATGACCATGTAGTCCGCCGAGAAGAACGCGTCGCACGCTCCGCCGAGATCGGTGATCTTCCGCGCGAGCGCCGCGCTGCCGCCCGACTCGCGCTGGATGTCCACGCCGGGGTTGGCCTCTTCGTACATCGCCTCGATCTTCGCCATGGGAGCGGCAAGGCTCCCCGCATGGTAGACGACGACCTTCTCCGCCGCGAACGCGCCGGAGACCATAAGAAGAATCGCTGCCGCAAGGAACAACCTTCGTAACTGTTTCATGAACAACACCTCCGTTAAAGTATGATGCACCATCTACAAAACATGGACTGAATCCGGGCTGAAACTCGCCCAGTATTCGCCGCCGACGGCGACTCCTCCCGAGAGAAGCGCCGACGAAAGAACCCGTGCCGTGATGCGCATGCCGCCGTCCGTGCGCATAATCACTTCGAACGCCATCCCCCTTGGAACGATGGAGACGACCTTCCCCTGAAACGCGTTCCGGGAGTCTCCGGGGTGTTCGGCCCCGATGACGACGTCCTCGGGGCGGATGCCGAGCAGCCGTTCGCCGGAAGCCGCCGCCTTGCCGAGGAGGAGCGTCGCGCCCCCCTCCGTTACGGCGTCCGTGCCCCGAATGCTCGCCGGGAAGAGATTCTTCATCCCGACGAACTCGGCGACGCTTCTGTTCGCCGGCGCCCGGAAGACCGACCGGACATCCCCTACCTGCTGCAAAACGCCGTCCGAGATTACGGCAACCCTGTTCCCGAGCGAAAGTACCTCGCCGAAATCGTGGCTCACCATCACCAGCGTCATACCGCCGCGATTGATCTCCGCCAGGTAGTCCCGCAAATCCTCCCTGAAGGACGGATCGAGCGCGGAGAGCGGCTCGTCGAGCAGCAGGACGGAGGGCTTCACGGCGAGCGCGCGGGCGAGCGCGACGCGCTGCTGCTCCCCCCCGGAGAGCGTCTCCGGAGATCGCCCGAGCAGCGGCTTCAGCTTCAGCAGGTCGATAAGACGGTGTACATGCGCGTCGTCGGGGAGGGCGGCGAAGCGGAGGCCCCAGCGGATATTCCGCTCCACGTTCATGTGCGGAAAGAGCGCGTACTCCTGGTAGACGAGCGCGACGTTCCGCCGCTCGGGCGGCAGGGGCGTGACGTCGAGCCCCCGTATGCTGACCCTTCCCCCCGCGAGGGAGCGCAGACCGGCGATCGATTCCAGCAGGATCGTCTTCCCCGCCCCGCTCGGCCCCACGATCATGAAGAACTCGCCCGGAGCTATCCGGAGGGAGAGCGATTCCAGCCGGAAGGTACGGAGATTGACCGAGAGATTTTCAAGCTCGATCATATCTCGGCATCCTCCTTCCGCTTCCCTGCGGCCAGTATCCGCAGAACGACGAACATGCCGAGGCAGACGAGGATGAGCTGGACGGCCACAGGCGTGGAGTACTTCAGTCCGAAGGTGGCGAACCGGTCGTAGATCAGCGTGGGGGCCACCATCGGGTGGTAGGCGATGATGACGATCGCCCCGAATTCGCTCACTCCCCGCGCCCAGCTCATGATGAGGCCGGAGATCAATCCTTTCCTCGCCAGGGGGAGGGAGATGCGGAAGAAAACGTGAGGGAATGAGGCCCCGAGCGTCCGGGCCACTTTCTCCGTCCGCGGGGAGACCGAGTAGAAGGCGTCGCGCGCCGCGTCCACATAGAACGGAATGGAGACGAACATGCATGCGAGGATGATTCCGAGATTGCTGTTCACAGGAGAGAATCCCATGGAGGTGAGCAGCGCCCCCGCCGGAGCCTTCGGCGAGAAGGCCATGAGTACCGCGATGCCTGCCACAGTGTGAGGAATCATGATGGGTACGTCGATGACCGCTTCGAGGATCGACTTTCCGCGAAAGGACTGGCGCGCCAGGAAGTAGGCAAGAGGCGTCCCGAAGAGCGCGATGACTCCAGTCGCCGCCGCAGCCGTCCAGATGCTGCGCCACAGTGCGGAGAGCACCTCCCCGTCATGCGACGCTGAGGCGACGAGACTCCAGTCGGCGCGCAGAAAGAGTCCGCCGAGCGGCCAGAGAATATACAGCAGCAGGAAGGAACCCATGGACAGCATGAACAAACGCTCCCGAAGCGAACGAGGCATATTCCACCCTCCAGACACATAAAAAGGGCCGTCTCCATGGGAGACAGCCCTGGGATACACCGGCCGCTCCTCCTTTCCGAACGCGGGAGGCCCTCCCGTTTCCGGGAGAACCCGTTGGCCGTCTCCCATGGAACGTATTCCGTAGGGAGTGCGGCTCGGAGGATGTCCGAAAAAACCGGACGAAGCAAGAATACCACGTAGTTCAGAAAATGACAATGATACTCTTTATCAAGTAAAGGCGAAAAATGCTCGTTCTCATGCCTGTCGGCGGATACCTCGACTCGAGGTTTTATGGTATGATATTCATCAAATAAAAGACAACTTGTTCTCCGAGCCCGTTTGCCTACAGGAAATTCCCACGGCGGCGGGCCGTCAGGGTTCGTCCGGAAACAGGCGAGCCTCCCGTGTTCGGCAAGGAGATGGATTCGGATGCTGATGCAGCCGTCTCCCGCCGTATATGGGGGAGGCGGCTTTTTGTATGCGGGACAAAATCATATCGAGGAGGAATGAAAATGAATTTGAGGAAGGTATGTGCTTTTGTATTGATCGCGGCATTTCTTTTTACCGGAGCCGGTACGGGAACGGCGGCGGAGGTGCTCCGCATGGCCACCACCACCAGCACCGACAACACGGGACTGCTTGATTACCTCGCCCCTCTGCTTCTGAACGAAAAGGGCATCGAGATCCGCTGGGTCTCCGTCGGCACGGGGAAGGCGCTTGAGTACGGCCGGAACGGCGACGTCGACGTCGTGCTCGTCCACGATCCCGAGGCAGAGGCGAAGTTCGTCGCCGAAGGTTCGGGAGTGAACCGCCGACAGGTGATGTTCAACGACTTCATCATCGTCGGCCCGGCTTCCGACCCGGCGAAGGTGCAGGGACTCTCGGTGACGGCGGCGCTGAAGAAGATCGCGCAGGACGGCGCGCCCTTCGCGAGCCGCGCGGACAAGTCCGGCACGCACATGGCCGAGCTTCGCCTTTGGACCGCCGCCGGAATGCCCGAGCCCGACAAGGAGAAGTGGTACATCCAGACCGGGCAGGGAATGCTCGAGACGCTGATGATCGCCGGCGAGCGCAAGGGGTACGCCTTTACCGACCGCGGCACCTTCATCAAGTACGAGGACTCGCGCAAGGAGCAGGCCGACCTTGCAATCATCGTCGAGGGCGACGCCTCCTTGAAGAACCAGTACAGCGTCATGGCGGTGAACCCCGCGAAGTGGGAGAATATCCGCTACGACATCGCGCTGCAGTACATCGACTGGCTGATCTCCCCGTCGACGCAGAAGGCGATCGCCGACTTCCAGCTCCTCGGGAAGCAGCTCTTCTTCCCCAACGCCGCCCGCTGAACGACGGCCTCAGTACGTTTTAAAAAATAAAAAAAGCCCCCGACAGGGGGCTTTTTTGGTGTCTGATTCTTGCGGAATTACTAATTGACCGCGAGCATGACGCTGTCGGCCTTGACGATGGCGACAGCTTCGGATCCCACCTTGAGGCCGAGGTTGGCCACGGAGTCCATCGTGATCACGGAGACCATCGTCTGGCCGCCGCCGATGTCAAGCGTTACCTGCGCCTCCACGGCGCCTTCTTTGATGGCGGTCACCTTGCCGCGGATCTGATTGCGTGCGCTTATTTTCATGATATGCACTCCCTTCTGTTCTAGATTCTTCCGGTATTATCGCACCTAAATACATCTTTTGCAAGTTTGTGCAGTTGAAAAGAGTTCAGACAGATCCTTCTTTTGCCCGAAAGTGAACCGAGTAGAGCTTTCTCGGGCGGCCTACCTGTGTGAACTCGTACTGTACCGCGATCTCCCCCTCATCGGCGAGGTACTCAAGGTAGCGCCGGGCGCTCGACCTGGAGATGCCGAGCATTCGCCCCGCTTCCGAAGCGGAGAGGGGACTGGACGACTCCCGCAAAAGATTGAAGAGTCGATTCAGGAGGGTTTCCTGAAAACCTTTGGGCGTCGGTTGAAAATTTTCGGGAAGCTGCTTCCGGAAACCGGGAAGCCTGTCGATATCCTCTTGTCTCCAGGGGCGTTTTCTGTCGACAAGGCTGCGGTGGTACTCGCTGTATGCGGCAAGCGCTCGTTCAAATCGCTCCCACTCGAACGGTTTGATCAGATAGTCGAACGCGCCCGAGCAGATCGTTCCCCTGACGACGTCGGGCGTTTTCTCCGAGGAGAGGATGATGAAGTCCGTCCTTGGAAATTCCGCGCGCATCGCACGGAATCCCTCCAGGCTGCCGAAGCGGGGCAGAAGAATGTCCAAGAGAACCACGTTTACGGCGGTGCAGGCGACGATGGAATGCAAAGCGTCGCCGTTGTCCGCGTAGCCGGCGAAGACATAGCCGGGAACTTCCGAGACGGTCTTTCTGTACAGCGTGCGAAGCATCATGTCCGGCTCGGCGATGAGAATGTTCAGCGGATACACTTCCAGCTCTCCCTTCTACGGAATGTCCTGGAGATTCCCTCTCCCAAGGCGCACTCCATTTTTTTCTGATAGTGAACGGCAGGCCCGCGGCGGGAGGGAAAAAACTACATCACCATTATACATGAAGCGGACCGCTTCTTCGTTTTTCCGGTTTTCCGTGCGGAGAGAAAGAGGGGGCGGCGCTGTGAACTCCGAAGTGAAGGATGATTTCTACAAGAGGAATCGAGATTGTGCAACGATGTTGCATTTCTCTGTTTGAGGTGGTATTCTTGCAGAAAATGCAACGAAGTTGCAAAATCCAGGAGGTGCCTTCGGTGTCCACACATGCAATTCGCGTGCTTTTGCTCGTCATTTTTCTTTTTTCATCATCATTATGCTCCCCGTTGCCCGGCGCAGCGTCCGAAGAGGACGTCTACGTTGCGGTGTCGCCCGGCATAGCGCAGTGCGTCGAGGACATGTACGCCTCGTTCGCCGCAGCGGGCGGGGGAAAGCTCGTCTTCGTGAAGGAAGCCACCGGGCCGCTGGCGCAGAAGATGGACGCGGGCGCTCCGTTCGCTCTTTTAATCGCCGCCGATCCGGGGTGGCCGAAGTGGCTCTACGAAAGAGGCAAGTTGAAGGATATGCGGGTCTGCGCGAACGGCCATCTTGTTCTCTGGGCGGAAAAAGAAGAGTTTTGCTGCGAAGAAAAGCTCGCCTCGCTCCGTATCGCCTCTCCGGACCCTGAGACGACGTCCCACGGCACGCTCGCCGCGGACTATCTGAAGGGGCTCGGTCTGTGGGATGAGGGAGCGGCGTCGGGAAAGATCGTTATCACGAAGAACGCGCTCTATGCGATCATGGCCGTTCAGGCGGGGAGTGCGGACGTCGCGCTCGTTCCGGCCAGCCTCGCGATCGAAATGGAAGGGGTGTATGTACAACTTCCCGTCCCTCCGCTTCCGACCGTCGGCGGCCTGAGCACGGCGCATTCGCCGGAGTCTGCCGCAGCTTTCTGGAAATTTCTGCGCTCCCCTGAAGCGGCTCCCCTGTGGGAGAAGTGGGGCTTTGAAGCCGCGGAGGTCGCGCAATGAGCCGGCCGAAGACGCTGGACCGTATTGCGGCGGTCGTCAGGGAACGTCTTGAGCGAGATTCCACGGGACTCCTGAACGAACCGCTGGCGATAGGCTCTCTTGATGTCGGACAGGCCATAGGAGACCCGGCGCCGTTTACGGATTTTGCCCTCCAGCGGGGCGAGGAGCGCCTTGTGGAGGCGCGCTTCCTGAATGCGAGAGGGCAGGCGTTCACTTCGTTTCCCTCGGCGTGGAAGGGAACGCTCGGGGAACTGCTCGACCTGCCTCTTGAAGAGGATTGCAGCCGGGCCTTTTTCATCGCCGGAGTGAACGCCGTCGGCAGGTATCTCGGGTGGGGCGGAAAGACCGTGCACTGTAAGGACGCCTCGCCGAAGCTGTGCGGTGAGAAGATGGGCGCGAGGCTTTCGGACGAACTTGGCGCGCGCGGCCGCGTCGCCATCGTCGGCTACCAGCCTGCGATTCTGAAGGGGCTGACGGGGGCGCTCGGCCCGGAGCGCGTGTGCGTGACGGATCTGAACCCCGAGAACATCGGACGCAGCGTATGCGGCGTGACGGTTCTTGACGGCGAGAAGGACTTGGAGCGCGCGGCCGCGTGGTGCGACGCCGCCCTCGTGACGGGCTCGACGCTCTCGAACGGGACGATCGACGCGCTCCTGGATGCGTTCTCCGGGAAGCGCATCGTCTTTTTCGGAACGACGATCGCAGTTCCTGCCGAGCTTCTGGGCTTCGAGAGGCTCTGTTTCGAGGCGGAGTAAAGCGTGTTCCGGAGGTGAAGAGGCGGCGCCGCTGTGGTTGTGCCGTCTCTTCACCTCCGTTTTATTTGTCTTCGAGCGTCGTCTCCACTTCGGCCATGCGCCCCTTGGCGAGACTCTCCGGGATGAAGACTTGCCCGCACGACGGGCAGCGCAGCACGTCCGTGCGGAAGGCGTGTCCAAGGTAGCTGAACCCGGTCGGGGCGGGGAGCATCTCCACCATGCACTTCCCGCAGAAGAGTTTATTATTTCCTTCCATGAGGGGCGTCCTCCCGCTCGATCTTCATTCTGTGCGCATAGGTGTTGAAGAGCGCGTATCCTTCGGGGGACGGCGCGTACTCCACCCACTGCGTCATGTAGCCGATCTCCTTGCAGCCGAAGAAGCGTTCCGCGGACGGATCCCATACTCTGCGGCCGCTTCTCTCGCACTCCTCGATCACGGCGAGCGCGTCCTCCTCCAGAAGCCGCTCGCGGTTCATCTTCTCCCGCAGTTCGGGAGCTATGGCGATACTTTTTCGATTGTCCATGATCTCCTCTTTTCCCCGGAGTTCCATATCGGGCCAGAACTCCTGAACAAGATCATTTTTCATGGCCTCGCGCCGTTTTCTGCGCTCGTCGAACGTCGGCGGCGCGGCGTTCCATCCGTTCAGCCCGAAGAAGATGTCGAGAATATGGCGCGCGGGCTTCCCCGCGTGCGCGAAGACGTCGCGGCAGTTGGAGCAGTAGACGACGTACGGCGCTTCGCCGTCCTTGCTTCTCTGCTCCGCCAGCCGGCGCGCGTACTTCGGCGCGGCGATGTCGATCTGCCCGCCGTAGGAGCAGCACTGCGCCCGCTTTCTCTCGTAGGGGAGGGGAGCGAGTTCGTACCCCGCGCCGCGGACGAGCGAGCGCGCCGCACGCTGCGATTCAGGTCTGTTGCGGCTCGCGCACGGATCGAAGACGGAGACGATCTCCCCGTTCCCCTGCTCCGCAGGAGGATGTCCGGATGCGGCGAGGACGTCGACGAGCGGCGCGCAGTCGATCTCCGGAATGTAGCGGGCGAACATCTCCAGGCATGTCGGGCAGGCCATTACCATCTGCGGACTGCCGAGCGCGCGCCAGTCGTCCAGGAGACGCTCCCGTACCTGCCGGAAAAGCTCCATATCGCCCGCCCAGACGGCGGGGGCTCCGCAGCATCCGAGCCGGAGGGCGACGCCGGGCTCGAGACCGAGCAGAAAACGGTAGGACTCCTTCACATAGCGCGGATCCGATGCGCCGAGCTGGCACCCGGGAAAAAAGATCCTCGTACAGCGCGCTCCCCCGGGGGGTGGCGCGAGCAGGGAGGCCCGTTCGCTGTTCGCGAACTCCATGTCGCGCAGCCAGAAATCATGGAAGGCCTGCGGCATGGCGCCCTTCTCGCGCATCGCCTGGTGGCTCGCGCGCAGAAATTCTCCCATGTCGATGCGCTCCGGGCAGATTTCGGCGCAGAGTCCGCACTGGTTGCAGGATGCGATGAGGCGCGTGGCCACCGTGCCGTTGCCGTCGAGCGTCCCCGGGGTGATCGTGATTTCGACCTCCTCAGCGATGCGTCCCGGAAACTTCTTGTACGAGCGCATCAGGCCGCAGTGACGGACGCAGGCGTCGCACCGGCAGCGAATACAGCGGGAGGCCTCCGCGACAGCCTCTTCTTTCGAAAAGAGCGCGCCGTCGGCGGGAAGCACGACGGGCGTGCGGACGATCGCTTCCGGCGGCTGCCGCATCCTCGTCGGGGGGACTCTTTCCGCGCTCCGCATCGCGCCCGTCTTCAGATAGTCCTCGATACAGAGCGAGGCCTTCAGCCCCTGGCTGAGCGCTTCCATGGAACTCGCTCCTAAGAGCGCGCCGCCGAGGAAGACTCCGGGAAGACGACTCGCCCATG
>JAHDKR010000073.1 GCA_018436785.1 Synergistaceae bacterium | reverse complement strand
GCCGGCGATGCCTACGGCGAGGCCGCCGCTTGTGATGAGCATATCGCCTGGGTCAAGACTGTGATTCTTTCCGTCGAGCGTTTTGGTTTCTTCGCCGTCGGCGGCGGAGCGAACGGTAATCTCCGGCGACGGAAGACGGTCGGCGTCAAAGGCGTGCGTCGGCTGACCGAGCATGAGCATGGCGTAGTTGGTCGCATCGACCATTGCGGAGATCGGACGCATTCCAAGCAGCGTGAGGAGAATGCGCGTCCTCAACGGCGAGGGAACGCTTTTCAGGCCCGTGATCAGGCCGAGGCAGTAGAGCGGGCATCCGTCGTCTTTCAAGGTAATCCCCTTGAAATCAACCGGCCACTCGGCATTCATGGCGTTCGCTGGGAAAGCTGTAAGATCCATTTTCCACGTGGCCTCGGGGAAGAGCGCGTACACTTCGCGCGCCACTCCGAGCATGCTCAGCAGATCTCCCCTGTTCGGCGTCACCGAGAGGTCGAGGATTGCGTCGTCAAGCCCCAGAAGATGTTTGACATCCTCTCCGGGCGCGGTCTCCGCAGGCAGGCGGAGAATGCCGAATTCGTCCGCCGCCTCAGGTATGCCCAGTTCCGCGGCCGAGAGCAGCATCCCCACGCTCTCGACGCCTTCAAAGTCCCTCGTGCCGAGAACGGAACCGTCGGCGAGCACAGCGCCCGGACGCCCCCATGGAACAATATCCCCTGCGGAAAGGTTCGGCGCCGCCGTTACGACGACCGCTGAGCCCTTCCCGTCGTCCACAACGGCTACGAAGAGGTTTTCTTTCGCCGGGTGTTTTTCAAGCTTCTCGATACGCGCAGAGCGCACATCCTTCAAAGATTTGCATGGATATTCTATCGATTCGACTTCGCAACCCGTGAAAGTCAACCGTTCCGCGACCTCTTCAAGCGACGCGGGAATCGTCAGAATTTCGTTCAGCAGATTCCAGGAAATCAGCATGTGAAACGCCTCCCCGAGAGAAGATAGGGCACGTTGCCTTCAAAGAGAACGCGCAAATCGGTCAGCCGGTATTTGAGCATGGCGATGCGGTCGAGGCCGATTCCCCAGGCAAAACCGTTGTACACATCCGGATCGATGCCTCCGGAACGGATAACGTTCGGATGCACCATGCCGAGACCCGCGACTTCGAGCCACCCAGTCCCTTTGCAGATTCTGCACGAGGGGTTCTTGCCGGAACACTCGACGCACTCGATGTCGAGTTCGAGCGACGGCTCGGTGAAGGGGAAGTAGCTCGCCCGGTAGCGCGCTTTGAGGGGGCGGGAAAAAATCGCCGCCATGAGCGTTTCAAGGCACCCCTTCATGTCGGCCACGGAGATGTCCTTCTCTACGAGCAGGCCTTCGAGCTGGTTGAACATGGGCGAGTGCGTGGGGTCGCTGTCGCGCCGGTACACCTTGCCGGGGCAGACAATTCGCAACGGAGCTCCGTAGCGGAGCATCGACCGTACCTGCACAGGCGACGTATGTGTCCGCAGCAGTTTTCCGTCCGGGAAATAGAACGTGTCCTGCATATCCCTTGCAGGGTGGGACGCCGGGATGTTGAGCGCCTCGAAGTTGTGAAAGTCGTCCTCTATCTCGGGACCGAGGGCTACGGAAAAACCAAGCCCCGCGAGAATCTCCACCACATCTTGCGTCAGCTGCGCGACCGGGTGAATTCCGCCGATGCTCCTCCCCCTCGGGGGCAGAGTGACGTCGATGCGGTATGCCCCCTCCGCGGCGTCGGATTCCTTCTCCTCGAGGAAGCTCTTCTTTTCGTCTAAAATTGCTTCCATTCTGTCGCGGAGGGAGTTCACCGCCTGCCCGGCAACCGGGCGTTCCTCCGGAGAAAGGGAACCAAGCGTTTTCAAAAAGGAGGTCACGGCGCCCTTCTTGCCGAGAAAAGCGACCTTCACCTGCTGAAGTTCCTCGGAAGAAGCGATTCCCGATAGTTGTTCCGTAAAACGTTGTTCAATGCTTTCCAGTTCAGTCTGAATGGATGTCACGTGCCGTTCTCCTCCTTCTCCTAATATTCCGGTCAAAGCGATTGTATCCTCCTCCACACAGGCCTGCAACGGCAAATCTCCCGCATGGACGATCGGATCGGGACGGGGAGAGCGCAGCGTCTTTGGTAGAAAAGAAGGACAGAAACATTATACTTCGTTCGAAAATTTCACTTCAGAGTGGATTATATCACCACATCCGCCGAGGCTCCACAGGCAAAGAAAAAGGGTTCCCGCCGCTGCGTGGCGGCAGAAACCCCGAAATGGCCTTTTAGGAGGCTGCGCGGTTGCGTGTAGTGCGCCGCACAACCTGTCTCGCGCTTTTAAAGGCGCTGGTCTACTTGCCCAGTGCGTTCTTTGCTTGAACCGTCAACTGGGTGAACGCAGCCATGTCGTTGATCGCCAGCTCGGAAAGCATCTTCCTGTTGATGAGGATTCCCGATTTTTTCAGGCCGTTCATGAAGGCGCTGTAGGACATTCCGCAGGATCTGGTTGCAGCGTTGATTCTTGTGATCCACAGGCGGCGGAAATCTCTCTTCTTGCGTTTTCTGTCAACGTACGCCCTGGAAAGGGAGTGAAGGTACGCCTCTCTCGCTCTCCTATACACATTCTTTTTCCGTCCCCAGTATCCTTTGGTTATCGAAAAAAGTTTTTTTCTCTTTTTATCGCTTGCGCTACCACCTTTGACGCGGGGCATCGCACGTCACCTCTTTCATAGAATAAACTTGTTCTCAGTTGTACGGGAGAAGCTTCTTCAGACTCTCGATACGGGTTGCGTCGACATACCCTGTTTTGCGCAGCTTGCGAAGGCGAGCGGGACCCTTCACCGTAAGATGATGGCCTCTTCCCACTCTCCGGTAGGAGAGCTTCCCCGTTCCTGTGAACGAAAACCTTTTTTTGGCTCCCGAATGGGATTTAAGCTTTGGCATTTGAGCATTCCTCCTTCCTCGGATATTCATCAAGATAAAAGCCCGCCGCAGTTCGCGACAGGCGGATTGAACGTCATCGCATTCCAAGCGTCCTGTTCGGACTTATTCTGAAACCTGCCGGCTTTCCGCTCCCTCGGGGGCGGGGTTCACTTTTGTTTCGTCCGGCTTCTTTTCAGCCTTGGCAACATCGTTTTTCGCAGCGGGCTTGGGCGTCGGTTTTATCTGGGCCTGAGGCACAGGAGTCAGCATGATCCGCATATACCGCCCCTCCATGCGGGGATTTCCCTCGCTCTTGCCGAGTCCGTCGCAATCTCGCATTACCCGGGCGAGAACTGCCTCTCCCTTGTCAAGGAAGGACATCTCTCTTCCCCTGAAGAAGACGGAGACCTTGACTCTGTGTCCGTCCTCAAGGAAACTTTTGATGGCCCTGACCTTGAAGTCGTAGTCGTGCTCGTCGATCTTGGGCCGCATCTTCATTTCCTTCAGGGTTTGCACTTTCTGCTTCTTCCGGGCGTCCTTCTCTTTTTTCTGTAACTGGTACCGGTATTTACCGTAATCGAGAATTCTGCATACGGGAGGCGTTGCCTGCGGCGCCACCTCAACAAGGTCGAGCATTCTCTCTTCGGCCATCCGAATTCCCTCGGCCGTGGGCAGGGTGCCCAGTTTCACGCCGTTCTCATCGATAATCAGGACTTCTCGTGAGGTAATTTCCCGGTTCACTCGGGGTTCTCCATCGTCTTTTCGTGTTACTATAGCCTTTCACCTCCGGTAGAAATATAAAAGGGGCCGATGGAAAACCACCGGCCCCGCATACGCGAAGACTTCTCTTCAAACCAGGCGAAATAGCGCTCCGCAAGGTGAGAGGGTGGCCCCTCTTCTTCTCAATATTTTTAAGCTAAGGCATTATAGCACGAACACCCGAAGTACGCAAATTCTATTTTTCTTCCTTCGTCTCTCCCCCGCTTCTCTGCGCATTCGCTCCTCTGCTTGAAAAGAGGTGAAAGGCGAGAATGAGCGCAAAGAATCCGAGACTTGATATCCTGAGGACTCTCAGCGGATTGACCATCAGGATTCCCGCGGCGACGAAGAGCGCTCGCTCCCAGAATTCCATCTCCCGCCGCAGCATTCCGATGATTCCGCACGAGAGCGAGAAAATGCCGATGATCGCTATGGACAGATCCAGAACGTATTTCGTCAGAACGAAGTCGACGAACAGAAGATCCGGATTGTAGACAAAGAGGTACGGAATCAACAACCCGGAAACGGCCAGCCCAAGGGCGGACATCGCAACTTTGAACGGACGCGCTCCGGCAAGACCGGCGGCTGTGTAGCTTGTCAGGGCGACAGGCGGTACCACCGCGGACATGGTACCGTAATAGAACGCGAAGAAGTGCGCGGCAAGCGGGGGAACTCCCATCTGCTGCAGGGCGGGGGCGGCGATGGTCGCGGTAATGATATAGCATGGCGTCGCAGGCAGCCCCATGCCGAGGATGATGGCGGCGATCATGCAGAGGATGAGCGCGGCCCAGAGCTTGCCGCCTGCGAACATGATGATGTTCATCGCAATGACCTGCCCCAAACCCGTCATTCCAACGGCGCCGACGATGAATCCCACTATCGCGCACGAGATACCGACTGGCGCAGCGCTCCTCGTTCCCTCATCGAGGGCTCGAACTACATCTTTCAGCCCCATGCGCGTAGACTTTTTAAGCGAGGAAACCGCGATAATTGCGAAGAGTCCGAGAAACGCGGAATAGAGCGGCGTGTACCCCGCCACGAGGAAGTAGATGATCACAACGAGAGGAATGGTCATGTGCCCCTTGTCGAGCATAGTGGCCTTGAGCGAGGGAATCTCGGAGGCGGGGAGCCCGACGAGTCCGCGCTTCTTCGCCCTGAGGTCCACCATGAACATGATGGCAAGGTAGTAGAGCACGGCGGGGGTTATTCCGGCAACCATGATCTTCACGTACGGTATGCCGAGGAACGTGCTCATGATGAAGGCCGAGGCGCCCATGATCGGAGGCATCAGGATGCCTCCGGTGCTCGCGGCAGCCTCGACGGCGCCTGCGAAGTGCGGCATGTACCCGACTTTTTTCATGAGAGGAATGGTGAAGGCGCCGGTTGTGGCCACGTTCGCCTGCGCGCTCCCCGAGATGCTCCCCATCAGCGCGGAAGCCATGACCGCGACCTTGGCAGGTCCGCCGCGGTATTTTCCGGCAAGCGCAAGTGAGAAGTCGTTGAAGAACTCGCTGGTTCTGGAGGCGGCAAGGAACGCGCCGAAGAGGATGAACATGAAGACATAACTCGACGACACCATGAGGGTAACGCCGTAGATCCCCTGGTCGGTGAGGGCCATTCTGATAATGATCCGCTCCCAGTTGAAACCGCGGTGCGCAAAGAGCCCCGGGAACATGGGTCCGAAACGGGTGTACGCAAGAAAGAAAATACTGAGCATCGTCAGCGGCAAGCCTACTGCCCGGCGGCTGGCTTCTACAAGAAGCGCCATGGTAATCACGGCGACGGCAAGATCCGGGAATGTCGCCTGAAGATTCGTCTGAAGCAGTCTGTCGTAGGTGAAGAGCAGCCAAAACATGCATCCGAGAGAGGTCAGCGCCAAAACCCAGTCGGGGAGAGACGGGCGTTCTCTCGGGGACCCGGCGAAGGCCGGATAGAAGAGGAAGATAATCGCCATGAGCGTTCCCAGGTGAATGGCGTTCATCTTGACGGCGATCAGCAGGCCGATGCTGTTCATCCAGAAATGGACGAGAGCCGTCGCGACGGTGAGCACAAGCGCGGCGGCTCCGGCAGGACCGGTGAGCTTGCGGGTTGGAATGGACTCGCCCGGAACGAAAAGGGAAACAAAACCTTTCATAAACATACGATACGCTCCTCCTGAAAAAGGAGCGGCATGGGATCGCCCCACGCCGCCCGCGTCGAATAAAGAACAGACGGAAAAGAGACTACGGGAGAAGCTCCGCCGGAATGGTCAGACCGATCTCCGAGAAGAATTTCACCGCGCCCGGATGCAGAGGCGCCCCTGAAAGACCGTCGATCGGGTTATCAAAATCGACCTTTTTGAAGGCGGCATGCTCATTCAAAAGATCATCCTTTTTCGCGTAGATGATCTTCAGCATGTCGTAGACGACTTCATCGGGAACGTCCTTTCCGACAAGCAGCGCCGACTTGATGCCGGCGACCCGGAGATCCTTCTCCTGCTTCGGATAGGTTCCGGCCGGGATAAGCACGCCTGCATAGAAGGGAGCGACTGCCTTTACCTTCGCCAGATCCTCCGCAGAGAACTCAAGCATGTTCACTTCCTGGCGGCCCGCATAGAGTTCGGCGACCGCCCCTACAGGGACGCCGGCCTCGGCGTTGAACGCGTCGAGCTGCCCGTTCTGAAGCGCCTGGGCCGCCTCGCTGTATCCCACGTACTCGGCCTTGATATCGTCGAAGGTCAGACCGGCAAGGGCCTGAAGAAGCACCTTGCTGCTGAACTCCGTGCCGGAGGCGGCAGGTCCCACGGCGACCTTCTTGCCCTTGAGATCGGCCCAGGTTTTAATGCCGGAGGAGCCGCTGACGACAAACTGCGTCACGTCCGGCCACAGCCCCATGACATACCGGAGATTTTCGATCTTCTTCCCTTCGTAGGTCTGCGTCCCGGTGTAGGCGAAGCCGGTGATGTTCGCCATGGCG
>JAHDKR010000097.1 GCA_018436785.1 Synergistaceae bacterium | reverse complement strand
GACCGTCTTCCGTCGCCGGAGATTACCGTTCGCTCCGCCGCCGACGGCGAAGAAACCAAAACGCTCGACGGAAAGAATCACAGTCTTGACCCAGGCGATATGCTCATCACAAGCGGCGGCCTCGCCGTAGGCATCGCCGGCGTGATGGGAGGAGAGAACAGCGAAATCCTCGAGTCCACGAGAACCGTCTTCC
Source organism: Synergistaceae bacterium (assembly GCA_018436785.1). Classification (GTDB taxonomy): domain Bacteria; phylum Synergistota; class Synergistia; order Synergistales; family Aminobacteriaceae; genus JAAYLU01. Next base: position 1,588 of record JAHDKR010000097.1, on the reverse strand, counting down.
TTGAGTCGGCCAATTTCGACGCCATCAGGGTAAGCAGAACCTCCCGCAGACTCGGCATCTCCTCCGAGGCCGCCTTCCGGTATGCGCGTATCGTCGATACGCGCATCGCGCAAACGGCCCTGAAGTATATCTCCTCGCTTCTGGAGGAGTGGGGCGCCGCGGAAGGAGGGTACGCCATCCTCTCCGCGTCGACGAAGCTTCCCGAGGAGAAGTCTGTGACGCTGACCAAGGGAAAATTGAAGAAGATCCTTCTCACGGAGGATATGAAAGAGGCGTCCGCGATACTCTCCCGCCTCGGCCTCGTCGAAATTTCCTCGACGTCCGAAACGGCGACATATTCCGTTCCCTCGTGGCGTCCCGACATCTCCATCGAGGAGGACCTCATCGAAGAGGTCGGCAGGATCCGCGGGTACAACGAAACGCTGGAGTCCCGTCTTCCGCAGGCGCTCTACGGGCGAGGAGACATCGGCCGCACGACCAGACTCAAGGGAGAGATACGATCGACGCTGCTCTCCAGGGGATACGTGGAGCTCGTGAACTACAGCTTTCTCTCCCCTTCGTTCGTCGAGTTACTTCGTCTCCCGGCCGCGGATCGCAGGGCCCGCCCGCTGTTGCTGGCCAACCCGATGAGCGTGGAGCAGTCGAGGATGCGTACGACGCTTCTTCCCGGAATGCTTCGAAGCGTCGAGCAGAGCGTTGCTTCAGGGTGGAAGACCGCGGTGCGCGTCTTTGAGCTCGGCAGGGTCTTCTTTCCTCTTGATGAAGGCGGGCACGAGGAGATTGAACGTATATGCGGCGTCGCCTACGGCGGAAAGGACTCCCGGCTTCCGTACGGACCGGCCGACGCGGACGATCTCTTTTCGCTCAAAGCGGATATCCTCGCCCTCGCCGAGAGCCGCGGCGTTGTTCTCCGTTTCGTCCAGGGAGAGGAGCACTTCGGCCACAGGGGGCAGACCGCGCTCCTGTACTGCGGAGAGAAGGCCGTGGGATATCTGCTTCGCCTCAAGCCGTCGATCGAAAAGGAGCTTGACTGCGCTCCGCTCTTTGCTTTTGAACTGGATCTGGAGCCGTTTGAAACGTCTGCGCTCCCTGAATTCAGAGAACCTTCTTCTTTCCCTCCGGTCTACAGGGATATCTCCCTCTTCGTCCCGCTGGCGGAGTCGATGGAGCGGGTGGCGGAGCACATCCGGGAGGAAGGAGGCTCACTCCTCCGCGACGTGCGCCTCTTCGACATGTACTCAGGCAAAGGAGTTCCCGAAGGCTTCCGGGGGCTGGCGTTCTCTCTCGCCTACAAACGCGACGACAGGACGCTCACCGACAAGGAAGTGGACGAAGTCAACGAGCGAGTTCGCAGCAGAATGAGCTCGTCCGGATACGTCCTTCGGTAAGGGAGGGGGCTGCATGACGACGATCGGCAACATCGAACATCTGGTCGACAAGCTCTGCGCGACCGTGTCGTCGCTGCGGACAGAGCGCGACCAGCTTCGCGCCCAGGTCGACGAGCTCAAAAGCAAATTCGCCGAGAAGGATCTCGAACTGATCAGGGCGGGGAAGGAAAATCAGCGGACGCTGGAGGTGCTCGAAAGGG
>JAHDKR010000208.1 GCA_018436785.1 Synergistaceae bacterium | reverse complement strand
TCGCCGAACCTGCTGCTGCTTCGTTCGATGACGAAGGACTACGGTCTGACGGGGCTGCGACTCGGCTATATCCTGGGAGCGACCGGCCTGCTCCGCCCGTTGAGGGCGCTGCAACCGCCGTGGAGCGTGAACGCCTGCGCCCAGGCTGCGGGAGAGGAAGCCCTCCGGCAGAACGCGTACTACGAGGCTCAGTGGCGCGAGGTGCGTTCGCTGACTGAACGGATGGCCTCGAAGCTGCGCGCTCTTGGGTATGCGCCGTCGCCCCCGTCGGCGAACTTCATCCTCTTTAAGGTTGGCGATACGGCGGCGCTCAAGGAATTCTTATGGAGAGAGCGCATCCTCGTCCGCGACTGCGCCTCCTTCGGCCTGCCCGGATACGTCCGGGTCGGCATGCGTTCCGAGGCCGAGAACAACCGGCTGATCGAATGTATTTCCTCGTTTAAAGAGAGGCGACGTCCATGGGGAAAATAACCTTCGTCCTCGGCGGCGCGCGGAGCGGGAAGAGCGCGTGGGCCGAGGCGCGGGCGCTTGAGATGGAACGGAGCGGTTCTTCCGTGGTTTATCTGGCGACCTGCGAATACCGCGCCGACGACGCGGAGATGTGCGACAGGATCTCGCGGCACCGTTCGCGGCGTCCGTCCGCGTGGAGGACCGTGGAAGAACCGTACGGAATAGAGGACGTCGTTGCAAGGCTGGAGGCCGGGAGCGTCGTGCTTGTGGACTGCATGAGCCTCTGGGTGAGCAACCTCCTTTTGATGACGCCGGAGCAGGACGATTCCGGAGCCGCCGACGCCGTTCTGGCGCGTGTCCGAGCCTTTTTCGACGCGGCGAAACGCTCCTCCGGCGACGTGATCGTCGTCTCCAACGAGACGGGGTGCGGCATCGTCCCTTCTTCTCATCTTGGAAGACTCTACCGCGACATTTTGGGCTGGGCCAACCAGGAGGCGGCTCAAGCCGCCGACGAGGTCTGGTTCCTCGTCGCGGGACTGCCGCAGCGGCTGAAATAACGTAGCACGCAACGGAAACGTGCGTACTCACGCACGTCCTTGCGCAATCATCTCCCGTGCACGCGGGAAATTCTTAGGAGGCATCATGACAACTCTTCAACAGACAGTCGACAAAATCCGCCCGCTGTGCGTTGAATCAATGGAGGCGGCCCGCCGCCGCCAGGACGTGCTCACCAAGCCGAAGGGGAGCCTCGGCAGGCTCGAAGAGCTTTCGATCAGGCTCGCCGGTATTCAGCGGACTGTCCACCCGGTGATCCGCGACAAGGTCATTATGACTATGGCGGGGGATCACGGCGTTGTTTCCGAGGGCGTGGCGCTCTACCCCAAAGAGGTGACCGTCCAGCAGGTGCTCAACTTCCTGCGAGGCGGCGGGGGCGTGAACGTGCTCGGCCGTCATGCCGGAGCACGCGTCGTTCTTGTCGACATGGGGGTCGATTACGACTTCGAGCCTATGGAAGGTTTGCAGATACGCAAGGTGGCGCGCGGAACGGCGAGCATGCTCAGGAGGCCGGCGATGACGAGGGAGCAGGCTGTTCAGGCTCTTGAGAACGGAATCGCCGCCGTGTACGAAGAGGCGGTCAAAGGGATGGACATCCTCGGAACGGGAGAGATGGGCATCGGCAACACCACGCCATCGACGGCGATCGCCTGCGCCGTGACGGGCGTCGCCGTTCCCCTCGCCACGGGCAGGGGAGCGGGGCTCACCGACGACGGGCTGAAACGCAAGATCGAGGTCATCGAAAAGTCGCTCGCCCTGCACCGTCCCGACCCGAAGGACGGCATCGACGTGCTCTCCAAGGTCGGAGGATTCGAGATCGGCGGCATCGCCGGGGCGATTCTCGGCGCGGCGTCGCTGGGTATCCCTGTGGTCGTGGACGGCTTCATCTCCACGGCGGGCGCGGTGATCGCGGCGCTTCTCTGCCCGAGGGCGAAGGAGTACATGATCTACTCGCACAACTCGGTGGAGATAGGGCACGAGCACATGTTCAGCTTCCTCGAAGCGAGGCCGCTGCTCGACCTCGGCATGCGGCTGGGCGAGGGAACCGGAGCGGCGCTCGCCATCTCGATCGTCGAAGGCGCCGTGAAGGTGCTCAACGAGATGGCCACATTCGAGAGCGCGGGCGTCTCGGGACCGGTCGACTCAGAAGGAGTTGCCGACGAGGGCTGATATGGGAATCCTTGAGGGTTTTTTCCGTGCGCTGAGCTTCCTGACGATTCTTCCGTGTCCGAAGCGCGAGAGCACGGTGGAGGAGTACGGGCGGGCGAGCGGATGGTTTCCTGTGGCGGGGGCCGTGCTGGGGGCGATTCTGTATGCCGCCGCGCTGCTCTTCCATCGTTCCTTTTCGCCCCTGCCCGCGTCGGCGCTTGTTGTGGCCCTCTGGGCGTTTTTGACGAGAGGGTTCCACCTCGACGGACTGGCGGACACGTTCGACGGCATCGGCGGCGGTTTCGACCGGGAATCGCGGCTCGCCGTCATGAAGGACAGCCGCCTGGGGACCTTCGGGGGGACGGCCCTCGCCGCGGCGCTGCTGTTGAAGACGGTCATTCTCGCGGAGTTCGGCGGACGGCTTGAGGTGCTTGTGCTCGCCCCGGTGCTGGGGCGCTGGGGCATCCTCATCGCCATGCGATACTTTCCCTCCGCCCGCCCCGGAGGCATGGGCGACACCTTCCGGAAACAGTGCGGCAAGCCGCAGCTTATCCTCGGTTCGCTTGCCGCGCTCTGGGCGGTGCTGCTGCTGAGCGGGCTCCACGGCCTGCCGTTGCTCGCAATCGTCCCCGCCCTGACCGTCCTCTTCTCGCTCTGGCTCAAGGGTCTCCTCGGCGGTCTCACCGGCGACTCATACGGCGCTGTCTGCGAGATCGTGGAGCTGACGACGCTGTTCTTCTTCGCGGCGCTGTAGGGAGGCTTACCACAAAAGGGAAGGGACAGCGATAAAGGACGGCGACCTGGAATGCATTCGCCGCAAGAGTAATTTGTCGATGTTTGGGAGTACAACGGCTTGACGACGTGCTGCTCTTTATGTTATTGACTTTATGTTGTTTTTATCTAAAAAATATCGGCAATATAGTCAGGCTTGATGTCATGAAGAGGAGGCGGCTAAACAACGTGATAGATAAGAGTGGGCAAAATCAGGACGGGAACAGAATTGTGGTAGTGGATATCACTCGCGAAAATCCGGTAAAGGCGTTGGATCCTAAAGAGTTGATCCGGGTTATCGCATACGAAGCCCTCGCGAAAAAGATCCACGACGCGGTGAAAAACAACTGGAGCAGAGCCGACAATGGCGGTGGCGGATGGAATGTCTTTTTCATCGACGGAACCCGGGGTTCCGGGAAGAGCACCTTTTTGCAGACGGTGATCGAGGAGCTACAAAAGGATAAAGAGAAGCTATCCAAAGACAAGATATGCGATTTAAAGCTAGAGAAGCTCGCGTACGTCGACCCCACTATGATTCAAACCGGCGAACATATCCTTCTCTCTCTTTTGGCCAGCTTGGATAAAAAAGTAAAGGCAAGGACAAGGTGCCTTGAATGCTCCGGTGACGGCTCGTACGATAGAAACAGCTCTCCCTGGGAGAGCTGGCGGGTTCACTTTCAGAACATCGCCAATGGGCTGGCGTTGCTCGGGACGTCCGGCCGGAAGCGCGATATCGACACGGAGTATTTCGATGAAATCATTCTGCTCGATGAGAGGCTGAACAACGCTGGAAGCGGGCTTTCTCTCAAAGAAGGACTTGCAAAACTATTCAAGACGGCTCGGGGACTGCTTGGAGTGGATGGTTTCCTTGTTGGGCTCGACGATGTGGATACCAACTTCGACATTGGGTGGGAGGTTCTGGAGACAATCCGTCGCTACGGCGACATCCCCGGGCTGATCTTCGTGGTCACGGGTGATTTGCAGCTCTACACTCACCTCGTTCGTGACAGACACTTCCGCAACTTCAGCGACTCGCTCGCCAAAAACGACGAGCAGCGCATCAAAGAACGCGCCCGAATGGTGGACCATTTGGAGCAGCAGTATCTTCTGAAGATCTTCCCTTTGCACCAAAGGACACAGCTTGTGGCGTTGTGGGAATTGTTGCAGGAGAGTAACGACATTGCATACAAGCTTGAACTGGG
>JAHDKR010000026.1 GCA_018436785.1 Synergistaceae bacterium | reverse complement strand
TCCGGTCCGGCTTCATGAAGTCCTCCACCGCCGTCCCCTCTTTCAGGAACTCCGGGCAGAAGGCCACGTCGAACTCCAGGTCCGTCCTCCCGCGCAGCGCCACCTGCTCGCCCACGATCTCCTTCACCCTCAGCGTCGTCCCCACCGGCACGGTCGACTTGGTCACCACCACCTTGTAGCTCTCCAGGTTCTCCCCGATCTCCCGCGCCACGCGCTCCACGAACGACAGATCCGCCGCTCCCGTGCCGTCGGGCGGCGTTCCCACCGCGATGAAGACGAAGAGCGCGCGCTCCATCCCCTCCTTCAGGCTCGTCGTGAAGCGCAGCCGCCCCTGCGACGCGTTCCGCTTCACGATCTCCTCCAGCCCCGGCTCGTAGATGGGGATACGCCCCTCCTGCAGCATCGCGATCTTCCGCTCGTCCACGTCCACGCAGCAGACGTCGTTCCCCACCTCCGCAAAGCACGCCCCCGTCACAAGGCCGACGTACCCGGTCCCCACCACGCAAATGCGCATACACGATCAACTCCCGAACAAGAATGCATTCCAGCGAACCGAAGCCGCCCAGCGCACCCGGATCGCCATACTTTTCACAGAGAAACGCCTTGCATTATACCCGACACTGCTCGCATCCGCAGGTTCGTTTTTCTGAAAACCCCGCCTCGCCTTCGATCGCCTCGCAGTTCTCCTCCATGTACTCCATCGAACCGCTTCACTCCACCAAATGCCGCTCGCATTCTCCGGCGACTTGGATTGCACAACACTAGCATTATTGCTATCATATACACATGGGCAAATACGAGAAACTTCTAACGAAGATGCGGGATGCTCCTGCCGACATACGCTACGAAGAACTGAAAACCCTTTGCTTGCGCTTCTTCGGTCCGCCACGGCAGAGCGGAAGCAGTCACGCCGTTTTCAAAACGCCGTGGAGAGGAGACCCCCGCGTCAACATACAAGCCGACAAAAACGGAAAGGCAAAACAGTACCAGGTGAAACAGGTGCTTGCGGCCATCGATCATCTTCTACAGGAAGACGAAGAAAGGAGTTCTCAATGAACAACAGTATTTCCCGCTACGTCTACAGGGTTGAATGGTCCCCGGAGGACCGCGAATACATCGGCCTTTGCTCCGAATTCCCAAGCCTCTCTTGGCTCGCGGAAACTCCGGAAGAAGCGTTTTCGGGAATTCGCGCGCTTGTGGACGAAGTCGCACACGACATGGAAGCAAACAACGAGCCCCTGCCGGAACCGCTCGCAGACCGTTCCTACTCAGGAAAAATCCATTTCAGAACAACGCCCGAAGTCCACAGAAAACTCACCATTCGCGCAGCGGAGGCAAAAGTGAGCTTGAACCGCTATTTGAACAGCAAAATCACTTCGACCCTCTAACCCGGCGCCCCCGCCGGGAAGCACAATCCCGCGTACGCTCTCCCAGGAAGTCCGGCCTCCGGAAGAGCTGCCACTCGGTCAACAGCAGCAAAGCGTCCGCGCCGCTGCGCCCGGGAAGGCCGACCCGATCCCCGAATCCCGCTCCATCGCGCCTTGCCAAACCCTTCCTTCACATCTATAATTCGGACATGGGAGATCAAGACAAAGGATACAAGCAGCTCTTTTCGAATAAAGAGATGGTCCGCGACCTTCTCGTCCGCTTCGTCGATCCCGCCATCGTGCAGGAGCTGGACCTCGACTTCCGCACCATGGTGCGCGAGCACT
>JAHDKR010000041.1 GCA_018436785.1 Synergistaceae bacterium | reverse complement strand
TTGCGCGAGTTGTCGATGATGTTCCGGACTGCTTCGGCCGTGCCGCCGATCATGTCGTTGACGGCGGAGGCGACGTCCTTGATCTCCTCGATGGAGGTCTTGACGGAGAGCGTCTTCGTAAGGTCGCCAGTTTCGGCGACGTTCCGCGCGCCTGCGGCCACGGCCTGGAGGGGCTTTGCGAGGCTGCGGGAGAAGACGATCACGACGACGACGGCGACGAGGAGCACCGCCGCGATGCCTATGTAGACGGCGCGCTGCATCGCGCCGACCGCGGCGAGCGACTCGGCGGTCGTCGCGGCGGCCGCGACGATGTACCCGTTGGCGAGGCTCTTGTACGCCAGTGTTTTTTCATCTCCTTCATAGAAGTACGAGAAGCGTCCGCTCGGCTCTTTCAGCATGGCGTCGGCAAAGGAGGCCATGGAGCCGTCCGATACCTTTCGCAAATCGGGGCCGTCGAACGGGAGCGAGGGGTGGTAGAGAAAACGGAGATCGCGGTTCATCAGGAAGGGGTAGCCCGTGTCGTAAATTTTTACCGACGCCAGCATCTTACGGACAAACGAAAAATCGAAGGACATGCCGGCGACGGCGGCGATTTTATCCCCGATGACGACCGGCATGGTGTAGGTGACGAGCTCCTCCCCCGTTTCGGAGCGGGCGAGATCTCCCCAATAGGGACGCCCCGTGTCGAGCGGCGTCCAGAACCACGAGGTGGAGGGCTCCTTCCGGTCGATGAGTTTGGCGGCGGAAAACTGCTCGCTGTCCATGAACATGTAGAGCGAGTCCTGGTCTTTTCTTTGGAACCCCACGCTGAAGACCTTCTTGACGCCGAAGATCTCGGGGTTGAATATCATGAAGAGGCTGCGCGCTTCGACGGACTGCGCTCCCAGATCTGCGACGAACTTGCCGTTCTGGCTTGCGAACTGCCGGACCACGACGTCGGCGACGTCGGCGTTGAGCATCGCCGGAGTGAACCGGGTGCTCACAAGCGAGGAAAGCGCTTGCAGTATGCCGTCGAAACGGTTGAAGACCGCGTCCAGTTCGTGCGCAAGTCCGTTGGCTACGGAGATTTCATAGTCGTTCACCATCCGGCGCGTGTTGTCGCCCGCAATCTTCATGGCGTAAAATCCTATGCCGCCGACTGATACGATCAGCAGCGCGAGCACGACAACGAGAATGCGGGAACCCAGCCGATTCAGTTTCATCACATCATCTCCTCCAAAAGAATAGAGAATACGCTACTCTTTTTATTGCCATAAAGCAAGCGCCCCTCGCGCAGCGCTAAAGGAAGAAGGGGAATCAGATCGCGCCTCTACGTCTCCGGAACTCCGCATAGAGCTCGACGAGCTTGAACTGGTCCTCCGGCGAAGGTTCGTCGAACTCCACTCCTGCCGTGAAGAGGCCTGCGCTCCGCTGGTAGATCTTCAGAAAATGCCCGTCGAGATGAAAAAACTCTCGTTTCAGGGGAAAGCGGAAACGGCTGTCGGCCCACTCAAATACTTCGGGGAGCAGCGTTCTCCCTCTCTGGAAGGGGTTGAACCTGAGCTTCATGCCGGCGACGCTCAGGTCGAGCACTTCGGCAGGCAGCCAGGCGTCATGATTGTGCAGCCGAAACTCCGCGCGGAGGACGCACTCCACCCGGACAAAACGGCGGCTCTCCTGTCCGGGCGCCGCTATTTTTTTGGGCTGTTTTTTCGTCGTATCGGAAGAATGCATAATTCACCCTGTGTTTTGTCGAAGAACGCCCCCGGCGTCCCCGGATTTTTTTTGTGGCGTCTTTTGCAACTTTAAGATACCATAGAGGAGTCTTCCTGACTACAGAAGGAGCGTCGCCCCGAACTTGGGACAGGGGAACCCGGGCACGGGATCGTGTATATCCGCACCAATGAAGGGATGTTGATGGTTCATGAAGGATCTTTTTGAACGGACGGAATTTCTTTTGAACGGAGGCGTCCTCACGCTGCTTTCCGACAGCCTCGCCGCGCATGCGGCGCGAGGGGTGATCCTCCGGCCGGAGGGAGAGGACCTGACCGTTCTCGAAGCCTTCGGCGCAGGGGTGGAGAGTCTTTTCCTTAAAGGAAGAGCCCGTGATATTCAAAACGCGTTTCCGTCCCCCTTCCTTCGCGAGGCGTACGACGTGGCGGCGGCCCCCCTCCCGGGGGAGTGGCCGTGGGGGATTCGTCTCCGCGGGAGAGACTGGGTCTTTTTCATCCTCCTTTCGGAAGAGCCGCCGAAGGAGCTGATCGACCATATGCCTTCATTCGCCGGACTGCTCAGCCTCTGGCAGAAACACCAGAAGACCGCCGGAACGGAGGAGCGCCTCTCCAAGCTGGCGTACATGGTTCTGGCCACCAAGAGCACGCTCGCGTCGGTCTTCGAACCGATGGGGCTGGACTACTTCGGCGCGTTTCTCTGCGACGTGCTTACGGAGAGCCTGTTTCCTTCGCGTCTCTCCGTCGTTCTGGATAAAGGCGGTCGTCTCTCGCACCTCGACGGCGAGGATATACAGATGCCTCCCCGCAAAGGGATCTTCGCGCGCGACATTCTCTCTCCCGTTCCGGTGCGGCTGGAGGAGTCAATGCGCGACTCGGTCGGAGAGGCGGTCTTCCACGACCTCGCGGGCGAGTGGTCCGCCATTCTCCCGATCATCGGCGGGGACGTCAGGCTCTTCTGCCTTCTCCGCTGGGAGACGCTCCCCGGCGAGGAAGCCCTGAACTTCATGGAGCTGCTGGGGAATGTCGCATCGAAGGCGCTCTCCATGTCCGCGATGCGGGAGGAGAAGGAGCGGAACATGCAGGAGCTTTCACGGAGAGCCTTCCTGCTGAACGCGCTCCACGAGGCGGCCCTCAAATTCCTTGAACAGACGTCGAAGGAAGAGCTGCTGCTCCAGATACTCGACATCTTCTCCGAGATGACCCAGGCTCCGCGCGCGGTGCTTGTGGCCTGGCAGCCGCACGCGGGCGGCTACGTCGTCTTCGCCTCGAAGGAGGACGGCATCCTGCAGCGTACCGGGCGTCCGGCGGGCTTCCCCATCGGCATTCTTGAAGGCGACCGCCCGTCCTCCTTCACGATGGAGGAGGGGAAGCGGCTTTTCGCCTTTATGGAGGTTCCCTTCCTCGCGTCGCTCGACGCGATGGAAGGAATAAAGATGATCTTCCCCCTCTGGGACGGCGACCGCCTTATCGCCTTTATCGCGGTATCGGAGCCGCTTCCGGGTACTGTCACCATGGATCTGGAAACGCTGGAGATTCTCGCCCGCACCGCGTCGGCCGCGATGCTGAGCCGCGAGTGGGAGTCCGCCCGGCTCGCCTCCGGCAAGTATCTGAACGTCGCCGCGCTGGTGCACTGGGAGAGCGAGCGCATCCGCGAGGAGATCGTCGCCGAAGGAGGGACGCCGATGCTCGTCAAAGGCCCCTTCGGCGTTTCAGTATCCGCCGAGCAGGAGCGGCTCTGCCGCCTCGTCGTCCGGATGGAGGACGCCACGGTGTGCGTCGCGGAGGAGCCTTCCGAAGCGCTGGCCTCCTTCTTCCCCTCCGCCGCCGGGTGGACGATTCAGAAGTTCCCCGCCGGTCAGAAGTAGGCGAAGTTACCGCATCTCGTCGACGGTGACGAAGGAGAACCCTTTCCTACGGTAGCCGTCGATGATTTCCGGCAGCGCGTCGATCGTGGGCGCGACGCCGACATGCAGCAGCACGATGTCGCCCTCTTTCGCCCTGGAGAGCACCTTCCGGGCGAGAGAGGGGCCGTTGAGCGACGCGGCGTAGTCCCCCGGATTGTTGGTCCACAGGACGATGCGCAGCCCCTCTTCGTTCGCCCGCTCCGCGACGAAATTGTTGTAGCGCCCCCCGGGCGGCCGGGCGAACCGCGGTTTTTTGCCGGTAACCCGCTCCACGGCCTCGTTGCAGAGCCGCCACTCGCGGTAGACGTTCTCCGGCGGCAGCGACGTCAGGTTGTTGTGGTAGAACGTATGGTTCGCCACCGTATGCCCCTCCGCGTCGATCGCCCGCACCAGCTCCGGATGCTCCAGAACGTACCGTCCGACCAGGAAGAACGTCGCCCTGACGTCCTTCTCCCGCAGAATAGCCAGTATCGGCTCGACGTACCCCGGACGGGGACCGTCGTCGAAGGTCAGCGCCACCGTATGCCCGTTCCCGTTTCTCAGATAGCCCGAGGCCTCCGCAAACGAGGGGATTGCGAAGAAGACGAGCAGAAGCAAAAATGCCGCTCTTATTTGTATTCTCTTGTTCATAGTCACCTTTCCATTCTTCTGAATGCGTCAAAGAGCACATGATAGCACTCTCCGCATCGTCGCGCCACACAATTTTGCCGAATCCGCGGGCAGAAAGAGGCTTCACCCGCGTCCGAATCAAACGACGCGAAACTGTTTTCACAAACCTCGCCCCGAAACCACATGCAAAGTCAATGAAAAACTTCAAACTCCGGGTGCGCTGAAACCCGATTCACCTCTGAATGAAAAGTGAAGAAAATTTCGTTCGCCCCCTTGACAAAGACTAAAACGATGGCTAACATACTAACATATCAGTTTTCCATTTTCTCTAGCGTGAATTATGCGACACGCTTCGGCTCCCCGCCGGGGCGATCTTCAGGGAAAGAGGGCCTTGCCGTGATCTCGTATTTCGACATGAGCGAACTGAAGGACGGCGTCACGCGGCAGGTCTACCTGGCGCTCCGCAGGGACATACTGAACTGGCGCCTTCTTCCCGGAAGGCGGCTCAGCGAGAAGGACATCGCGGGGCGGATGAACATCAGCAAGACCCCCGTCCGCGAGGCGTTCATCAAGCTGCAGGAGGAGGGACTCCTCGAAATCCGCCCCCAGCGCGGCACCTTCGTCTCGCTCATGGACATGGAGCAGATCGAGGAAGTCCGCTTCACCCGCCTCTGCGTCGAGAGCACCGTGCTCTCGCTCTTCATCGAATCCCCCGACGAAAACGCTCTTGCCTCCATGCGCTCCATCCTCGACCTTCAGGAGGGCGCCGTTCCGGACCGGGACATCGACGCGTTCGTGGAGTACGACGACGCGTTCCACCGCGAGATCTTCCTCGCGTGCGGCAAAGCCCGCACGTGGAGCTTCATCGACCACTTCAGCGCGCAGTACAAACGGTTGCGATACCTCAGCCTTCAGAACTACCTGGACTTCGGGCACGTCCTGGCGGAGCACCGGGCGATTCTCTCGGCCTGCGAAAAGCGGGCGGGGGAGGACGCGCGGCGCTGCCTCTCGAAGCATCTGAACAAGATTCTGGGCGAGTCTGAGCACCTCAGGGAGAAATTTCCGGAGTACCTTCTGAAGGACGGAGGAAACAGGACCCCCTCGGGGGAAAGTGTTCCATCATTCCACTTTCAAGGAGCGTGAAGGAAATGAAGGGTAAGTGTTTCTGGCGTCTCGGCGTTTCGATCGTTGTTCTGGCGGCTGTTCTGTTGGCGGGAGGCGCGGCGTTCGCGGAAAAAACGCACGTGCTCAAGGTGAGCTCCGTACTCAACGACAAGGATCCGATCATACTCAGCCTTCTTGAGATGCAGAAAGCGGTCGCGGAGCGCAGCAACGGCCGTCTCGCCATCGAGGTCTACCCCAGCTCGCAGCTGGGCAGCACCGACGACTGCCAGGAGCAGGCGAAGATGGGCGCGAACGTCGCCGTAGTCACGGATGCGGCGCGCCTCGCCGACATCGTGAAGGAGATCGGAATTCTCGGAGCACCCTACGTCGTGGACGACTACAAGGGCGCCCTGAAGCTGGTAAAATCCGACGTCTTCAAGAGCTGGGCCGCGAAGCTGGAGCCGCACGGCTACAAGTCGCTCTCCTTCAACTGGTACCAGGGAACGCGCCACTTCATGGGGAACAAGCCGCTGACGACGCAGGAAGAGATGCGCGGCGTGCGCACCCGCACCCCCGGCTCCCCCGTATGGCGCGAGAGCGTGGCGGCGATGGGCGCAACCCCTGTGGACATCTCCTGGGCCGAGGTCTACCCCGGAATGCAGCAGAAGGTCATCGACGCCTTCGAGGCGCAGTACCCGGCGATCGTGGGGGCGAGCCTCTTCGAAGTGGCGAAGGTCGTCTCCAAGACGGGACACTTCCAGCTGATGACCGGACTCGTCTGCGGAAAGAAGTTCTTCGACTCGCTTCCCGAGGATCTGCAGGTTATCCTTCTTGAAGAGGCGGAGAAGGCCGGCGACTACGCGACCGAGATGACGGCCTCCAAGCTTTCCGAGTACGAAGAGATGATGAAGGGACAGGGCGTTACCTTCCTCGACGTGGATATCGCCCCCTTCAAAGCGGCGGTGGAGCCTGTCTATGAGAAGCTCGGGCTCACCGAGGCGCGGAAGCAGGCAATGGAGGTTCTGGCGAAGTAGAAAACGGAGGTTTTGCGGCCCCCGGAGCGAAAATCTCCGGGGGCTCCGGGTCGCCGCTCCGTAAAGGGCGGCGCCAATCCATCGCATCGGAGGAGGTATTCATGGCTTTCCTCAACCGGATTCTCTTAAAGGCAGTCGATACGCTCGCGTCCTTCTTTCTTGCGGCGATCGTCGTTCTGGTTTTTCTGGCGGCGCTCTCGCGCTGGTTCAACTACCCCTTGATCTGGTCCGTCGACACGGCGCAGCTGCTCTTCGGCTGGCTCTGTTTCTTCGGCGCCGACTCCGCAATGCGCCACAACAGCCATATCGGCATGGACATCCTTGTACGTCTGCTTCCTCAGGGAGCGCAGAGAGGGATCCGAATGCTCCTGATGCTGTGTACCATGACCTTCCTCGGCATCATCGCCGTCTACGGCTTCATACTCTGCTACCATAACTACGAGCGCCTGTTCAACACCATCCAGATAAGCTACTCGTGGGCCACGCTGAGCGTTCCCGTCGGCTGTCTGCTGATGCTCCGCACCACGGTCGAGCAGTTCCTGCGGGAGTACGCAAACGAGGCCGGATCCGAAGGAGGGACGAATCCATGCTGCTGATGGGAAGCATCTTCCTTGTTCTGTTGCTGCTTGGCATGCCCATCGCCTTCACCATCGGCATCTCCGCGATGGCCTTCGTCTTCACCGAGGAGTTCATCCCGCTGACCATCGCCGTCCAGAAGATGATCAGCTCGACGCAGTCCTTTCCGCTGCTCGCCGTCCCCTTCTTCGTCCTCGCGGGCAACCTGATGAACGCCACGGGCATCACGAGCAGGCTCATCAAATTCGCGCACGTGCTCACGGGGCACCTCATCGGCGGACTCGCCCACGTCAGCGTCGTCCTCAGCGCGCTGATGGGCGGCATCTCCGGCTCCGCAGTGGCGGACGCCGCGATGGAGTCGCGCCTCCTCGGCCCTTCCATGATCAAGGCAGGGTACTCGAAGGGGTACGCGGCCGCCGTCATCGCCCTCTCCTCGCTGATCACCGCCACCATTCCGCCGAGCATCGGCCTTATCCTCTACGGTTTCGTCGGGGAGGTGTCCATCGGCAAGCTCTTCATCGGCGGCATCGTTCCGGGACTCCTGATGACCTTCATCCTGATGGGCGTCTCATGGCTGACGGCGAAAAACCGCGGCTACGGACGGGCCCGCGAGACGCGCGCCACGCTCCCCGAGTTTAAGGAAGCCTTCAAGGAGAGCTTTCTGGCGCTTCTCTTCCCGCTCATCCTGATCGTCGGCATCCGTTTCGGCATCTTCACGCCGTCCGAGGCGGGCGCGTTCGCGGCGGTCTACGCCTTCGTGGTGGGGAAGTTCGTCTACAAGGAGCTGACGTGGGAGACGCTGAAGGAAGTGCTCCGGCAGACGGTCCGCGACAACGGCATCATCATGCTCATCATCACCTGTTCGGGGATCTTCGGGTATGCGATCGTCTACAACCGCATGCCGCAGACGATCGCCCAGTGGCTGCTGGGCGTGACGAACAGCCCGGGACTGCTGCTCTTCATCGTCCTCACGTTCCTCTTCATCGCGGGCATGTTCATGGAGGCGACGGTGAACACGCTGCTGCTTACGCCGATCTTCCTGCCCATTATGAAGTCCGTCGGCGTGGATCCCGTCCACTTCGGCATCCTGATGATGACTATCATCACCATGGGCGGCATGACGCCCCCGGTCGGGGTGGCGATGTACACCACCTGCTCGCTGCTCGACTGCCCCACGGGGGAGTACATCAGGGACTCGCTTCCGTTCGTCGCGGCGATTCTGCTTGAGGTCGCGCTGCTGGCGATGTTCCCGTCCGTCGTGCTCTTCCTGCCGAACCTCGTCTTCGGGGGGTGAGCGCACCGGAGATCGCGAGTCGGAAAAAATGCCAGTTTGTCGGGATAGCGTATCGTGAAGTATCGGCCTGTCGGCCTGTACTCTACAAAAACAGGGGAGGAATTGAAATGAAAAGAACAGTGATGTTTGCGGTATCGTTGATGATGGTGTTCGCGCTTGCTCTCTGCGCGCAGGCGGCGCCGGCGGATATCGTCGAAGGCGACGGCAATACGTACGAACTGATGATCTCGACCCAGCTGGCCGACGCCAGTCCCTTCTGCCAGGGGTTCTACGCGCTCGCCGAGCGTGTGAAGGAGCGCAGCGGCGGAAAGATGACCGTCAAAGTCTTCCCGAGCGCCCAGCTCGGCAGCGACGAGGACGTCATCGAGCAGGCCATTCAGGGAGTCAACGTGGCTGTGGTCACCGACGCCGGCCGCATGGCGAACTACGTCAAGGAGATCGGCATCGTCGGCATGGCCTACTTCACCAACAGCTACGACGAACTTCTGAAGGTCCAGCAGACGGACTTCTGGAAGGGGAACGTCGAGAAGCTTGCTTCTGAGAACGGAATTCGCGTGCTCTCCTTCAACTGGTTCGACGGCGCGCGGCACTTCCTCACGAACAAGCCCGTGAAGACCCCCGAGGATCTGAAGGGCGTCCGTATCCGCACCCCGGGCGCGCCCTCCTGGTCTCGTTCGGTCGCCGCGCTCGGCGCCACTCCCGTCACCATGGGGTGGAACGACGTCTACAACGCGGTGCAGCAGAAGGCCATCGACGGCGCCGAAGCGCAGCATTCGGCGAGCTACGGCCTCCGCGTGTACGAAGTGCTCAAGTACATCGACAAGACGGCGCACTTCCAGCTCCTCAACGGTATGATCGTCGGCGAAAAGTGGTTCAAGACGCTTCCGGCGTCGTACCAGGCGCTGCTGATCGAGGAGTTCGAGAAGCAGGGAAAGCTCACCGCGGCGGAAGTTATCGAGAAGAGCGACGTCTTTGAGAAGATGATGGTGGAGAAGGGTATGGAAGTTGTCGAAGTCGACCTGGAAGCCTTCAAAAAAGCCTCCGACGCGGCGTACGACGAGCTTGGCTTCGCGGAACTGCGTAAAAAGATTTACGCGGAGATAGGCAAGGAATAAGCCGTCCTCCGAACGCCCCGTTCCGCACGGGCGGCTTTTCGGCAACCGTCGCGTTTCAGGATGCGGCGGTTGCCTTCTACTTCGGGCCCGCCATCGAAAGGAGGGTGCGCAAGAACATGCTCGATCTCGTGAAAAAGAGCTACACATTCATCTGCAGAGCAGAGGAGTTTTTAACCTCTTTCGCTCTGTGCGCGATTACATTTCTGGTCTTCGTCTCCGCCATCGGCAGGTTTGTCGGGTATCCGATCAACTGGGCGATCGATATTTCCCTCCTCCTCTTCGCATGGGGAGCGTTTCTGGGCGCGGACATCGGCATCCGAAAGGACCGCGTGATCAACGTCGACTTCCTCACATCGAAGATGCCCCTTCCCGTGCAGAAAAAAATCGCCGTCGCCTGGTCGGTCGCCATCATACTCTTCCTCGTCGTGCTGATCGCCTACGGCATTCCGCTCTGCATCTCGAACGCGAAGCGGCAGTTCCAGAACATCTCGCTCAGCTACTCGTACGTCACGGCGTCGCTGCCTGTGTGCGCGTTCCTGATGATCGTCTCGACGGCGATCAAACTGAAGAAACAGATCGCGGACTTCCCGTCCACGCTGCGCGGCGGCGGGGCGGACGTCGTGTAGCGCGAAGGGAGGAAGTCCGATGCTGCTTTTGGTAGGCGTCTTTCTGGCGCTGCTCTTTCTGGGTATGCCGGTGGCCTTCGCCATCGGTCTGTCAGGGTTTGTCTTCATGCTGGCGACCCCCAACATACCCCTCTCCATCGTCGTCCAGCGCATCGTCTCGCAGACGCAGAGCTTTACGCTCCTGGCCATTCCGCTCTTCATCTTCGCGGGCAACCTGATGAACGCCACCGGCATCACGACGCGCCTGGTCAAGCTCTCCCGCGTACTCGTGGGACACATGGCGGGCAGCCTCGCGCAGGTCAGCGTCATCATGAGCACGCTGATGGGCGGCGTCTCCGGCTCGGCAAACGCCGACGCGGTGATGGAGTGCCGCATCCTGGGCCCCGAGATGATCAAGCAGGGGTACTCGCGCGGGTACGGCGCGGCGGTTAACGGTCTCACCGCGATGATCACCTGCACCATCCCTCCGAGCATGGGCTTCATTATCTACGGCTCGGTGGGGGAGGTTTCCATCGGCCGGCTCTTCGTCGGCGGCATCGTCCCGGGATTCCTGATGATGGCCATGATGATGGTCACCGTCAACTTCACGGCGAAGCGCCGCGGCTATCTGCCGACCACCGACAAAAAACCGACCGCTCAGGAGGTCCTGTCTGCGGTGAAGGAGAACATCTACGCGCTGATCTTCCCGGTCATCCTGATCGCAGGAATCCGCTTCGGCCTGTTCACACCCTCCGAGGCGGGAGCGTTCGCCGCGGGGTACGCGCTCTTCGTCGGCGTCTTCATCTACAAGGAGATCACCTGGAAAGTCTTCATCGAGACGGTGAACCAGAGCGCGGTGGACATCGGCGTGCTGATGCTCATCCTCACGCTCTCCGGCACGTTCGGTTACGCGATCGTCTACGGGCGCGTGCCGCAGTCGATCGCCGAGTTCCTGATCGGGATCACCTCCAACCAGTACCTGCTGATGTCCCTGATCATCGTCATGCTGATTCTGGCGGGGATGTTCGTCGAGACGACCGTGTGCGCGCTGCTGCTGACCCCTGTCTTCATCCCGGTGATCACGCGGCTGGGCATCGACCCGGTGCACTTCGGCGTCATTATGATGACGACGCTGACCAGCGGGATCATGACGCCGCCGGTGGGCATCGCCCTCTACTCGACGTCGGAGATCATGGGGTGCACGCCCCAGGAGACGGTGAAAGAGGCGATCCCCTTCTACATCACGCTCTTCGCCCTCATCGTCGTCCTGGTGCTCTTTCCGCAGATCGTCCTCTTCCTGCCCAACCGGGTTTTCGGGTAATATACGCGGGAGGCTTTCAATAACGACGTTGCCACAGGCTCTTCAGAGCCGCGAAGGGAGAAGTGACGCATGAAACTCGCAATGGTCTTCTACCGTCATCATCTGACGAAGGAGAACTTCCGTTACGCAAAGCAGCTCGGCTGCACCCACCTGGTGATTCACCTGGTGGACTACTTCAACAGAGAAAAGGACCCCGTCACGGGAGACAATCAGCCCGTCGGGGACTCCGACGGCTGGGGCGTGACCCGCAACCGCGAAGTCTGGAGCTACGACGAGCTGCGCGCCATCCGGAACATGGTGGACGAGGAGGGGCTCGTCCTGGAAGCCCTCGAGAACTTCGACCCCGGCTTCTGGTACGACGTCCTGCTCGACGGCCCGAAGAAGGTCACGCAGATGGACGGCCTCAAACAGCTCATCCGCAACGTCGGGCAGGCGGGCATCCCCATCATGGGGTACAACTTCAGCCTCGCCGGGGTGGCGGCGCGCATCAGCGGCCCGTTCGCGCGCGGCGGGGCGGAGTCGGTCGGCTGCGACGGGTGCGATACCCTGCCGCTGCCGGAGGGAATGGTCTGGAACATGGTCTACGATCCCGAGGCCCCGAAGGGGATCAACGCGGCGACGCAGATCACCTCGGAGGAGCTGTGGAGCCGCTTCGAGTGGTTCCTGAAAGAGCTGCTTCCGGTGGCGGAGGAGTCCAACGTGAAGATGGCCGCGCACCCCGACGATCCCCCCTTCGCCGTCGTGCGGGGGACGCCGCGACTGGTCTGGAGACCCGAACTCTACCGCCGCCTCCTGGACCTGTACCCCAGCCACTGCAACACGCTGGAGCTGTGCGTCGGCACGCTCGCCGAGATGAACGGCGTCAACTTCTACCGCGCCATCGACGAGTTCGCCGCGCGGGACGCCGTCGGCTACGTCCATCTGCGCAACGTCCGCGGACAGGTCCCCAACTACAGAGAGACCTTCATCGACGACGGAGACATCGACATCTACAGGGTACTCAAGATACTGCACGCCAACGACTTCCGGGGCGCGATCATCCCGGACCACTCGCCGCTGGTCAGCGGTCCGGCGCCGTGGCACACCGGCATGGCCTACGCCCTGGGCTACATCCGCGCCATGATGCAGCGCGTGGAGAAGGACGCGGAGCGGTAAAAGAAAGACCCGGCGGAGGAGGGGATTGCCCCCCTTCTCCGCCGAACTTTTCACGACTCTCCCGAACACGCGCGCGACTCCCCGACTCTCGCTTCCCTGTACTATGGAGCGCTCCACCGGAACTGAAGACTTTTAACTCCCTCCTTCACAAAAACTCTCTTTTATGCTATATTTTTTATAACTTTTAAGAGAGGAGGCGGATTCCGTGACCCGAAATTTCCGATGACCCGCATCGCAGAGCGTTATGCACGGGGTGCATACTCTGTTTTTCCGCGGGAACTCATCACGTTCTGAACACAGCTTCGGGAGATACGGAACCGCTTCGAACGCGCTCTCCGCGCGCTCTCTTTCCATTTTCACGCCCTTCTCCCGGATTCCGCGCTAAAAAAACACGCGGCGGTCTGCGCCGCGCTTTTTCCCCGTGCCCTATTCTCCGTCCGAGGAAATTCTTCCGGACGGCCGGTTTGTATGGTCTTTCCACAGCAATACACTACTTTCGAAGAGGTGTTCGTACACAATGAAAAGATTCCCGATGCTCCTGCTTGCACTTCTCTTTGCTCTTTCCTCCTCCCTTGCGGCCGCGGACGTCTTCATCAACGTCGGTACCGGACCGGTGGGCGGTACCTACTATCCTGTCGGCTCCGCGATGGCGAAGATCTGGACCGACTCCGTTCCCGGCATGAAGGCCTCCGCCCAATCCACGGGCGGCACGAGGAACAACATCCAGCTCCTTGCCGACGGCGACGCCGAAATCGCCTTCGCGGACGGCCTCTACTACGACGCCTACAACGGCAAAGGCCACTACGAGGGGAATCCGCAAAAATTCCTGAGAGCGCTCGCGCCGCTCTACCCCGAAGCTATCCATATTCTCGTCGCCAAGGAGAGCGGCATTCGTTCTCTGGCCGATCTGAAAGGAAAGAGAGTTTCGGTGGGCGCGGTCGGAGGCAGCACCATGCTGACGGCGCGCCAGATCTTCCGGCTGGCCGGACTTGATCCCGACGCGGACGTGAAGAGCGAAAACCTCGGTCATGCCGAAACCGTGGCGGCTTTCTCCGACAAGCGTATCGACGCCTCTGTGACGATCGGCGCGCTCGGCATCGCCAGCGTCGTGGAGACGACGACGCTCGGCCTCGTCGACATTCTCGACATCCCCGACGATATCGTCGCGAAGATCGTGGAGGAGACGCCCTACTTCGCGCCTCTTTCGATCCCCGCAGGAACGTACAAAGGACAGGACAATCCCGTGAAGACGTTCAGCAGCCCCAACATCCTCGCCGTACACGAGAAGGTGGACGACGAGACGGCCTACGAGATGACGAAACAGCTCTTCCAGCACAAGGCCGACCTGGTCGCCGTGAGCGCGAGGATGGACGCGATGGATCCCTCGCAGATCTCGATCATCAGGATTCCGCTGCACCCCGGCGCGGAGAAGTATTACCGAGAGACCGGCGCGCTGAAGTAGCGCATGTTTCGGGGAGGGAGCGATTTTCGCCCTCTCCCCGTACCGATTTTTCAAAGGAGTGCCGCAATGATTCATGAACTTCTCTCCGGGCGCGACGGTCGATCGCGCGGCGAACGCATCGTCACGCTGCTCTGCGTGTCGATGTCGCTGTTTCACATGTACACCGCGGGCATCGGTCTGCTTGAGACCGCCGTCCAGAGAGCGGTGCATCTTGGTTTCGCGATGACGCTGGTCTTTCTGCTCCACCCCTTCTCGAAATCGAGGGAGGTCCGCGCTCCTGACCTGCTGTTCGCGGCTCTCTCCGTCGTCTGCACAGGCTACATCGCCCTCTTCTTCAACGACATCGCCATGCGCGGAGGGAAGGCGCTGCCGCACGACATTCTGCTGGGCGCTCTCGCGATGTTTCTCGTTCTCGAAGCGGGGCGGCGCGTTCTCGGCAGGACGCTTCCCGCTCTGGCGCTCCTCTTCCTGCTCTACTGCGTCTTCGGGCGTTACGCTCCGTCCGTCTTCGCGCACCGGGGCTACTCGGCGGCGAGGATCATCCAGCACATGTACCTGACTCCGGAGGGGATCTTCGGGGTGGCGCTCGGCGTCTCCAGCACCTTCGTCTTCATGTTCATCCTCTTCGGCTCGTTTCTGTCGGCGGGAGGAGGCGCGCGTTTCTTCAACGATCTTGCGCTGGCGCTCTCCGGGCGGAGCGCGGGCGGTCCGGCGAAGGTGGCGATTCTGGCCTCCGGCCTGCTGGGAACGATCAACGGCTCTTCCGTGGCGAACGTGGCCACCACCGGGACCTTCACCATCCCGCTGATGAAGAAGACAGGCTATTCGCCGGAAGACGCGGGAGCGATCGAGGCGTGCGCGTCGACCGGCGGCCAGCTCCTTCCTCCGATCATGGGGGCGGGGGCGTTCATCATGAGCGAGTTTTTGAACGTGCCGTACGCCCGTATCGTCGCCGCGGCGACCATCCCTGCGCTGCTGTACTACGGCGCTATTTTTTCGAACGTCCATCTGCGCGCGCAGAAAGAGAACATCGGCCGTCTCGACCCGGACACTCTGCCCCGCACCCTCGACATTCTGAGACGAGACGGACATCTTCTGCTCCCGATCACCGCGGTGGTCTTTCTTCTGCTGCGCGGCTACACCCCGCTCATGGCCGCGTTCCGGGGGATTCTCTGTCTTGTGGCCGTCTGCGCGCTGCGGCGGCACACGCGCTTCACGTTGCGCGACATCGTCGCCGCTCTCGAGGACGGCGCCAGAAACGCGCTCGGTACGGCGATAGCCTGCGCGGTGGTCGGCTTCATCGTAGGAACGACGTCGCTCACCGCTCTCGGATTCAACCTTTCCGGGAACATCGTCGACTTCGCCGGCGGCGCGCTTTTCCCGACGCTGCTGCTCTCCATGGCGGCATGCCTCCTCCTGGGGATGGGGCTTCCGACAACGGCGAACTACATCGTCACCAGCACGATCATCGTCCCGGTGCTGCTGCGACAAGGAGTCCCGGCGCTCTCCGCGCATCTTTTCGTCTTCTACTTCGGCATCATGGCCGACATCACGCCTCCGGTGTGCCTCGCCTCCTTCACAGCCTCCGGAATCGCGGAGGGACGTCCGGCTGCGACGGGAATCGCCGCCGCTACACTGGCCCTTCCCGCCTACCTCCTGCCCTATGCATTCATCTACAGCCCGGCGATTCTCCTCCAACGCTCGGGGTTCGTGGAAGTCGCCGCAGTCGTTCTCTTTTCTGCCGTCGGCATTCTCGCGCTCGCCGCGGCTTCGCAGGGGTACATCTTCTCGCCGACCGGCGCGCCGTCCCGTATTCTCTCGGCGGGGGCGGGTTTTTTGTGTTTCATTCCGGGGAAGCATCTTCCTCTCGCGGGCGTTCTGCTCTTCGCGGCGCTCGCCTACGGCTCCTTCCGAAGAGCCTGTATACCCGCAAAGAACGAACATGCCCCCGAAGGGGCATGAAGAAACATACTCATCAAGGAGATGATCTGAGAAAATGGCACAAATTCACGCGATCATCAACGGAAAGTCTATAACCGCCGAGCCGGGCATGACGATCCTTCAGGCCGCGCGGGCCAACGGCATCCACATTCCGACGCTCTGCGACCACCCGGCGCTCAGTCCGTTCGGCGCTTGCCGCGTCTGTCTCGTCGAGGCCGAGAAGAGCCCCAAGCTGTTGACATCCTGCACCACCCCCATCACAGAGGGCATGGTGGTGCATACAAACACGCCGAGGGTCATCGAGGCGCGCAAGGCGGTCGTCGAGCTGCTCCTCGTCCGGCATCCGCTGGACTGTTTCTCCTGCTCCAGCAACGGGAAGTGCGAGCTTCAGGAGGTTGCGTACGAGCTGGGCATCAAGGACTCGCGCTTCGCCGACCCGGGCGACACGAACGACTCGCACCGGCTGGAGGACGCCAACCCCTTCTATGTCCGCGATATGGACAAGTGCATCCTCTGCGGACGCTGCGTCCGTGTTTGCGACGAGCACGCTCTCTACCACGCCATCGACTTCCAGGGGCGCGGCATCAACACCTCCATCCAGCCGCCGGTGGGCTCTCCGCTGGAGGAGTCGGACTGCGTCTTCTGCGGACAGTGCGTCCAGGTCTGTCCTGTGGGGGCGCTTTTTGAGAAATCTTCCGTCGGACGGGGGCGTCCGTGGGAGCTGAAGAAGGTGACGTCGGCCTGTTCCTACTGCGGCGTGGGGTGCGAGCTGGAGATCAACGTCAATACGAAGACGGGGAAGATCGCGGGCGTCACCACTGACTACTCCAGCCCGACGGCCCTCAACAAGGGGAGATCGTGCGTGAAGGGGCGCTTCGCGTGGCAGTTCGTCCACAGCGGAGACCGGCTGACGACGCCGCTCGTCCGGGAGGACGGCGCCTTCCGCACGGCGTCCTGGGACGAGGCGCTCTCGCTGGTCGCCGGGAAACTCTCGGAGATCAAGAACGCGCACGGCGCGGACTCGCTCGCCTTCTTCTCCTCCGCCCGCTGTACCAACGAGGAGAGCTACCTGATGCAGCGTCTCGCGCGCGAAGTCTTCGGCACGAACAACGTCGACCACTGCGCCCGCCTCTGCCACAGCTCGACCGTGGCGGGGCTGGCAGAGACGCTCGGCAGCGGCGCGATGACCAACGACTACGAGTCGATACGGCACGCCGACGTCGTTCTGATCATCGGGTCGAACACCACCGAGACGCACCCGGTCATCGGCTCGTTCATCAAGGAGCGTCTCAAGAGGGGCGGCTGCACGCTGATCGTCTGCGATCCGCGCAAGATCGAGATGGCGAAGTACGCCGACATCGACATCCGCCAGAAGAGCGGCTCGGACGTCGCGCTGCTGAACGGCATGATGCACGTCATCCTTCGCGACGGACTGCACGACGCGGCGTTCATCGAGAAGCACGTCAACAACTTCGAAAAGCTGAAGGAGACCGTGGCGAAGTACACGCCCGAGTACGTGGCGAAGATCGCGGGCGTCGCCCCGGAGCTGATCGAGAAGGCGGCCCGCGCCTACGCGAAGGGGCCGAACTCCGCCATCTTCTACACGATGGGGATCACACAGCACGTTACCGGGACGAACAACGTCCGCTCCGTCGCGAACCTCGCGCTGCTCTGCGGCATGTTCGGCCGTCCCGGAACGGGCGTGAACCCGCTGCGCGGACAGAACAACGTGCAGGGCGCCTGCGACATGGGGTGCCTTCCCAACGTCGTTTCCGGCTATCGGAAAACGAACGACCCCGCGACGCGCGCGAAGGTCAAGGAGCTGTGGGGGCGCGACCTTCCGGAGACCCCCGGACGCACCATGACGGAGCTGATGGACGCGGCCGCCGAGGGCGGCCTGAAGGCGGCCTTCATCATGGGCGAGAACGGCATGGTGAGCGAGCCCGACACGGAGCACGTGCGGCACGCCCTGAAGAATCTCGACTTCCTCGTGGTGCAGGACATCTTCCTGACCGAGACGGCGGAGCTGGCCGACGTGGTGCTCCCCGCCGCCTGCTGGGGAGAGAAAGACGGGACGTACACCAGCACCTGCCGGGCCGTGCAGCGCATCCGCAAGGCGGTCGACGCTCCGGGCGAGGCGCGCCCCGACTGGGAAATCCTGCTCGACCTGGCCAAGCGCCTCGGCGCGAAGTGGGAGATGAACTCCCCGGAGGCGATCTTCGACGACCTCGCCCGCATCACCCCCCAGTACGCGGGGATGAGCTACGGACGTCTGGAGAACGCGCCGCTCTGCTGGCCCTGCCCGACGAGCGAACACCCCGGAACGCCGGTTCTGTACACCGCCGGTTTCCCGAGGGGAAAGGCCGACTTCTCGCCGTGCGAGTGGCTGCCTCCGCACGAGTGGCCGGACGAGGAGTACCCCTTCCTCGCCACGACGGGGCGTCTGCTCTACCACTACCACACCGGGAGCATGACGCGGCGGAGCGCCCCCGGCGAGTTCGTCAAGGAGATGTTCGTCGAGGTCGCCCCGGCGGACGCCCGCGCGCTCGAGTGCGAAGACGGCGATACGGTGAGAGTGTCGTCGCGCAGGGGCTCCATCAGCGCGGCGGTGAAGGTGACCGACCGCGTCCCGACGGGGATGGTCTTCCTCCCGTTCCACTTCGCGGAGAACGCCGCGAACACGCTCACCTCGAACTCCCTCGACCCGGTCTGCAAGATACCGGGCTTCAAGGTGAACGCGGTGAAGGTGGAGAAGGCGGTATAACCGCGCGCGGGCGAAAAAAGGCAAGAACGGCATTCGGAAAATACGGGGCGTTTCGAGCCTCGAAGCATTCCCGGGCCGGAGGAGCGGACTTTCTCGACGCTCCCCGCCCGGGAAAGTATACGCGATAAGGAGCGTGGATATTAGCATGTTGCAGCGGGTTTTTCGTTTCACGGCGGCGTTGGCGTTGGTCGGGGCGCTCTCCCTTCCCCTCGGGGCGGCGGAGCTTCCGAGGGCGAGCCTGGGGTACATTTTCACGACCCATCAGGAGCCGATCATGGTGGCGATGGCGAAGGGGGAGGCGTTCGAGCCTCTTGGAGCATATCTGAAGCCGGTGGTGGACAAGGAGCGCTACGATCTGTTCGTGGACGGCGCTCCGGTGGCGCGGATCAACATCGTCGTGACGAAGACCGGGTCGCAGATGGCGACGCTCTTCGCGCAGAATCATCTCCACATGGGCCTCGGCTCGCTTCCGGCGATGATGTCGTCGGTG
>JAHDKR010000203.1 GCA_018436785.1 Synergistaceae bacterium | reverse complement strand
CCTCCCCCACCCCTTCCCGGAACCCTTCGTACGCAGTGCTGCGCCGGTTCGCTCCAGTGGCTCGGTGGCTTCGTCAGGCTTACAGTGGCGGGTCCGCGCCGGATTTTCACCGGACTTCCCGAACATCTTCCGAAAGAAGGCGCACGCGCCTTCGTTCTGATAGTAGTCCGACGGGAAGGGTTTGTCAAGGCGAGGAAAAGCTCCTGTGTTTTTGGAATTTTTGCGGGAATGGGGTATAATACAGGGAAGAATCTAATCTTGTACAGGAGGGATGACGATGACAGAAAAGAGTTTTAACATGAAGGATGCGCTCCGCTACGGGATCCACGCTGAAATCGAGGCAAAGAACTTTTACCAGACGTGGGCGGAGAGCGTCCAGGAAGAGCACTTGAAGAAAGAGCTGTCGGCCCTCTCCGATTGGGAGAGCGAACACGAGGCGAGTCTGATGAACTACTACGAAAAGCTCTTCGGCGCGCAGTGCCCCATCGACCCGAATATGGTCGTGGAACCGGAGCTGCACGTTCAGACGAAGGACTTCGGCGACACGACATCGCTGCTCCGCGTCGCCTCCGCCGCATATCTCTCCGAGATGCGCGCGATGGAGTTTTACGAGCGCCTCGAAAAGGAGTCCACGGGCGAAACTTCCGCCATGTTCCGCAAAATCAAGGACATGGAGAAGGAGCACATGGACATCACAAAGAAACGGTACATGAAGATCCGCGAGGACGTTGTAGGCTTCCGGGCATTCTGAGGTTTTTTCGGCTAGTAAACCGGGGCTTCCCAAAATTGAGGAAGCCCCGGTTTTTTACTTCGGCTGTTTCAACATTCTCCGGAGCACCTTCCCCGTGCTGGAGAGCGGGAACGACTCCATGAACTCGACGCTGCGGGGCACTTTGAAGTGCGCCAGGTGTTTTTTACAGAAGTCGATGATCTCGCGCGACGTAACCTGCATTCCCTCGCGAAGCTGTATGAATGCCTTCGGCACCTCGCCGTTGACGGGGTGCGGCATACCCACCACCACGGCCTGGGATACGGCCGGATGGGTGTGGAGAATGGCCTCGACCTCCTGGGGGTACACGTTGAATCCGCCGACGATGATGATATCGGTCACCCGGTCAAGGATACGGACGCACCCCTCTTCCATGCGCACGTAGTCGCCGGTATTGAACCAACCGTCCACGAAACGATCCGCCGTCATAACCGGATCGCGGAAGTAGCCGCTTGCCACGGAGGGGCCGCGCACCCAGAGAACGCCCTCTCCGGAGGCGGTGACATCTTCGTTCTTGTCGTTCAGAAGCTTCCACTCGTAACCGTCCATGACCGGCCCGACTGTCCCCAGCCGGCGCTTCTCGTAGTTGTTGTTCACCGCCACCACGGGTGAGCACTCCGTAAGCCCGTACCCTTCGATGACGCCCGCTCCGAGGACGGCCTTCGCCTTGGCGTCGAGCTGGACGTTGAGGCGGTCTCCGCCCGTGACGACCATTTTCAGATTCTCCGGCTTCGGGGCCCCCTTCTCGACAGCGATAATCATGAAGTGGAGCATAGCCGGAACGGCAAGAATCACGTTCGTTCCGGATGCGTGAATGGTTCTCATGGCCTCCACAGGAGGCAGGAACGAAGCGAGAATCGTCTGCTTCAAATTACGGACAAGGGGCATCAGCCCCGCCACTGTGTATCCGAAGGAATGGAAGTTCGGCAGCACGTTGAGCAGATTATCCCCCTCGGCCAGGAGTTCGAGGGAATCGTACATCCGCAGCGCGTTGTCCAAAAGGTTGCCGTGGGTCAACGGAACGGCCTTTGGGAGACCGGTCGTCCCGGACGTGGCGAAAATCACCGCGAGCGACTCGTCCTCGACGCTCGTCTCACGGACGGAGAATGATGGAAGCGGCGTAGAGAGAGACTCGGCAAGAACGACGGGTACTTGCTGCTCCCGAAGCGCTTCTTTGAGTTCGTCAAGTCCGGGGGCGAGGACAACGGCGCACGGCTCGACCAAGTTCAGCGTTCCCATCAACGAGGGGAGTCCGGACTTCGCGTTGAGCGGCGATATGGCGCCGCCCAGGCTCCAGGCAGCCAGGGAGAGCGCCAGCACCTGGGGGGAGTTCGGCAGCAGAACCGCGAT
>JAHDKR010000082.1 GCA_018436785.1 Synergistaceae bacterium | reverse complement strand
TGTTTGCGTTGAGGCGCTTGAAGCACCATTGGCTTTTGTATTCATAAGGCGTATTGTATGTCGAGTACGACGTTTTGTCACCTGCTTCGCAAAAATACCCGCTCATTCAAATCGACGTGCGAAATCTGGGTTGTAAAAGGGGAGATCGTTCCTCAGGAAGAACTCGAAATGCTCTCGTCTGTCCCACGTCTCCATACGAATCTCTTCCATGCAAACCTCCTCCGGACGCCCCCGACACGTAAGAACGACACGTCAAAAAACTTCGACGGAATTCCGTCGAAGCGCTAAA
This sequence comes from Synergistaceae bacterium, assembly GCA_018436785.1. Classification (GTDB taxonomy): domain Bacteria; phylum Synergistota; class Synergistia; order Synergistales; family Aminobacteriaceae; genus JAAYLU01. The sequence continues at coordinate 1,473 of JAHDKR010000082.1, read as the reverse complement.
AATAGTCTATCAGCTTGAGTTCGGGGGCAATCTTCGCCATGTTTGAAAAATCTCTGTCGTTGTGAAAGAGATACAGTTCGTTTTCGATGGCGGTCTGAGCGATCAGCAGATCGACGGTGCTGCGTACGGTGACGCCGGAACGCCTGCACAGAAAGAAGATACGGGCTGCTGACTCGAACGACGCCCGCCCGTGAAGCAGCGAATAGAAAGGCAAAGAAGACAGATATTCGGCAAGGAGAGCATACTCTCTTTCATCCCTCGCCCCCTGAAGCACCTCCTGATAGATGTACCCGTTGATTCCGAACGGAACGCCGCCTGCGATCATCTCGTCGAACCTGTCGAAAACGGCGCCCGCGCTCCCTTTGAGGTACCCCACGAGGACGGACGTATCCACCAGGATCATCCTTACCGCCTCATGGACTTGTAGTCGTACTCGTCCGCGAACGCCACCCGCCCCCGAAGCTCCCGGAGATCTCTTCTTTTTCGCGTGTCCACAAACTCCCTCAGGGCCAGTTCCACAAGCTCCTTTTTCGTCGAAACGCCGCCGGAAACAGTGAAGGCCTCCTCCATCAGTTCGTCATCGATGACGATATTCGTGCGCATACACATCACCTCATACACATTATAATACACACGAACGCCCCGAGCAATCAGGACGGAACTGTCCGGTTGTTCAGGGCGCGTCGATTATTCCACATGCTGCAAAGAGAGTAGATCGCGCTCCCACCTATCAGCGCGCTTCTCCGTTTTCAGATCGTCGGCGCGATGACGTAGTCGACACGCTCGTCGTAGAGCTTCTTGTGCTTTTGGTACTCCGACTTGTAGAGAATGTCTTCCGGCTCGATCGCCCTGTCGGTGGCCATCACGCCGTCCAGGTGGTCGATCTCGTGCTGCAGCAGCTCCGACTCGGCCTGCCCGATGTCAGTCCACTCCTTCGCGGAGCCGTCCTCGTCCATGTATCGCAGGTCGACCGACACGTGCCGCCGCACCCGCACCAGCAGATCGGGGAAGGACATGCAGTCGTCCCACATGGTGAACATCTCGTCGCTTCGGCGGACAATCTCGGGGTTCGCGATCACGAACGTCCCCTGTCCGAGGTTCAGCGCGATCATCCGCCTCGGAATGCCGATCTGGGGCGCGGCGATGCCCCGTCCGAAGCCGTGCTCGCGGCGAAATCGCTCCAGCGCCTCCTTGAGGTCGCGCATCTCGTCCTTCAGCGCGGACTGCGAAAAGTCGTCGATCGGCGCGGACTTCCGCCGCAGAAGAGGATCGCCGAGAATCAGCACGGGTCTGAACATTTTTCCGCCTCCTATACGCGGTGCGTCTCGAACACTTCGTTGATATAGACGGTCGCCTCGACGGCGTCGAACTTCAAAACGCAGTAGTCGGGATCGTCCGGCCCCTTCGGGAAGTGCTTGATGAACCACTCCTGCCACAGCTCTTTCTTCGTCTGCTCGTCCGTCAGCACGGCGA
>JAHDKR010000089.1 GCA_018436785.1 Synergistaceae bacterium | reverse complement strand
TCGACACTTCCGAAAGGAGAGAGCACCGATGAAAACATCCATGTACTTCGGCATCTTCGGAGGGCAGTACGTCCCCGAAACGCTTGTTCCGGCCCTCGACGAACTGGAGACGGCCTACCTCGGCACGCTGGACGACGCGTCGTTCAACGGAGAACTGCTTGCCCTGCTGCACAACTACAGCGGACGGCCGACGCCCCTCTGGTTCGCGCCGCGCATCACCGAGTCGCTCGGCGGAGCCAAGGTCTACCTGAAGCGCGAGGACCTGAACCACACCGGCGCGCACAAGATCAACAACGCGCTCGGCCAGGTGCTGCTCGCCTCCAAAATGGGGAAGAAACGCATCATCGCGGAGACCGGCGCGGGGCAGCACGGGGTGGCGGTGGCTACTGCGGCGGCGCTCTTCGGGCTGGAGTGCGTGGTGTACAGGGGGGAGGAGGACGTCCACCGGCAGGCCCCCAACGTGGCCCGGATGAATCTGCTGGGGACGAAGGTCGTCTCCGTTCTCTCCGGAACGCGCACCCTCAAGGACGCGGTCAACGAGGCCATCCGCGACTGGGTGACCAACGTCGAGGACTCATTCTACGTCATCGGCTCGGTGATGGGGCCGCACCCGTACCCGCTGATGGTCCGCAACTTCCAGAAGGTCATCGGGGAGGAGGCGCGCGCGCAGATGCTCGAATGCGAGGGACGCCTCCCCGATCAGGTGATCGCTTGCGTCGGCGGCGGCAGCAACGCGATGGGCATCTTCCACGCCTTCGTCGGCGATCCCGGCGTTGCTCTCATCGGCGTCGAGGCAGCGGGCAGGGGAGTGGACACAGGCCTTCACGCCGCCACCATCTCGGGCGGGAAGCCGGGCGTGCTCCACGGCTCGTACTCGTACGTCCTCTTCGACGAAGACGGGCAGATACAGCCTGCGCACTCCATCTCCGCCGGGCTGGACTACCCCGGCGTCGGGCCGGAACACAGCCATCTCGCCGCTACGGGGCGTGCAACCTACGTCTCCGTCACCGACGACGAGGCAGTGGAGGCCTTCCACCGCACCTGCCGCCTCGAAGGAATCATCCCGGCGCTTGAAAGCTCGCACGCGCTCGCGCACGTCTACCGGACCGCCGCCGCACTCCCGAAGGAAACGATCGTGCTGGTGAACCTCTCCGGCCGCGGCGACAAGGACATGGACACCATCCTGTCCCTTTGAAAGGAGTTACCTCTAATGAACGGTATAGCTCAGGCCTTCGACGGCAAAAAAGCGCTCATCACCTACATCACGGCGGGCGACCCCGACCTTGACACCACGGCCTTCCTGCTGAAGCTGCTCGACGAAAGCGGCGTGGACATTCTCGAAGTGGGCATCCCCTTCTCCGATCCGCTGGCCGACGGTCCCGTCATCCAGCAGGCGGGGCAGCGCGCGCTCAAGAGCGGCACGACGCTCAAAAAACTCCTCGCCATGCTCGCGTCGCTGAAAGGAGAGGTCAAGGCCCCGCTCGTACTCATGGGGTACATGAATTCTCTGATAGCCTACGGTCTCGAAACCTTCGCGAAGGACGCCGCCGACGCGGGCGTCGCGGGCGTCATCGTCCCCGACCTCCCCTTCCATCAGAGCGAAGAACTCGCGGGGCTGCTTCGTTCCCGCGGAGTGGACTTCATCCTCATGGTCACGCCCAACAGCACCCCTGAACGGTTGAAGGCCATCGCGGAGAAGGCGTCCGGCTTCCTCTACTGCGTCTCGCTCCTCGGCGTGACGGGGAACGAGGAGAAGCGAAACGCGCCCCTCGAAGAGTACATGCAGCGCGTCCGCGCCTCCACGAAGCTCCCGCTCGCCCTCGGCTTCGGCGTGAGCACGCCCCAGCGGGCAAAGAGCGCGGCGCAGGTCGCCGACGGCGTGATCGTCGGCAGCGCGCTCATCTCCGCGCTGGAACCGTGCGGCGCAGACAGAAAACAGCTCGCGGCCAAGGCGACGGAGTTCATAGGCTCCCTCCGCGCAGGCGTCGACTCGGCGGGGTAGGGGAGAAGTCCGGCGCTTTCGGCAACGGACAACGGAATACAGAGTGAAACGCGCGCTTGCGATTGTGCCGATCAGGCATGTCGCGGCGCGTTTTTTGGTTGACAGCATCGATCGGCGCGCTACAATGACTACAAAGACTACGTTTTAAAAAAGGAGGCGTTGCTATGCCTACGCCAATATCCGTGCGACTGGACGAGGAAACCGGAAAACGGCTGGACCGGCTGGCGAAAGAGACCGGGCGGACGAAAGCGTTTTACATACGGAAGATGATAGAAGACAGGATCGACGACATGGAAGACTATTATCTTGCCGCGGAACGACTTGCGCAAAGCCGGAAATTCGGCTCCCGCAGCCTGACATCTGAAGAAGCGAGGCGTGAACTTGGCCTGGAGGATTGAATACGATCCTTCGGCACTTGGAGACCTTCGGCATATCGACCGTCGGATGGCGCAGCGTATCGTCGATTATATGGACAGAAGAGTCGCCATGATGGACAATCCCAGGACTTTGGGGAAAGCGCTCAAGGGAGGATTTGGCGATTTCTGGCGCTATCGTGTAGGAGATTACCGTGTAATTTGTTCGATTGAGGACAAAAACGTGATGGTTTTGGTAGTCCGTGTAGGTAACCGCAGTGATGTGTACAGATAAGGTGAAGCATATATGGATGTATTTCTGGAATTTCGGGACGATGCAACGAGTATTATTTTAGGAGGGATGCGCTGTGAAACGCTGCGTGTGTTTGACTGTTTTGTTCCTGTTGTTGCTCTTCTCCGCGCCGGCGGCGGCGGTTGATTTTACGGGGATATGGACCTTTTCAAAGGAGGACGGGACGGAGTACTCGTTCGACCTGGTCCAGCGCGATACGGCGCTTGAAGGCACGTTTTCGACCTACGATCCGTTGCTGGACAAGTACGGGGAGGCGCATATCGACGGCTCCGTGGAGGGGCGCAGCGCATCGTTCGCGGCCGGGGACGAAAAGGGCGCGCTCGCGATGGAGGAGGGGGACGTCTCCGCGAAATGGACGCTCAAACGCGCCGGAAGCGAGGGGCTCTTGCCCCCGTCGGGCAGCGTGGTGCGCAAGGATTTCGGCGCGATGGGGTTCAGGCTGCTCGCCGAGGAAAAACTCTTCGTCCTCGACGATGCGGAGACGGAAAAGGACGTTCTCAAGCACCTCGGCAAGCCGGAGAAGAAGTCGAAGGCCGAGCTGTGGGGCGCGGACGGGCTCATCCACCAGCAGTGGTTCTATAAGAAGAAGGGAATCGCCGTCGATTTCGTCAAGGAGGACAAGTCCGGCCCCGGCGAGGCGTATTCAGTTTCGATCTCCGCGCCGTCGGCAAAGAAGACGAGCCGGGGAATAGGAATAGGGAGCGCGCAGCAAGAGGTGCTGAAGGCCTATGCGGCGGAGATCAACCGCGAAGAGAGCGATCTCCCCGAAACGGTCGTCGTCGGTTCCATCTACGGAGGCGTCGTCTTCACGATGAAGAACGGCAAAGTGGTCTCCATCTTCATCGGCGCAGCGGCGGAGTAGCAATCAGCTGATAGAAATGTTCAAATTCAATGCAGCCTAAGGCGTCCGGAACGGTTACGACTTAGGCTGCATCAGGTTCTGCACGTTTCATTTATGATTGAGGATCATCGATGCGTCTACGGACCCGTTCCCTCCAAGAAGCGCGGGAACATAGGAGCAGGGGCGCATCGTTGATACAGTTCTAAAAAAACGAACGGGAAGCGCTCCAAGGAGAGTCGTTAAAAAACAACGACCGACACTCTCTTGCGTGTGTCGGTCGTTGTTCTCTTTTAATGTAACTCCTTGCATCTGGCAGTTGCATTTCTGACGGATACTCTCAATGTGTGCCAGATTTGCTCCGCACTCTCCTTGAAATTCCTCCACGCCTCATCGCCGGCTTCATTCAGCTCCCTTAATTTGGACTTCGCATGGATGAAATTCTTTTCAAGCTCTTCGATCCCCTTGCTGAATTCTAGGACCTTGTCTTCCGGACAATTTTGAGCCAGGGTCTTCAAATCGTTCAATTTGTGTTGCGCGTGCGCCAACGCCAAGCGCGCTTCTATCTTCTGTTTGTAGATTGTTTTTTCGTCCACAGGCGTCACCTCCTTATAGTAGATACAGTATTTGTTGTTATGAAAATTTTTCGTGCGCGCTGCGAGCATTTCCATGAGGCGACTTCCAATGAAAATACGCGCCATTTGCCAAATATATTGAAATTCTTAATGAATAGAAACATATACATCGAATTCAATTATACGGTAAATTTTAAAAATCACAAGAGGGGGTTTGTATTTTTACAGTATAAGGAATCTCTGAATAAAAGAATTTTTCGCCTCATACGGCTCGATAGAGTCTCTTTTCACAAGACGTGGAACAGTTTTTTTGATATCCCTTAAGAGTTCTTTCTATTATTGCCGGCTTGATGTTGATCGAAGCGCGAAGCGCCCCGAGTTTTCAAGAACGGAGCCGAGGTGGAGCGCTGCTGTATTTTTGTCTCCGAAGGTATGCTATGCATCTTTTCCGGCCGGGGAGTATAATCTGCTCAACTTTCGCAGGACCTTGAAAACCGAAAACCGTTGTCATGACTGAAAAAAAATGACAGGAAGGCCTCTGTTTTGTAAAATTGTAGTCGCGACACAAACAAAACTACAAGACAGGGGGCCTTCCCGTGAATCCCATTCT
>JAHDKR010000023.1 GCA_018436785.1 Synergistaceae bacterium | reverse complement strand
GAGGTAGGCCGTCTCCAGTTCGTCGAGGGCCGGAACAAGCGTTTCGGGGACGTACTGCCCTCCGAAGATGCCGAAGTACATGGATGTTTTCATCGGTGCTCTCTCCTTTCGGAAGTGTCGAAATCACGGACCGTCGCCACTGCGACGGCGAGCTTCACCCTGTTCTTGACGCCGGGGGCGTCCTCGACCCCGCTGTTGAGGTCGACCCCGAAGGGGCGGGCCTCCCGCAGCGCGCCCCGCAGGGTGTCCGGGCCCAGTCCTCCCGCGAGAATAAAGGGTTTAGCGAACGTCCGTCCGCGCAGCATCGAGTGGTCGAAGGCAACGCCCTTGTCGTAGCGGCGCTTCTTGCTGTCGAAGAGGAAGAACGACGCGGCGTCGAAGAGCGCCGCGTTCTCCAGGTCGGCCTCCTCCGTCACGGAGAACGCCTTGATGGTCTCAAGACGGCAGCCGGAAAGCGTCTCCGGCGTCTCCGAGCCGTGGAACTGGATGCAGTCGAACACGCCCGTTCTTTCCACAGCCTCGACCTCCGTTCCGGACGGGTTCACCATCACGGCGACCTTGCGGATGCCCTCCGGGACAGTACATGCGAGCGCCGCGGCCTCTTCCGCCGGGAGAAAGCGCGGGCTCGCCGGGACGAGGATGAAGCCCAGCGCGTCGACGCCCAGCCCGGCAGCCGCTTCGATATCCTCACGCCGCGTTATGCCGCAGACCTTCACGAACGTCATGCCGCACGCCGCCCCTTTCTCTTGAAGGAGCGGAGCGTCTCCTCCGGGTTGGATGCCCGCATGAGGGCCTCTCCGACGAGGATCGCGTCGACGCCCGTCTCTGCAAGGTATCCGGCGTCTTCCTCGCTTCGCACGCCGCTCTCCGCCACCACGATGCGGCTCCCCTCCCCCTCCGCGGAACGGAGCGCGTCCATCAGGCGCGCCGTGGTCCGCAGATCGACGGTGAAGTCGTTCAGATTCCGGTTGTTGACGCCAAGGATCGGGGCGTCAGTCTCCAGCACGCTCAACAGCTCCTCCTCGGTGTGCACTTCGACGATCGCCTCCATCCCCAGCGAATATGTCAGGGAGAGCAGCGCCTCAAGACGCTCTTTTTCAAGCGCCGCGGCGATGAGCAGCAGCGCGTCGGCGCCGAGGAAGAGGCTCTCGTAGATCTGCACCTCGCTCACCAGAAAGTCCTTCCGGAGCAGCGGAAGGCTTGTCCGCGTCCTCAGGGAGCTGAAATCCTCCGGGCCGCCGCCGAAGAAGACCCGGTCGGTGAGGATGGAGACGGCGTCCGCGCCTCCCTGCTCGTACAGTCGAAGCTGGCGCAGCGGGTCGACGCCGCCGTTGATGATCCCCTTGCTCGGGGATGCGCGCTTGATCTCGCCGATCACGGAGAGTCCGCTTCGCTTGAGAGCGGCCGACATCTTCCGCCGCGGCGCCGTCAGCTCGTTCGTCTCCTCCATCTTCTGGTGCAGAATGCGTTCAAGAATCATTACAACGGCCTCCCTTCATGCCGAACGGGGGATAACGTCCTCCCGCTGCTGCGAGAAGGAACGGATTTTTTCCAGCACTTCCGCGGCGCGGCCGGAGTCGATGCTCTCCGAGGCGAGCGCGACCCCCTCCTTCCAGCTGGAGGCCATGCCGGAGACGAGAAAGACGGCCGAGGCGTTCAAGAGAACAACGTCTCGGGGGCCCCCCTTCTTTCCTGCGAGGATGTCCTCGATGATCGCGGCGTTCTCCGTCGCCGTTCCGCCGAGAAATTCGCCGTCGCCCCTGCGGGCGAGCCCCGCTTCTTCCGGAGTGATGACGGCCTCCCTCACTCCCTCTTCCGAGAAAAGAACCAGGCGGTTCGGGCCGCTGAGCGAGAGCTCGTCGAAACCGCCGTGTCCGGAGATCACCATGCCGCGATCCCGCCCCAGCGCGAGGAGGACGTTCGCAACCAACGGGGCCATGCCGGGGTCGAAGACGCCCATCACCTGATGCGTCAGCGGCGCGGGATTCAGCAGGGGACCGAGGATGTTGAAGATCGTCCGCACGCCGAGGCTCTTCCGTATCTCGGCCACGTTCCGCAGTATCGGGTGGAAGTGCGGCGCGAAGAGGAGCACCAGCCCCGCAGCGTCGAGGCAGGAGGCGGCGCGTTCGGGCGTGTCGGGCATCTCCGCACCCAGCGCTTCGGCGACATCCGCGGCGCCGCACTTGCTGGAGACTGCGCGATTGCCGTGCTTCGCCATCGGAATGCCGCCGCCCGCGGCCACGAAGGCCGCCGCCGTGGAGATGTTGAACGTCCCCCCGCAGTCGCCGCCGGTGCCGCAGTTGTCCATCAGCAGCTCGCGCCGCGCCGGAACTCTCCGCGCCTTCCGCAGAAGCAGCCGGACCGCGCCGCCGATCTCTTCTTTCGTCTCCCCCTTCGCCCGGAGGGCCGTCAGAAACGCGGCCGTCTGCACGGGAGGTACGCTCCCCTCCACAAGAGCCTCCATGGCCTCCTCCATCTCCGCGCTTTCCAGATTTTTCCGTTCGATCACCTTCGAGAGAGTCTGTGCAAACATACTATTTCCTCCTTTGCCCTGATAAAGAGAAAGCGGGGGAGAGAAGCCTGTTCGGCCTCTGTCCCCCGCTGGGAATACAAAAAGGCCGTAGAGTACGATCCCTTGAGGGACCTGCCTCCACGGCCTTAAAGAACACGCGTTGTTCTTATATCGCGAGCTTTATGGTCACCGGCGGCAGGCTAGCAAGCCCGCCACCACCAATTCTTATTGAGTGTGGTACGAATCATGAGAATGTCCTCCCCGATTTCGATTGCGGAGAAGATATCACAGTTGCGGAAGATCTGTCAAGCGAAACTTTTGAGAAGACGACGCAATAAGCGGAAACATTCATCGAGCGAGGGGGCCCGGGTAGTCCGTGTTCGTCTCGCCCCGGCGCGCCGCCCGGCCGATCTCTTCCTCAAGCCGCCGGGCGAACTCCGGCGTCGTCCAATCGTCGCCTGCCCAGCCGACATCGACCTTGACCATGAAGCTGCGGACGGGAGCCCCTTCTTTGAGGAGGGTAACGATGTAGTAGCAGTCGTCGTTGCGCTGGTCATAGCTCTCCTGTACGGCGGTCCAGGAGGAGACGGAATCGATGGGCACAGCTTCTTCGAAGACGGGCCAGCGAAAAGGCATCTCTTCCCCCGGCATTCCCGTCACCGGAAGAGGTAGCGGTCGGAGGCCTCTTCCTCTTCCGCCCGCTTCGCATTCGGAGACTCGTAGGGAGGCCAGTCCGTCGGATCCCGGACGATCTCTTCCTCGTAGAGTTCCTTCAGACGCGCAACAGAATCATAGTCTAGCCAGCGCTCCGGCTCCGTCAGCACGTTCGGCTTCTCTTCCTGGACCTGACTGGTCGCGCGGCCCAGCGCCCGCCAGTTGACCGTACCGTGCCGGGCGATCAGCGCCGAGACGACTGCATGATGCCATTCGCAGAGCAGCGCCATGGAGTTGTAGCGCCCGATGATCTTGGTCGTGTTGTAGTTGTGGTCGATGTACGTGCCGCAGACCTCGCAGGTGATATACGCCATTTTTTACACCTCCGGATGTACGCCGTGTATGTACTCCCGCCCCGGTGCGCTTCGCCGCAGTCCGGCGGCTCGACGCGCCGCGCCGGGCTTTGTCCCGAACAATGGCAGTGTAGCACCGGAAATGGCCGGTCACAAGCGTATTTTTGGCCTCCGCAGAAAATTTCCTCTTGACAAGAAGAATTTCATGGACTATTCATAGGATAAGAGCGGAAACATATCGGGGCGTATTCACAGTATTTTTCAAAAATGGACAGCATCGACTTTACTATACGGTCAGGGGCGTTCCCGGCCGAAATCGAGGAGGTAGCGGATGAAACTTCGAGTGGGTGTGCTGCAGCTTGACATTGCCATCGGCGACAAACAGCGGAACTGCCAAAATATCGAGGACTGGATGGCCTCGTTCTACGTTCCTTCGGAGCTGCCGACTGCCGTCGTCGTGCCCGAGATGTGGAACACGGGGTACGCGCTCTCGCGGGCGAAGGAGCTGGCCGACCCCGAAGGAGCGGAGGCGGCGGCCTTTCTCGGCGAACTGGCCCGAAAGTACGGCGTCTGGTTCGTCGGCGGTTCGGTGCTCGCATCGACGAAGAAGGGGTACGCGAACAGAGCGCAGGTGATCAACCCGGAGGGGAAGCTCGTGGCGCAGTACGACAAGGCGCACCTCATCCGCCTGATGGAGGAGGAGAAGTACTTCACGGGAGGCCGGAAGGCCTGTCTCTTCGACCTGGAAGGCGCGAAGGCCGGGTGCGTTATCTGCTACGACATCCGCTTTTGCGAGTGGATCCGCACGTACGCGCTGAAGGGGGCCGAGGTGCTCTTCGTGAGTTCGCAGTGGCCTTCCGCGAGGGCGGACCACTGGCGGACGCTGCTCCGCGCCAGGGCCATCGAAAACCAGATGTACGTGGTGGCCTGCAACCGATGCGGAACCTCCGGCGATACGCATTTCGGCGGCGGCTCCATGATCCTCGGCCCGAAGGGAGAGATCTACTTCGAGGGCGGCGGCGGCGAAGAGGCGGGATTCGCCACCATCGATCTCGACGAAGTCGCCGAAACCAGGAATTTCCTCACGGTCTTCAACGACAGGGTTCCCGAAATATACTCTGTGAAATAGAAAAAACACCGTTCTCCGGCTTGGTGCGCGTACCGGTGCGTTCGAGACCGACGCGACCGGAAACGGCACGATTGTTGTTGCGCGGATTCACAAGTCTTTATCAGGGAGGGGTTTGTGTATGAAGTTGTACGGAAAGATTCTGGCGCCGATGCTCCTGCTGTTCTTCCTGGGAATTGCGACGGTCTCCTTTACGGGGTACGCGCTTTCGCTTCGCGTGCTGACCGAGGCGTCTCAACAAAAAGTCCTTCAGGCCGCCGACATCGCCGAAGCAATGCAACGAGTGGGCGTCGTCTCGTCGCTGATCGCGCTCGGAGTGGTTCTGGTCGCCGGAATCGTCATGCTGCTCGTCGTCCGGTCGATCGTCAAACCCCTGCGCGACGTCGTCCGCGTGCTGGTCCGCCGCAGCGAACTCGACTTCACAGTGAATCCCGCCGACCTCTGGATGATCAAGCGGTCGAAGGCGAAGGACGAGATCGCGGAGATGATCCAGGCGCTTATCCTGCTGCGGGTGAAAGTGGAAGAGATGCTGCGCCCCCTCCTCACCCGTTCGGAGGCCTTCTCGAAGAGCGCGCAATCCCTTGCGGAGCTCTCCGAGGAGACGGTCGCCTCCATGCAGGAGGTCAAAAGCTCGATAGAGACAGTCTTCTCTCTCTCGGAGGAGAACGCGGAAGCTATCCGCCGGACCGAGTCGGGCGTCGGCGACGTCGCCTCCTCGGCCGAAATCGCCGCGGCTTCCGCCCAGGAGGGTGCGAAAAGCGCCTCCGCGACATCGGAGACCAGCCGTCTTGCGGTTGAGAAGGTCGAGCAGGTCATCGGCAAGATCCGCACTGTGGAGACCAGAACCGGGGAGTCGGCGCGGAGCATGGGGAGCGTCTCCGCCTCGGTGGAGTCGATCAGCCGCTTCGTGAACACCATCAAGTCCATCGCCGACCAGACGAACCTGCTCGCGCTCAACGCGGCCATCGAGGCTGCGCGCGCAGGCGAGGCCGGGCGGGGATTCGCCGTCGTGGCCGACGAGGTCAGAAAGCTCGCCGAGGAGTCCAACCACGCCGCCAAGGAGGTCGAGGTGCTGATCGGCTCGCTTCAGAACGGCACCAAGGAGGCGATGGACGTCACGAACGAGACGGGGGGCGTCATGAAGGAGACGGTCGCCGCAGCGGAAGAGGCGCAGCGGGATCTTGAGGACGCGCTCGAACGAATCGGCCGGATGGACGGGCTGATGCGCAATCTTGCCGACGCGTCTGGAAAACAGGAGGCCGCGTCCAGGGAGATGACCGCAAGTATAGAGACGGCGAGCAGCGGGATTGCCTCGCTCACGGCGACGTTCGCCGGCATACGCTCCGCCGCCGAGGACACGGCCGGCGCGTCGGAACGGGTTGCGCGCGAAGCCGCCGATCTGGCCTCGGGCGCCGGGGAGGTCCGGTCGCTTGTGGAGCGATTCCGCATAGAGGCGAAGGAGTCGGAAAGCGCCGGGCTGAAGGTCTTCAAAAAATAACGGCGTATACGCTTACAAAAGAGGCCGCCCCCGGATTCGGGAACGGCCTCTTGTGTATGCGCAGATGACGATGCGTACTTACTCGTACTGTGCTTCGCCGTTTTTCAGCAGCGTGATCCTGGATATTTCAAGCAGATTGAACTCGTACCACTCGAGGGCGTTGCCGTCGCTGTCCTCCACGCGGATGTCCCAGTATTCGACGTCCGCTCCGGGGGCGAAGCGAATTTTGACGGAGTTTCCGCTGGGCAGGGTTTCCACGGCGAGCACATCCTCTTCCCAGTCTTCGCTGTCGGAAGGAGCGATATAGACGGCGTAGATCTCCACTCCCGTCTTGTTCACAAGCACAAAGTCCTGCGCTCCGGCAAAAGCGCACGAAGCCGCCAGAAGCACAAACAAAAACGCTGCTGCACACCATATTCTTTTCATTGTGACAACCTGCCCCTCTTTTTACGAGATAAGCGCCTTCCTGCGAATGATAGCAGACGGCTTCAAAAACACAAGACAACGGCGCGCACTACCTGTTTTTTTCAGCGTTCAATATAGCGGAGGAGAAATTTCCGCAAACGGGCCTCTCCTCCGGTCAGTTCCTCGGAAAAAACTGCCGTCTACTCCGCCTGCATCAGCGGGGCGTGCTTCGCGGCGATGGCGTCGGCCAGCTCGTCGAGCGCCTTCAGGTCCTCCTCGCGCGGAAGTCCCTTGCACATCACGGTTCCCAGCACCTCGACCTTCAGATTGGGGATCAGGCCGGAGATCTGTTCCACCGCCTTGGTGCCCCATCCGTACGAGCCGATGATGGCCGCGTACTTCACCTTCGGGCGCAGCGCGTTCGCCAGGTGCGTCGCGGAGAAGACCGCGGGGTGCGGACCAAAGTGGACGGTCGGCGTGCCGATGACGATGGTCGCGGCATCCACAAGGTCGATGGCCAGCTTGCCGATGTCGGTGACGGTAAGCTCGTACTTCTGCACCTTGACGCCGCGCTCCACAAGAGCGTCGAGGAGGCGGTTCACCATGATCTCGGTGCTCCCGTGCATCGAGATGTAGGGGATGGCGACAAAGTTGGACACCCTGTCGGAGGTCCAGTCGCGGTAGGCGTTCATGAT
>JAHDKR010000181.1 GCA_018436785.1 Synergistaceae bacterium | reverse complement strand
CAGCATGGCGATGATGGCGATGACGACCAAGAGTTCGATGAGGGTGAAGGCGGAGTTTGATTTCATGGGGTACCTTTTCTTTCAGGGGCTTACCAATGTGCTCATATAAAGTATCCAATCTTTCCCATGGCTGAACCATGTCAGATTGGTGCTGCCGTCGAGATATCCGCGGAACACGAAGTCCACGTCGCGGGAGTAATTGGTGGGTACGGTGAAGGAGTAGGCCCAGGTTGTGCCGGCGACGTTGGTCATCGCTGGATCTGTGACATCGGTCCACCCATCGAACCCGAGGTGGATTTCGACATTGGTGGCCGTTGACAGGGAGGTGCCAGAGGCTTCGAATTCAATCGTCAGCGGGGCGTCGGGCACCGGCACATCCGGGGTCCACGTGGCATTGCCGCCGCGGAGGATGGACAAGTTATCCCCGCTCAACCAGGTTTCCCCGTTTCGGAATTTGTAATCAGTGTAGGTGCCGCTGGTGGCGGCCGGCAAAGCGGCTTCGGCTGTCCACAGTCCGTTACCCAGGTACGTCATCGGGATTGGTGAAGTGCCCCAATCCGTGAACGAGCCCACCAGGTTCAGGTCGCGCCCGCCTTGCAACTCCGTTTGGTATTGGCAGAAATAGGAGCTGGCCACCGTGGCGGTGGCGGGCACATAATTCGGAATCCAATAATTCGGCTTGGCGTCGGGCTCGGGGCCGGCATAGGCGGCATAAAATTCCTTTCCGGGAGAGGCCTGGGCCACGATGCCGGTCCACGCCCGGCGATCGCCGATCGGATCGCCCATCACGGCACGGTGGCCATAGTTGTCAAAGCCGCTGGCCAGATTGGTGGAAACCAGAATGCCATGGGCGGCTTCCGTGGCCAGGTTGTCAAAAAGAAGGGTAGCCGTCGTTCCCGCCATCGTCACGCCGTGCAGAGTGGGGGCGTTGGAGGGAGGGGGCGGGGGGATGTCCTCGTTGTCCCAGACCCAGGGGGCGAGTTCGATCCGGGCGGTATCGTCCGGGTCGGCGACATAGTAGCTGAGATCGTATTCGGGGCTGTCGTAGTCGCTGCCGCCGGTGGTGAGGACGAAGAATTTATAGATGAAGCTGCGGGGGGATCGGCGGGATTTCCAGCCGTATCCGATGTACGGTTCGGTAAAATCATCTCCGCCGACAAGGGAATAAGGATCACCCGGTTCGATGGCGGCATCGAGTCCGTTGGTGGAGAGAGCCCAGAGGCGGGAGTAGACGCGGTCGCCGGGGACCAGGTCGCCAAGGGTGCCGTCGTCCACCAGTTCGATGCCGGCATTCTCCCAGTCGAGATAGGCGCTGTCGCCGGGGTAATCCCTGGCGGTGGCGGTGCCGCTGCCGGTGTCGTTGAACCCCCGCAGGGGGTCGGATCCCATGACCATGACGCGGGCGAGATTGTTGGTGCTGCGCATGGAGAGATCGAGCTGGAAGAGGATTTCGCGGCGGACGCGGACGCCGGCATCGCCGCGGCGTGGATCGGAATACAGGCGGAAGAGGGCGGAGGGCGGATTGGTGTCGCCGGGGACGCGCAGGGGATAGGCGGCGGCGCCGAGGTAATCCACGAGGGTCATGGGGCTGCCGTTGGTGTTGAGGTTGAGGGGGCGCTTGGCCTCGCCGAAGTCGGCCAGCTGGATAGCTTCGTAGGTATTGGTGCCGTTGATGCGGCCGCTGTACTTGTGGTGGATGGTGCCGGGGTGCCCGGAGGGAAGACGACAGTGGCGGAAGTCCATCCGTTGGAGCCGGGGACGGGGTTCAGGAGAACGGATTCCACGGCGGGGGTGCCCCATTCCAGAGGCAGAGCGCTGCCATTGACGAAAAACGCGGTCGGCCGGGCGTTGGACGGGCTGGTGCCCATGCCGGAGTTGGTGTTGACGAGGAAGGTGACGGCGACGGACTGGGGAATGCCGGATTCGGCGGG
Source organism: Synergistaceae bacterium (assembly GCA_018436785.1). Taxonomy (GTDB): domain Bacteria; phylum Synergistota; class Synergistia; order Synergistales; family Aminobacteriaceae; genus JAAYLU01. Next base: position 3,746 of record JAHDKR010000181.1, on the reverse strand, counting down.
GAAGAGGCAGAATTCAACGGGCCGGGTGTTGGCGGAGGGGTCGGCCGCGCCGTCGGCCGCGATGGGCAGGAGGTCCGTGGACGCGATGGGGGCGGCCAGGCCGAGGAGAACGCCGTTGGTGCCCTGGGCATCGGCCGTGACGGGCTCGACCCCGCCTACGGTCCAGTGGGCGGTGTCTTCCACAGAAATCGGGGTGACGGGTTCGTTGAAGGCGACATAGATGTTGGTGGCGCCGACGGCGCTGGTGGCGGCGCGGATCCAGGGCGCATTGACATCGCCGGCCAGCATGTCGGGGATGCCGTTGGTGTCGGTGTCGAGGGGGATGTCAAGATAGGTGGCCGTGGTGACAATGCCGTTGGTATAGTCCTCAATGGACTGGCTGGGGATGGTGTCGGGGGAACTCCAGGTGGCGGTGTTGTCGTTGGTGTGGAGACCGGCGAGGAGCCGGAGCGACGCGCCGCGGGGCACGGTTTCGCCGGGTTCGACGGTGCCCCAGCGGGTGCCTTCGTAGAGGACGGCCCAGGGGATGCGGGCTTCGAATCCCTTGTGGGGGCAGGCGGTGGCGCTGTTGTCGCTGGCCATGTCCACGGGGGTGCCGGCGGGAACGCCGCCGTTGCCGGAGTCGAAGATCGATTCGGTGTTGTTGGTGGAGGGGGCTTCCGCGCCGTCGTACAGCACGCGGATGGCGTTGTTGTAGAAGCCTTCGCTGGCGAGCATGACATCCAGGCCGAACGATCCGCCGTCCACCCATCCATATCCGTTCCAGCCCAGGTAGGACTGTTCGTTGCCGGTCCAGTTGGTGGTCGTGGTGGCGCCGGTGCCGGCGTCGGGGTCGGCATCGAGCAGCACCACGAGCTTCTTGCTGTTCTGGTGCCAGCCCTGGAGAGCGACGTAGAGATAGGTGTCGTCCCACGTGACAAAGAGGTTGGTCAGGGTGCCGTCGGCCCCCCAGGCGGGGACGCCGGCAAAGGTGCCGCGAAGATCGCCGGCGTCATATTCCAGCGGCTTGCCGTCAAGGGAGGGCGTGTTGGAAGGAGTGGCCCATCCGGCGGCCGCCAGCAGAACACAGGAGAAGAATCCCAGGACCTTTTTCACAACCGCCTCCATGCTTAATGCCATCATCCTATCTCAGGGATGCGGCGGGCAAAAGGGAAAAAGGAGGGGAGGAACGTCAGAGTTCTCGATGCTCTGCGGAAGAGGCATGCCCGCAACCCATCCCGGCTGAACGGGACGGGCTGCGGTTCCATGCGGAATATCGATCAGTCGAAGTAGTAGCGAACGCTGAAGAGGATGCGGAATTCGTCATCCTGCACTTCATTTTCCTCACTATCGAGGAAGATGTCATCGGTGGCAACGAGGTAGCTGCCGTCCACGGCAAGGGCAACGTCGTCGCGAATGAAGTATTTCACGCCGCCGCCGGCCGAAAAGACGGCGGCGTCAGCGTCGATGTCGCTGTCGTCGGCTTCGGCGTCGGCCCAGACAACGCCGGCGCCCAGGAACGGCACAAGGGGCGAATCAAAGACGAAGTTGTACTCGGCACGGACTCCCAGTTCGGTGCTCATGTAGCGATCGCTGTCGCGTAATCCAGCGACCAGGGCCACCTCGAATCCGTCGGTGACGAACTGGCCGTAGGCAAGCTGAAGTTGTAATTCATCTCCCATCACATTGAAGATGCCCGCCCCTTCCAGAACCTTGGTGCCCTTGTCCAGATTCGGCGTGACTCTGTTTGATTCCTTATCCGCGGCGAACGAAGACCCCGCCAGCACAGCTGCGACTGCAAACACGAACCACTTGGTACTCATCTTCTGCTCCTCCTGTTTTGTTGGTTTTTCGAAACGGACATGACCCTGTATGTTGAATGATCAGGTTAACCGGCCAAACCCTAACACATTTAATTTCACTAGCGTCCCATAGTGACTCATGAGCACCCGCCTGATTTCAGGCCTGGGTTGCTTGTCAGGGGGGGGGGGCTTGGAGCCCGGAGCAAAAAGCTGGCCTGGGGAAGATTGAGCCTGTACTCACAGGCGTATGAAAAAAACAACCATACCCAGACCAGCCAAGACATCGTACAGCGTCCTCAAACAGATCGTCCAATGGATTCCGCCGGGGCTTCCCGACCGGCTCGCCCGGGAAGCGGGCGCCGACATCCGGAAGTTCTCGTGCACCAGCCATGTCGCGGCTCTGCTCTATGGGCAACTGAACCGGTCGGCCAGTCTGAACGAAATCTGCGACGCCGCCCGGCTGCATGAGCCGGAGCTCAACCGCATCCGGGGCGCGACAGCGCCGAAGCGCAACACGTTTTCCAACGCCAACCGCACGCGGGACCCGGTGATCGCCGAGCAGCTTTACTGGAAAACCTTCGAGCATCTTCAGGCGGTCTGTCCGGACTTCACGCGGGCCCGCTCGCACCGGGGGTTCATCCGTCGGATCAAGCGCGACATCTTCGCCATCGACTCCACGACGTTGCAACTTTCGCTTAACTGCATCGATTGGGCCCGGCACCGGCGTAAGAAAGCCGCCGCCAAGACTCACTTGCGCCTCGACGTCGGAAACCGCCTTCCCGCGTTCGCCGTCGTGGAGGATGCCGCGCACCACGATTCGAAGCGCGCGCAAGCGCTCTGCGAGGGGTTGAAGGATGGCGACGTGCTGCTGGCCGACCGCGCCTACGTGGACCTTGCCTTCTTGCATGGTCTTTCCGGGCGAGGAATCTTCTTTGTTCTGCGGGAAAAGGAAAACATGGTCTTCAAGGCCATCAAGCGCCGCGTGGACTTGCCTGCCCGCATTCTGGCCGACGAAACGGTCCAGATGAGCCGCAAGGGTTCGGCGGAGAAGTACCCGGCGACCCTGCGCCGGATCACGGCCATCGTCGAGGTGGACGGACGCGATAGGGAAATGACGTTCATCACCAACAACTTCGACTGGAGTCCGCGCACCATCGCGGAACTCTACCGCGCCCGATGGGCCATTGAGACGTTCTTCAAGGAACTCAAGCAGACCCTCCAGCTCGCTGATTTTGTCGGCTACAACGAAAAGGCGGTTCAATGGCAGGTTTGGATTGGACTGCTCGCCCACCTGCTCTTGCGGTTCATCAAGCACGTGGCGAAGTGGACACTGAGCTTTTCCCGTCTTGTCGGCACCGTCCGGGCCGCCATATGGATGAAAATCGATCTGCTCGGCGCCCTGCGGCTCTATGGGACAGCCGGAGGTCCCCCGCGCCGCGTGATCGTCGAAAAACAGCTTTGTTTCCAAGGTTTCAAACATTTCGCCGCACACCCTGTGGGATAGCATCTCGCCATATTCTCACGATTTCAAGCGGTTGCGCAGAAACCGCCGGCAAGCACACTTTCTTGCCTGCCAAGAAATACACGGAAAATGCCAGCAAATCCGCGGGGGGAAGGGGGAATTCTTTCCTGTTTATGCATCTATGGGATGGTAGTGACCCGAATGTTCTCCAGGGGTGTTCCAATGGGTAGGTCTTTACGAAGTTGCGCGTGCCATTGCTCGTCACGAAAGTATGCAACTACATCTGCCAGCAAGAGGACCATGACAATGGCGATGATTCCGAGTATGACCTTGTATCGTCTTTTCATCTTTTCTGATGGTCGAACGTCAGGGGTCTGGATCGGCCCACGGGCTGTACTGGATAGGTGTGCAGCGTGCGGGAGGGTGTGCATAGCGGCAGCTTGTGGGCCGTAGCCAGCACCCCTTTGTTCTGCTCTCATTTTCATAAAGCCTGGCGCGGGGGT
>JAHDKR010000122.1 GCA_018436785.1 Synergistaceae bacterium | reverse complement strand
GTCGCAGAATACGCGGGAAGCGATCATCTCGCGTACTGAAACGCCGGTATTGGTGCCTCCCGAGGCTTCGATCCGCGATGCGGCGGCGAGGATGGACTCTCCGGGCCGCGTTGCGAAGGGGATGGATTCCGTGTTGAAGAGGCGGATGAACGTGTCGCCTTCCGACTTCCGCAGTATGGAGAGCGCGAGCAGCGCCCCGGCTTGGAGCATCTGTCCGCTCATGGAGCCGGAGATGTCGAGGAGCACGGCTGTTCTTCCGGGAATTTCGGGAAGAGCGTCCGCGGAGAGTTCGACGGCCTTTTCGAGGGCGCGGCGAAGCCAGGGAACGTCGACCATGGACCATGCGGAGGCGAAACGGAACGGGAGAATCTTCGCTTTGCGGATGGTTTCCGGGTTGGAAAAGCGTTCCTCGATCCCTGGCTGAGGTTCCGCTTGTGTGAAGACGCCGTTGCGGGCGAGGGCGGCGAGGTGCCGCAACAGGGAGAACAAAGTCATGTCCGGCAGAAGCGCACTCCAGAGTTCGGGCGACATGCTCTCCACCGAACCGGTGAGCGCGTTCCACGGAATCCGCCCTGCGCGGATCAGTTCGACGGCTTCGGAGAGATTCTCGCGCACATCGAGCCTCTTGAGCTTCTCGAATGCGGCAATGCGCGGAAGCAGACGAGGGTCGGGGCCATCCGGACCGTTTTTTCCGGCGATGTACTGAAAGAGGGCCTGCACGGTTTCGTTCCCCGGCTTCGGGTGATAGACGCGGAGCAGATCCTTCAGAGAGTATCCCCGTCCGTCTCCGCTGTATTTGAGCGTCTCGTATTCGTCGAGCCGCTCCAGCCGCGCACAGGCGAGCTTCTTGACCAGCCTGCCGCCCTGTCCTCTCGCCAGGGATTGCAGGGCGAGAGTGAACTCGACAAGATCGGCGACGGTGATGACGACGCGGTCGAAAATGAGGGCGAAACGGCGGGGGGCGGCGAGAGAGAGCACGGCGAGGCCGATCAAGGGCTGCAGGCGCATGAACCCCTCGTTACGGGCATAGACAAGGGCGCGGGCCATGAAGTCGGGATTTTCGTCGACGGCGAAACGGTGCAGAGCAAGCGCGTGCTCGCCCAGCATCTCCTCGGACGCGTAAAAAACGCCGGAGATTGTGTTGACGAGCAGCATCCGGAGGTACTCCTCCCGCCAGTCGCGCTCGAACGCCGGATATCTCTCGCAGTTCAGCGGAAAAGCCGCGGTTCTCCCTTTCAGGACTTCCAGCGCATGCCCCATCGCGATCACCTCTTGCCGTGAATTTTTAAAAAGGTATCCGAAGAAAAAAAGGAACCCGCGAGGAATATTGGGCGAGGTCAACCTTGTGGGCGGGAAACCCGCGCATACAAGGCAATCTCGAAGTATCCCCGCCCGGCGCCTCAACGAATTCCGCAAAAAGTATATAAGGTATATTGATACCTGTCAAGGGGGTAATTTATTTTTCTGAAGAAAAAGCGCTTTTCTCGTCCGATCGCTTGATGAACAGCTGTCGCAAGAGGCAAGGATGTTGAAAAAACAGCGAGACAGATCTTCTGCTATGAAGACCTGTCTCGCGTTGGGGCTTTTTGCCTCTTCGCCTTTGCAGAATGCTTGTCTGCTCACATCTTCCTCATCGCTCCGACTATGTTCCGATGTTCTTCGTCCTCAATCCTTGGACGCTTCGACGAACTCGAAACTTCCGTGCCACTCGCCGTAGCTTTCGGAGGCGACGCCGTTCCGCTCGGCGCCGGCATACTCTTTCCGCCCCGGAAGAATCCGGACGGCGACGACTCCCTCTTCTTCCCGGCGGAGCACCCCCGCATGCACGGCGGCCGTCGCCAGACTCGAATCGTCCGTGTAGACCCCGTCCCCCCAAAGGCTACCCAGCGCCGATCCCCGCACGCGGAAACGGAACACTTCGCCGTTCCGTCCGCGGAAGGATTCCAGATTCCCCGGGTCTTCCGGAACCGTTCCATCCGCAACGGATGTGTCCGAGGAGACTTCGACCCCCAACTCCTTGAGGCGATCCTTCACGATCTCCTCAAGGAAGTCCCCCGTATTTCCGCTGCGCTCAAGAAATACCGTATACGCCGCTATCGCCTTCTCTTTGTGTCCGGTCTGCTCCATGGCCCTGCCGTACCCGATGAAATGGCTCAGCAGCGCCTCGCCGGCTGTCTTCGGCTCCGGAATGACTTCGTCGTAGAGGGCCGCGGCCTTCTCCCACATCTCCTCCTGCTCGTACAGAGAGAGGAGGCGCCCTTTCACAAGCGGGAGTCCGGGGGTGGTGAACATGGAGAACTTGTCGTCCAGTACGCGGGAGCGGGGGTAGCGCGTCAGATACTGCTCCAGCAACGCGACGGCGTCTTTGTTTCTGGGAGGATCGTACGCCTGCATGTACATGTTGCTGAGCATCCAGTACGCCTCCTCGGCGCGCTTCACACGGGGAGCTTTCTCGATAACCTCCAGGAAGAGAGGCTCGATCCCTTGAACATCCTGTTCGTCCTTGGCGGCTATCTTATTGAAGAGCGTCCTCGCGAGCTTCTGCTGCTCGATAAGCGTCAGTTCCTCCGCGAACGCGCCCCCGACGCCCCACGCTCCAAAGACTTCCACGAAGAAGAGAGAGAGCGCGATACAGATGAACACAAACAAAACCTTTCTTTTCACTCGGAACACCTCCCCTTTGTCAGAGCATGCGCACAACTACAGGATACACAGCTGCATTCCTTCCGCGGAGCGTTGGCGCTCTACGCGTGCTCCGTTTCTACCTCCGGAGGCATCTCCCTGTGCGGGTCGGTCTCGACGGGTTCGCCCGCGTCGGCCATCCAGCGTTCGGGTCCGGCCTCGTGCGGAACGGGCCAGGGCGCTTCGTTCTTCTGTCCGCCCTTCATGTAGGCGGGCAGCTCCATTCCCGCCATTTTGAACATGTCCTGGAGCGGAGGGATGGATTTCATCAGACCGGAGAGGAAGTTCGCGGTGGATGTCTTGTCGCTGGCTCCTCCGGCGCTGTCCCAGACGGTGACCTTGTCGATCTTGATCCCCTTGATGGCCTCGACCTGGGTCTTCACCAGTTCGGGGAGCTTGTCGGCGATCATCATCATGATAGCCTTGTCGGTGTCGCCGCCCGCGGCTTTGACCAGCCGCTCGAAGCCCTCCGCCTGCTTGACGAGGATCTCGCGGAGTCCCCTGGCCTCGGCGCTCATCTTCGCGAAGATGGCGTCGGCCTCGCCCGCGGCCGTCCGGCGCATCTCCTCGGCGTCGGCGTCGGCCCGAATCTGGATTCTCTCCTTCTCGATTCCGGCGTGCACCAGCACGTCGGCCTCCTGAGTGGCCTTCTCGCGCCTGGCGCGCGCAAGCTCGGCCTCCTCCTCCGCCTTGTACGACTCTTCCAGCGCCTTGGCCGCCTGCACCTTCTCCGCAGCCTCCGCGAGCCTGTTGGACTCGGCCTGCTTCTCGCGGCGCTCGGCCTCCGACTGCGCGATGGTGATCTTCGACAGGTTCTCCCCCTCGACTGCGGCGGCGTTCGCCTGGGCGACCTGGATCCGCTGGTCCCTCTGCGCGTTGGCCTCGCCGATGGAGCCGTCGCGGTCCTGTTCGGCGACGCTCTTCTTCGCGTCGTTGACCGCCTTGGCCGCCGCCTCCTTGCCGAGCGCCTGGATGTAGCCGGATTCGTCGTTGATGTCGGTGACGTTGACGTTGATCAGGCGCAGACCGATCTTCTTCAGTTCGGCCTCCACGTTGGCGGTGACGTTGGCGAGGAACTTGTCGCGGTCGGTGTTGATCTCCTCGATGTCCATGGTGGCGATGACGAGGCGGAGCTGGCCGAAGATGATGTCCTTGGACAGTTCCTGTATCTCCGCGAGCTGGAGACCCAGAAGGCGCTCGGCGGCGTTCTGCATGATGCCAGGCTCGGTGGAAATGCCGACTGTGAAGCGCGAGGGGACGTCGACGCGGATGTTCTGCTTGCTGAGCGCGTTTCTGAGGTTGACCTCGATGGAGAGGGGCGTCAGGTCGAGAAAGTGGTAGGCCTGGATGACGGGCCAGATGAACGCCGCGCCTCCGTGGATGCACTTGGAGGACTGATGCTGCCCGTCGACCTTGGCGACCTTTCCGTAGACCACGAGGATCTTGTCGGAGGGGCACTTCTTGTAGCGCGCGAAGAGCGCCGCCACGGTGGTGAAGATGATGATGACTATCAGGGTGATCAGAATCAGACCGAACGTCATGCGAATCCTCTCCTTTCAGATGTTGGGTGTATTACGCTTTCTCGACCAGCAGCACGCCGTTGCCGGCGACATCCACGACCCGCACCGAGGTTCCCCTGGGGAGCGCCTCCCCCGCCGTCACGGCGTCGACCTCCCGGAGCGCGCCCTGCAGCGTGATGGAGATTTTTCCATGGCCGGCACGTCCGGCGGGGATGGGAAGGTAGACTTCGCCCGTTCTGCCGAGCGCGTTCTTGACGTCCATCGTCCCGCTCTGCGCCAGCCGCGTGATGGAGACGAAGAGCAGCGCGACGAGCAGCATGACCGCGACGGCGATGAGCAGCGATCCCAGGAGGACGAGATATTCGTTCGCTCCGGCGTTGTGGAGCGTGATGCCGCTCCAGCCGAAGACGGTGAAGAAGGTGATGAAGTTCTTCACAGTGAAGATCTGGAAACCTCCGGCCTCGCCGATATCCCCGTCGCCGTCACCCTCGACGTCGAAGTCCTCTCCTCCGGCGGCGCCTTCCATTCCGCCGTCCGCGTCCTCCCCGCCCATGCCCGTGAAGGTGAGCACGAGCTGGATGAAGAAGAGCGCGGTGAAAGGAATTGCGATATACCAGAAGACTTTTTCAAACATGAGCATGCCGCTCCACCACTCCCCCACTCACACCGCCTCCTTTGCGCCGACAGGGTTTCGCATGTTTTGTCAGCTGCGGATTCGCAGGCTGAACTTGACCACGACCTCTTCGTCGGGTTTGGCGGGGACGTCGAATCGGAGCGTGAAGGCGTCGGTCTGTTCGTACGGATGGGTCGATGCGATCACTTCCCAGTCGCCCCAGACGGGCTCGTTGAAGGAGACGACGACAGACTCATCTTTTTTGCGGTTTCTGACGATAAGCTCCCACGACGTCTCGTAGAGGTTGTCGGCCAGCTTCTTGTAGCGCGTCTGACGGCGTTCCGCGACCACGTCGAAGGCCTCGCCCACCTTCAGACGGACCTCCTCGTTGCGCGGCGTGTGGTCTATGCGGTCTTCGCCGATGAACTGAAGGCTTCCTTTGGAGTCTTTCTTGTACATCCTGATGATCCCCTTGGGAAGGGGCATGCCGAGGTTGTTCTCCTCGGAATTTTTGAAGGAGATGACGACGTCGACCTTCTGCTTCAGCAGCCCCCGCTGAAGCGAGGAAGTGAAGTAGCGCCGCTCGCCGCGGGTAATGTACTCCTTGCCGATCTTCGTGCCGAACGCTTCGAGCAGGCTGATCTGCTTGGTCTGGTTGTTCCCTATCGTCGTCTTCCTCGCCAGATTGTAGATGTGGTACTCGAAAAAAGCCTCTTCTTCGAAGGCAGGAGCGGCTTCGGGTACCCCCTTCCCCATCGCCATCCGCATCATGGGCGGAGGAAGAACGTCGGCGACCGTCTGCACTTCGCCGGCGATCAGCTTGAGCGTCGCGTCCCGGTACGCCGCGCCGCTTCTGTTGTTCAGCGTGACCCAGCCGGTGAGGTCTGCTGCCGTATCGGCGTCGTCGAGGACGAAGATGTAGTCCGCCTTCCACGTCATCCCGCCCGTCAGGTAGGAGACCTCGACGCTGTGCTTCTCCTTCGCAGAGTTGGCGTAGAGCCACGCCAAGGTGGGGCGCGCATAGAGGTTGTCAGGGATGGAGGGGACGATCTTCAGTCCGGGGTAGTTCAGGTAGATCTGGCCGCCGATGTCGAAGACGAGTCCGTTATTCGTGCTCAGAAGCGTGCCCTCCACGATCTCCTTCTTCCCCTGGTAGTCGTTCCACACCTCAATCTTCACCGTGCGCCCGACGAACTTCTCCAGCAGCTTCTCCGGGCTGATGAGGTCGTACTCGTAGTTCTGCTCCAGAATCGCCAGCGAAGGCGGGTTGTTGAGCGACTTCACATGCACCGTCTCCGGCCGGATGGAAGAAGCCACGTCCATGAAGCGGAGCTCCCCCTGCCCCTCTTTGAGCAGGATGCTCCTGACGTCCTTCACCAGAGCAAGATCCGTGTTGTACACCGTGACCTCGACCCCCGTCTGATCTGCTTCCGTGCTCGAGACCACCTCAGCCCCCAGTGCAGGCAGGGCGGAGAGAAAGACGAGCAGAAAAAGGAACGTGCACAGTATCTGAATACTTTTCATTTCACAGACCTCCTTTTTTAGTTTGTCGCAATTTTTAGGAACACACGCTCTGTTCATCGCTCTCCGGCTGCGTCCCGCCCGCGGATTCCGCGAGGGCGTCGAGCAGAAGGAGCAGGCGCATCAGGTAGAGCAGCACGCCGCCGTTCGCGGCGAGAATAACGCCGATGAGCAGGCCGGGGATGATACCGGGCGCGAGCATCGACGAGCCGAACATAACCGAGAGTCCCCCCAGGGCGATCTGCGTCGAGTACAGCCTGAGGAGGAGCGACGAAACCGGAACGGACGGCATCATCTTTCTCGTCTTCAGCAGCGAGGGGAGCGCCTTCGCCAACGTGAGGCCCCCGCTCAGAATGTTGAGCACGCCGACGAGGAGCGTCAGCGGCGCGACAAGGATGTCCGGAACGATACAGGAGACGATGCCGAGCCCCGCGAAGAGCGTCCCGAGGTACACCATCAGCCATGAACGAGGGAATGCGCCGATCGGCGTACTCCCCGCCGCGAGCATCTGCACCGAGAAGATGACCATCAGCAGACCGAGCTGCGCGCTCCCCGAGAAGGGAAGCAGGCCGAGGTTCACTGGTACCAGCAAGCCTCCGAGCAGCACCATGAAAACTCCGGTCAACATGAGCATCGCCTTGTCGAAGGGGAGGCCGTTCTTGTCTCCCGCATCCGCAGAGGCCTCGGGGTACTCTTGGTAGACGACGGCAAGAACGCGCGAGAGATTCAGTATCGCCGCGCCGTAGAGGAGCACCGCCGTCGCCGTGCCGTATCCGGTCAGCAGCTCCGGCTTGAGCACGAGCAGCCCGGCGAGCATGGACAGCGCGTAGACCGCTCCGCACGCGAAGGGCAGCGGCCGCAGCGCGCCCTTGACGCGCAGCCACAAACGGAGTTTGTTTTTGGAGAAGAGCATCTGGAGCAGCAGGAGCGCTCCCCCGGGGCCGAGGCAGAGAACAAGCATCCAGCGGGCGAGCTTGTTCGGGATGCCGGGGATGAAGCAGGTCACGATCCCGATGGAGGCGATCGTCACGCCGACCGCGAGCAGCGCATTGGACACGGGAAGCTCTCCGAACGGCGTCTTCCCGAGCATGACGGTCTGCAGGGCGAAGAAGAAGAGCAGAAGGCCGTACAGCCCGTTCTCATAGTACGGCGCCACGCCCGCGTACACGGGGAAGAGCAGGATTCCGGCGATGAACACCGTCATCCCGGCGATGAACAGCAACACGGTCTCCAGCGGAAGACACGCTTCGTCAAACAGTCCGCGGCGCATCGGATCGCGCCTCCTTTCCTTCGTCGGCGCACGCGCCTAAAAGTACGTTCCCTTTGTCCTGTAGTTCTCCCGGCGCTCGGCGGCCATCTTCCGGGCGAAGGCGTCGTACTCCTCCCTGTGCTCTCTATAGACCGCGTCAAAATCGCGCATCTGCTGCGGGAGGATGATCACGAGCGATTTCTTCTCCACCTCCGCGAGGATGTACTCCACCGCATCGTCCACGCCGATAGCGTCGGGAGGCGGCGGAACGTCGCCGAAGATCGCGGTGGCGACGTTGCCGGGGCAGAAGACGCTGAAGTTGAGCCCCTCCGTCTCCAGCTCGAACTGCAAGCTCTCCGTCATGGAGATCACGGCGGCTTTCGTGGCGGCGTAGACGGCCTGGTACGGAACGGGAACCCGCCCCGTGATCGAGCCGGTGTTGACGATATGTCCGAAGCCCTGCTCGCGCATGACGGGGATCGCGCTGTACGTGCCGTAGACGACGCCCATCAGGTTGAGGTCGACGACGAACTTCCACATCTCGAAGGTGACCTTCTCCGTGGGAAGCGTCAAGCCCACTCCGGCGTTGTTGAAGACGAAGTCAAGATGTCCGTCGAACGCTTTCGCCTTGGAGACGAGCTCGGCGACCTGTTCCTGCTTCGTCACGTCGGTGAGCACGGAGAAGACCTTTCCCGGGTACTTCTCGTTCAGGCGCTTCGACTCCCGCGTCAGGTTCTCCTCCTTTACGTCGCCCATGAAGACGCCGGCGGCGCCCTTCGCCAGCAGATGCTCGACGAGCCCCAGGCCGATTCCCGAAGCGGCCCCCGTCACCACGGAGACCTTGTTCCCGTAATATCCGTTCATGACAGCCTCTCCTTTCTTTACGGCAGCATTCTCGAATCGCCCACGTTGAGTCTGGCGGTTCCCTTCACCATCTTCGCGCCCAAATACTGCGCCACCGGCAGTCCGGCCAGTTCTCCGATAATCCTGCACTGGAGCGGATGCTGCTCATAGGGGAGCGGCGTCCAGCGGAGCGATCCCTCGCCCGTCCCCACCTGGCGGACGACCATCTCCTGCGGATAGAGCGTCGCATGGCTCAGCGTCGCGCCTCCCTTGCCGAGGTTCGGCAGATATCGCCAGCCGAAGAAGTTGATCTTCGGATTCTTGTTGACCCCGGCGACCTGCTCTTCGTCGAGCTCACCCCGGCGTGTGACTTCGAGGGAGAGGAAGGTGGTGCTCTCGTAGCTTGCGGAGGTGAACCAGCGCTCGCCTACGTGACGTTCCGAGGCGATGTCCGCGAAGATCTTCGGCATGCCGTCCTCCTCGCGCCCGCCGATGATCGGGCACGCCTTGTTCTCCCAGATGACCAGCACGTACTCGCCGACGAGTCCTTCGGAATTTCCTTCGTACCGTACCGGGACGCTCGCCTGAATCAGCCGGTACTCGCCCCCGGCCATCCAGTCGACATCGCGGCAGTTCGCATACTGGACGTTGACCACCGGTTCGAGCATCTCGAAATCCTCGGGGATGAAGCGCAGCAGCGCGTCCTCCTCCGTCCGGAACGAAACGCCGAGACACGTCATGTCGCCGTAGACCGTCCGCACCGGGTAGAACGGATCGCCTCCGAAATGCACAGGCATCTTGTAGACGAACTCTTCGTTGAACCTGAACAGCCCTCGCATACGCACCCCTCCATTCGAAGAATATGTTCGTCTATTATACTCTTTTTACTACAACAAAAAGAGCGCATCCCCAAAAAAAGACACGCTCTTCACACACAAAATCTGTTATTCTGTTCTTACGGAACGGAAGCAGTCGAGTGTTCGCGAAGCAGTTCCAAAAAGGCCGCGCCGTACTTTTCCCGTTTGGCGTACCCCACGCCGCTCACCTGGAGCAGTTCGTCCGGAGTCTGCGGCAGCTTCTCGCACATGTCGCGAAGCGTCGCGTCGGTAAAGACCACGAAGGCGGGAACGCCCTGAGCGCCGGCGATCTCTTTCCGGAGGGCGCGCAGCTTGTCGAAGAGTTCGAGGTCAGTTGGCTCCATGAGCATGCTCACACCTTTCGGCTCGGCGGCAAGCGGTTTCGGCTCCTGCTTCGCCACGGGCATCGCGAGCTTCTCTCCCCGAAAGAGCACTCCCTTTGCCAACGGAGTGGTCTTCACCACGGGAAATTCGTCGTCCGTGAGCGAAATATACCCTCGCGAAAGCAGATAGTCTATCTTTACGCGCAACGAACGCTCGCTCTCATCCTTCATTATGCCGTAGGTTGAAAGTTCGCCAAGGCCCAGCTTGAGCACGCGCTCGCTCTTGCTGCCGCGCAGCGTGCTCACGAGCAGCGAGACCCCGTAGCGCTCCTTCATCCTGAGCACGCAGGAGAGGATCTTCTGCGCGGGGATGGTGATATCCTCCTGTTCGAAGTCGCGGAGGCAGTTCGAGCAGTGACCGCAGGCGGAGGGGGCATCGTCGCCGAAGTACCCCAGGATAGCGGCGCGGAGGCAATCCGTCGTGTGGCAGTAGGCGACCATCTTGCGCAGCCTGTTCCGCTCGGACTCGCGCACCTTCCGCAGCGTCTCCTCGTCGAGTTCTTCGTTCTCGCGCTCTTTTTCTATGAAGAACTGGTTTGTGAACACGTCCTGCCCACCGTAGAAGAGCACGCACTCCGCGGGGGAGCCGTCCCGCCCGGCGCGCCCCGCCTCCTGGTAATAGCTCTCCATGTTCTTCGGCATGTTGTAGTGGAGCACGTACGCGACGTTCGACTTGTCGATCCCCATGCCGAAGGCGTTCGTCGCCACCATGATCCGCGCGTCGTCGGCCTGGAAGCGGTCCTGGTTTTCCCGGCGCTCTTCCTGAGTCAGTCCGGCATGGTAGCGCGTCGCAGAGTACCCCGCGTCGCAGAGCCTCTCGCAGACCTCGTCGACGGTCTTGCGCGTGAGGCAGTAGACGACGCCGCTCTTCTCCTTGCGGCTGCGAAGAAACTCCTTCAGCGCCGCCGGCTTGCTCTTCGGCGACTGCACCTCGAAGTAGAGGTTCTTGCGGTCAAAGCCTGTGGTGACGACGTGCGGCGCGCGGAGGTTCAGCAACTGGACGATGTCGTCGCGCACCTGCGGGGTCGCCGTGGCGGTGAAGGCTCCGAGCACGGGGCGAAGCGGGAGGGAGCGGACGAACTCGCCGATCTTGAGGTAGCTCGGGCGGAAGTCCTGCCCCCACTGCGAGACGCAGTGCGCCTCGTCGACGGCGACGAACGGAATGGAGGCGTCGCGTGCGAACTCGAGGAAGTCCTCCGTCGCAAGGCGCTCCGGCGCGACGTAGAGCAGCGTGTACTTCCCGGCGCGGGCGTTGCGGAGGACGGTCTTCATCTGGGGGAATGTGAGCGTGCTGTTGAGAAACGCGGCCGCGACGCCCGACTGGCGGAGCGCGCTCACCTGGTCCTTCATCAGGGAGATCAGCGGGGAGACGACCAGCGAGACCCCCTCGAAGAGGAGCGACGGGATCTGGAAGCAGAGCGACTTTCCCGCCCCCGTCGGCATGATCCCCACCGCGTCGCGCCCGTCGAGCAGCGCGTCGATAACCTCCTCCTGCCCGGAGCGGAAGCCCCCGAAGCCGAAGTACTCCTTCAGCACGACGTGCTTGTTGCGCATTGACTCATTCCTTTCCACAGCTGTCGAAACGGGCTACGCCTCTTCTACGGACACGGCACATTCCCGTATCCAGTCGAGCAGCCGTCGTTCATCAATACGACCGCTCGCCAGGCCTATGGCTGTTTCAAAATAGTCCTCATCGGACGCAGTGAGGGAAAACCCGTTCAGTGCGAGAAAGTATGTTCCCAGCACCATCCCGAGACGCTTGTTTCCGTCCTGCAGAGGGTGTCCTTGGATGATTGAACGGACTATTGTGGCGGCAAGCAAAAGTACATCGTCGTCGAAAAAATTCGAGACGGCCTCAAGCTGAAGAACGTACCCGATGGGGTTATAGTTGATGATGCAGAGAGGATCTTCCTCGTATGCCGACTGCAGCGTTGCAAGCGCGACATATACGGCGTCCTCGGTGATCCACTCAATACTTTGCGAGCGCATCAAGAGCGGATTTTCGTTCGTCTATTATTCTTTGCATAACGGCTCGCTTCTCTTCCGGGAGCGACTCGTCCGAAGGACGAAGATACCCCTTGCCGGCCACTGCGACGAGGGGCCTTCGCGATTTTTCTCTCTTCTCGTTGCTGTTCATGCGAAGCGCCTCCTTTCTCAGTCTTCTTACATATTATACGACGAATCACCGGAGCTTGTCTCTTTTGCTATGGCGCCTTCGTGACCTCATCACTAAAATGGAGCATGTCGAGCGCGAGGGCGAGGGCGCCGCAGACTCCGGCGTCGGCCCCGAGGAGGGGGGGAACGATGTAGCCGTCGATACCCTCTTCGAGCGCGGGGGAGACGATGTAGCCGTCGAGGACGTCACGGACCTCGGCGCGGACCATTTTAAAAAAGCGTTCGATGCCGAGAAGCCCTCCGTTCGGCACGCTCCCGCCCAGGATGATCCTGCGGGGGGAGAGCGCGCAGATAATGTTGCCGAGGGCCAGCGCGACGTAGCGGGCCTCGAAGCGCCATGCGGAGGAATCCGGGGAGATCTCCTCGGCGGGCGTTCCTGTCCGCTTCTTCATGGCTGGACCGGAGCAGAGCCCCTCCCAGCAGTCGCCGTGGAAAGGGCAGACCCCCTCGAAGGCGTCGTCCGGAATCCGGGGGATGCGCATGTGTCCCATCTCGGGGTGAACAAGCCCGTGGACGAGCCGTCCGCCCGCCATCACCCCCGCGCCGATGCCGGTGCCGATGGTGATGTAGACGAAGTCGTCGAGACCTGCCGCCGCCCCCCACCGCTGCTCGCCCAGCGCCGCGGCGTTCACGTCGGTGTCGAAGGCGACGGGAAGAGCAGGGAAAGCGCGGCGCACTGTTCCGAGGATATCGGTATTCCGCCATCCTGTCTTCGGCGTCGAGGTGATGAACCCGTATGTGGGCGACGCGGGATCAAGGTCCACGGGGCCGAACGAGCCGATGCCGATGGCGTGCAACGGTCCCCGGCGCGTCTCCTCCTCGCGGAACCAGTCCGTCACGGCGAAAAGTGCGGCGGCGGGGTCGCTCCCGGAGGGGAAGACGGCCCGGCTCAGATCGCCCGGTCCGGTCCCCGCGGCGCAGACGATCTTCGTCCCCCCGGCCTCGATTCCCCCGACAAGCGGATGTTCATGCATTACAGCGGCTTCCTTCCACCAGCATTGCCTTCGCCAGTTCAGTGGTCTTCTCCTTGCCCTTCAGAATCTCCGCGAGGGCCAGCGCGAACTCCATGGCGACACCCGGCCCTGCCGCAGTGATCAGCTTCTCGCCTACACGCAGACGCTCCTCGGTACGGTTAGCCTCGTCGAGGCGGCGCTGGAAAGCAGGATAGCCCGATGTCTTCTCGTCGCCCAGCAGCCCAAGAGGGTGCAGCACCACCGCAGGAGCCGCGCAGATTGCCGCGATCATCCGCCCCTCCGCACGCTGCTTTTTCAGCATATCGCCGAGCAGCGAGGAAGCAGCCAGATTCGCCGCCCCAGGCATTCCGCCCGGCAGCACGATCAGGTCGAAGGTCCGTCCGGCGACCTCCGCAAGCGTCGTATCGGCCTGAACAGAAATTCCCCGGGCCCCCTTCACCACGAGCCCGTCAAGCGACGCGACCGTCACATCGACATCAAGCCGCCGCAGCACGTCGACCGGCGTAATCGCCTCGATCTCCTCGAACCCCTCGGCAAGCACAGCGAGCACACTCTTCGCCATCTTCACTCCTCCTTCTTTATGAAACCGGTCGGCCGTTCCCGGCCTTTCTTTCCATTATACCCGAGCGGCGGCTCGTGCCGTCCATTAGCAGATGATACAATGATGAAGCACAGCGCGCACTTCAACAGAAGGGACGGTACGGCATGACGAAAGAACGAATCGGATTCATCGGCCTGGGGATCATGGGGAAGCGCATGGCCCTGAACCTGCTCAAGGCGGGGTACTCCATGACCATCCGCAGCGGCAACGAAGAGACCCGGAGCGAGTTTGCCGCAAAGGGCGTCCGTGTGGTACACACGCCCGCCGAGGTGGCTGCCGAAAGCGACGTGATCATCACCATGCTTCCGGGATCTCCCGAGGTGGAGGAGGTCGTCCTGGGCGAAAACGGCATCATCAAGACCGTCCGAGCGGGGAGCGCCTGCATCGACACAAGTTCCATCGATCCGGTGACGTCGGTACGCATCGCCTCGGAACTGCGGAAGAAAGGCGTCTTTATGCTCGACGCTCCGGTCAGCGGCGGCCAGGAGAAGGCGGAGTCCGGCACGCTCTCCATCATGGCGGGAGGCGACGAAGAGGTCTTCGAGCGCTGCAGGGGCATTCTACAGTCGATGGGCAAGGACGTCGTCCTGGTGGGCGGCTCAGGGGCGGGGCAGATAGCCAAGCTGGTGAATCAGTGCATCGTCGCCGTCAATATGGCGATCGTGGGCGAGGCCATGTGCCTGGGGAAGAAGGCGGGCGTGGATCCGCGGAAGATCTTCGAGGCCATACGGGGAGGGCTTGCCGGAAGCCAGTGCATGACCGACAAGGCGCCGCGCATGTTCAGCGGCGACTACTCTCCCGGCGGCAAAATGTGGCTCCATGTCAAGGACTTGAAGAACGTGATGACCGCCTGCCGCGAGTACGACGTCGCCATGCCGCTGACCGAAAGCGTTCTGGCGATGATGGAGGATGTCGTGCGGGACGCGGGCCCCGACACCGACCACGGCGGCGTCGCCAAGTACTTCGAAAAGCTCAACGGCGTCTCGCTGGCGACGCGGGATTCCTGAAGGGCGACCAACGGAAAGGCTTATACGCCTGCGATCAAGCCACATAGACATGCTCCATCTCCTTCGCCACTTCATCGTCCAAATTCCGGGCCTCGAAAAGCAACTTTCCCGTTTACTTGGCTGTGGATGACATCTTTTATCAATCGTTCGTCTCGCGCATTTCGACGCTGCCCTTGATCCCCCGGGCCGCAATCCGGTAGTCGAAGATGACATGATATGATTTGCAAACAATGCTTCGACAAGGATACGTTTTAAGGAGAGATACATCATGTTCGAAACCGTTCTTGTTATCCTGATCGGGTTGGCGGGCGGCGTCGCCGTAGGGCTTCAGTCGCCGCTGGCCGGAGCTATGGGGCAGAAAATAGGCCCGACTGCAAGCAGTCTGATCATCCATCTGGGGGGACTCTTTCTTTCCCTGCTTTTGCTCTGGTTCAGAGGGGGCGAACGGATTCAACACTGGCAGTCGCTGCCTTGGTTCATGCTCGCCGCCGGAGGGCTTGGGGTCGTTCTTTTCCAGACGATCAACGTCACGCTCCCCCGCCTCGGGGCGACGGCCATGGTGACGTTGATCATAGCGGGGCAGCTGGTAACGGGCGTTCTGATCGACTCGCAGGGCTGGCTTGGAGTCGCAGCGCGCCCACTCGAACCGATCAGGGCGGTGGGCGTCCTCCTGCTGCTCGCAGGAGGCTGGCTGATCGTGCGATAGGTCAGAGAAGACGGATCATGGACATCTCTCTGCGGGAACTGCTGGCGATGCCGGCGCTGAAAGGAATCAGGATTCTCGCGGGGAAACGCGGCATTGACAAGCGCCGGGTCTCCTCGGTAACCGTGATGGACGCCCCCGATCCGTATCAGTGGATCCAGGGGGGCGAACTCGTCGTCACCTCGGGCTATATCTTCCGCGACGAGCCTCTTTCCATCCTCCGCGCCGTCGAAAAACTCAATGAAAGAGAGTCGTCCGGTTTCGGGATCAAGGTACGGCGCTACCTCCAGGCGATACCTCCCGAGGTGATTGCCCTGGCCGACGACCTGGAATTTCCGCTGCTCGACATCCCTTTCGCCTTCGCTTTCCGCGACGTGATCGACCCGGTGCTCACCTCCATCGTCAACCGACAGGCGCGCCAGATCAAATTTTCCGAGCAGGTGCTCTCGTCGTTCTCGACGATGGTCACCAAGGGCGCGAGCGAAGAAGAGATCTGCGCCAGTCTGCGGAAGTTCGCAAAATGCGATCTCGCTTTCTGCGACACCACGTTCGGCACGTTCTGCTTCGCCGCGGCCGAAGAATTTTCCCATATCGTCCGGAACACGCCCCTCCCCGACCTATTCCGTCAGTTCCTCTCGGTGAAGATCGCCATAGGCGAAAGGGTGTACGGGTATCTCGTCTTCCATCGCCCCCCTTCGATTCCTTTAGACGACGACTGGTTCATACCTGTGAGCCATGCCCGGACGGCCCTGCTGCTCCGCCTTCAAAAGCGGCTTGCCCACGCTGAGACGGAACGGCGCTACAGGAACGAATTCGTACTCGATATTCTGAACAAAAATCTCCGGTTCGAGAAGGAGTTGTGGAACCGGGCAACCCTGCTCGACTGGGACATCGAAGGCCTCAGATACGTCGCCGTCATCGACATCGACAACTACAAACGCCAGTTCGAGGACGTCGCCGGACGGGATGCCCTGCGCAGCATCGAGGAAACCAAGCGGCGCATCTACACGATCGCGAACACCATCATCCACTCGGCTTTTCCGAGGGTTCCCTTCACCGAGATGAGCGATTCCGTGGCGTACATCCTTCCTGCGCCGCTCGGAGAAAGCGCCGCCGTGCGCGATCTTCAACCCGTGCTGAAGACCATCCAGGAGGAGGTGCTCGGCGCGACCGGCAAGAGCGTGACTATCGGCGTCGGCCGGGTCAAACCGTCCGTACTCCAGTCCTCCGAAAGTTACGACGAGGCGCGCAGGGCGCTGGAAATGATCCGCTCCGCCCAGGGGCCCGGCAGAATCGCCTTTTGGAACCGGCTCGGCGTGAACAAGCTCCTTTTCAGCCTCTCCGACGACGAAGCCGCCGAGGACTTCTGCCGCGAGATGCTCTCCCCGCTGCTCGACCTCGACGAGACCCATCGGGAGACGCTGCTGAAGACGCTTTCGGCGCTCGCGGAGTGCAACTGGTCCGTAAAGGAGAGCGCGCGCCTTCTTTCCGTTCACGAGAATACCGTAAAGTACCGCTACAAGAGAGTCCGCGAGCTGCTCGACTTCAATCCGGATTCCTCGGAGGACCGCCTCCGCATGGCCCTCGCCCTGAAGATCCTCTCGCTCGACATTTCCACATCCTGTTCCATAAAAACAAAATAAAATATATTTTTTGTCTTTCCAGGACATTGCTCTCCTTCGAGACATCGCCTATGATGTTTTTTGCTTCGTGCAGCGTGTCGGTACGACAACGGGCACAAAGACAAAACATAACGGAGAGCGTCCTTTCCTTATTATTGCCGTCGAACGCGCTCCCAGGACTCATTTCGAGAAGGAGGGGTTGATGTGACGGACTTTCGCGCATCCGCGCAGAAGCTTCAACAGCAGATAACGTCATGGCGGCGGGATCTGCACAAGATTCCCGAGACAGGGGTGGACACCCCGCAAACGGAGGCGTACATCTGCGCCGAACTGGACAAGATGGGGGTCTCCTACCGCAGGGGCCTCGGAAAACACGGTATCGCGGCGCTCATCGAGGGAAAACACAAGAAAAGGGTCTTCGCGATCCGCGCGGATATCGACGGCCTTCCGATCAAAGAGGAGACAGGGCTTCCCTTCGCCTCCGACAACGGCTGCATGCACGCCTGCGGACACGACGCGCACGCGGCGATGGGGCTGGCCTCGGTGAAACTGCTGAACGACGTCCGGGCAGAGCTCGACGGATCGGTGCTCGTCGTCTTCCAACCCGGAGAAGAGGGGTGCCCGGACGGTCCCGGCGGAGCGAAGCGGATGCTCGATGACGGCGCGTTCGACGACCCGAAGCCGGACGCAATGGTCGGCCTGCATACAGGCTCCATCTGGAAGGATTTCGTCCCGGGCGAAATAGGCTACCGGCCGGGCAGCATCATGGCGTGCATGGACCGCTTCGAGATCCTCGTCAAGGGGAAGGGCTCGCACGGAGCGTATCCCCAGGGTTCGGTGGACACGATCTCCATCGCGGGGCAGATGATCTGCGAGCTGCAGACGATCGTAAGCCGCGAGGTAGACCCGCAGGAACCGTGCGTGATCAGCCTCGGCGAGATCAACGCGGGAAGCGCCTTCAACATCATCCCCGGAGAGTGCCGCATCACCGGCACGGTCCGGGCCTTCAACCAGGAGATGCGGGAGTTTCTTGCCCGGCGCATCGGCGAGGTTGTCTCCGCGGTGGCCTCCGGAATGCGGGGGAGCGTCGAGTTCTCGTACGGCTGGCACGGCCCCGCGCCCGTGGTGAACGACCCCGCCATGACGGAGGAGCTTCGCCTGGCCGCGGAAAAGATCGTCGGCCCCGAGAAGGTCCGTGAAATCTCGCGCCCCTCCATGGGCGGCGAGGACATCGCCTTCTTCCTCGAAAAGGCCCCCGGCACGTTCTTCTTTCTGCCCGGATGCAACGAGGCGAAGGGGCAGACGTGGCCGCACCACAACAGCCGCTTCGACATCGACGAGGACATCCTCTGGATCGGCCCCGCCGTCATGGCCACGATGGCCGTCGACTGGCTGAAAAAACAGGCGTAGCGTGTAGTAAAAGGGAGTCCCCCGCGGGCTCCCTTTTCCGATGAAGGAGGGAAGATACATGCTCAAGAAGCGCTTGAAGGAACTGCTGAAGGAACTGACGTCCATTCACGGCGTCTCCGGACGTGAGCAGAAGATCATCGCCGCGCTTGCGGAGAAGCTGGGGCCGCTTGCTGACGAGATGACGGTGGACAACTGGGGGAATATCGTGGCCGTCCGGAACGGCGGGCAGCCGGGACCGAAGCTGATGGTGGCGGCGCACGCTGACGAGATCGGCCTGTGCGTCAAGAACATTCTTCCGAACGGCTTCATCCTGATGAGCCGCATCGGCGTCGTTAGCGACCTGCTGTTGCAGGGGCGGCGGGTGCGCGTCAACGGAACCGTCCCCGGAATTCTGGGCATCAAGGCGGGACACCTGATGAGCCCGGAAGAGCGCACGAAGGTGAAGCCGATGAGCGAGTGCTACATCGACGTCGGCGCGTTCTCGAAGGATGAGGTTCTCTCCATGGGAATCCGCATCGGCGACCGGATCTCCTTCGAAGGGGACTTCATGGAGATGCACAATCCCGATCTTGTCTGTTCCAAGGCGGTGGACGACCGCATCGGCTGCTCCATTCTCGTCGCCCTCTTCGAGGAGCTGCGGGGGCAGAGCTTCCCCGGAACGCTCTGCGGCGTGATCACCGTCCAGGAGGAGATCGGCCTCAGAGGGGCCGCGATGATCAGCGGAAAGGTCGCGCCCGACTACGCCATCGCTCTCGACACGATACCCAGCGGCGACACCCCCGACGTCAGCTACGAGCGTCAGCTCCCGGTGCGCCTCGGCGGCGGACCGGCCGTCGCGCTTCTCGACGGTTACGACTCGGCGTTCATCTCCAACGTGGTGCACCCCAAGGTGCAGCAAATCCTGGAGGAGGCCGCCGCGCGCGCAGGTACGCCGCTCCAGATGGTGACGCTGGGCGGCGAGGTTTACACCACCGACGCGGCAAACATCTCGCTCGAGGGGAACGGGATTCCCGTAGGCCTGTTGCTGACGCCCCGCAGATACTCCCACTCTCCGGTGGAGCTGCTGCACATGAACGACCCGGTCTGCGTGGTCAACGTGCTCAAAGAGGTCGTTCTGAAGAACGGATCGGTCTCTCTGAGCTTCATCTAGCACGTTCAACGGGGCGCATCCCGTATTCCGCCATCGAGGAGGTGGGGCAATGCCGCTTGAGATCAACGCTCGTCGTCTGATGAGCCATCTTGAGGAACTGAGCCGCTTCAACCGCACCCCCGGCGAGGGGGTCACCCGTTTTTCGTACTCCGCGGAGGACAAAGAGGCAAGGAAGTATCTTCTGTCGCTCTTCAATGCCGCGGGGCTCGGCGTTTCGGTAGACGGGGTCGGCAACATCCGGGCCCGTCTTGAGGGCTCCAGTCCGGACGCTCCGGCCATCCTCTCGGGATCGCATATCGACACGGTGCTCCACGGCGGAAAATACGACGGCGCGGTAGGAACGCTCGGGGCGCTGGAGGCTGTGCAGACCGTGGCGGAGAGCGGCGCGCAACACAGTCACCCTCTGGAAGTCATCGTCTTCGCAGAGGAGGAGGGCTCCAACTTCGGCTCCACGCTGTCGGGGAGCAAGGCCCTCGTAGGAAAGTACGGCGTCGACGAGATGAAGAAGCTGAAGAATCCCGAAGGAACGTCGATGTACGACATGGCCGCGGACGCGGGGTACGACCCCGGCTCCATGCCGTCGTACCGCCTGCGGCCGGAGACGGTGAAGGCCATGATCGAGCTGCATATCGAGCAGAGCGTGGTGTTGGAATCGAAGGGAATCCCGGTGGGCATCGTCGAGGCCGTCGCGGGTATCAGGGCTATCGAAATCCGTCTGAAAGGAATTTCCAACCATGCGGGAGCGACCCCGATGAACCTCCGGCAGGACCCCATGGTGGCGGCGGCGCATCTGATCGCGCAGGTCGAAACGCTGGCGAAAGGGACCGGGACGGGCTCCACAGTGGCCACCGTCGGCAGAATCCAGTGCTTCCCCAATGTCTCGAACATCATTCCGGGCGAGGTTCGCTTCTCCATCGATATCCGCGACGTCGTCCAGTCCGGAATCGAATCCGTTGTGGACGGAATGGCCGTGCTCGCGCCCGCGACGGCTATCTCCGGAGGGCTCGACCTGGAAATCGTTCCCGTCTCGGAGTCGGCTCCGGTGGCGCTTGATCCGGGCGTGCTCTCGGTCATCGAGGGGTGCGCGAAAAAGCAGGGGACGCCGTATCACAGGATGAACAGCGGCGCTGTGCACGACGCATGCATGTTCGCCCCCCTCGTTCCCACGGGAATGCTCTTCGTTCCCAGCAGAGGGGGCAGAAGCCATGTTCCGGAGGAGCACACGGATCCGGAGGATATCGCGAAGGGCGTTTCGCTCCTTGCTGAAGCGCTCTTTGAACTTGCACGATGAAAGGCGGTGGTGGATGAACAATATTCTAATCGTCGATCGTTGTAGAGACTCCACGAGTGAACGGCGCAGGCGCTTCGGAGTACATATCGCGTCGCGGCATACCGTTCTACAAAAGAGGCAACGGAGAGGAAAGAGAGGTGTCTGTCTTGGATGAAGTGTTGAAGGTAGCAAACTCCATGGGAGCGTGGCTCACGGCCGCCCCCATCGTCATCATCGCTCTTGTGCAGGTGCTCCTGTACTACCGTCAGATCTACCACGCGGCGGACGCGGTCAACCTGAAACCCGAACAGCTCCGCAAGGCGTTCCACACCGGAATGGTCACGTCCATCGGTCCTGTGGTGGCGATCTTCATCATCATGGTCGGGTTAATGTCCGTCATAGGCGCGCCTATGGCGTGGATGCGCCTGGCTGTCATCGGCGCGGCGCCCACGGAATTGACCGCGGCCACGCTCGGCGCCGACGCAATGGGAGTGAAGTTCGGCGGCGAGGGGTACAATCTTCAAGTCATGGCCGTCTCCTGGTGGACGATGGCGATCAACGGCGTGGGCTGGCTGCTCCTCGTCGGGCTCTTCGCCCATAAGCTGGAGGACGTGCGCGAGAAGGTCGGCGGCGGCGACACGAAGTGGCTGGGAATACTCTCGGTCGCGGCCATGATCGGCGTGTTCGGCTACCTGAACAGCAGGAATCTGACCAAAATCAACGGTCCTTTCGTAGCGGCGGTCGTCGGCGCCGTCTCCATGATCGTCCTGCTCCAGGTCGCTAAGAAAATGCCCAAGATCAAGGAGTACACTCTCGGCATAGCCATGCTCGTCGGCATGTTCGCCGCGATGCTCTACTAGAGAGGGAGATGTGACTGAAATGGCAGCAGAGCAGATCAACGAACAGAAATACCACGAGGTATGGACGAAGCCGGTCATACGAATGGGTATGATCACAATGCTCCTGGCCTCCGCGCTGAGCTTCCTCCCCCTGATCTACCTGTACATGGTCCACGGCGTCCTGCCGCCCTTCGCTCAGGCGATGACGGCGTGGGTGCTGGTCGCGTCGGTCTTCGGCGCTTTCTACGTCGTCGAGCCGATATCCTATTACCCCATCCTGGGGCTTGCAGGAACGTACATCTCCTTCCTCAGCGGCAACATCTCGAACCTGCGTCTCCCCTGTTCCGCAATGGCGCAGGAGGTCGTGGGCGTCGAAGAGGGAACCAAGCAGGCAGAGATCATCGGCACCATGGGCATCATCGGCTCGGTGGTGATCAATCTCGTAGGCGTCACTCTCGCGGCCCTCGTCGGCACGTGGCTCATCGGCATCTTCCCGCAGTTCGTGGCCGACGCGTTCCGTCAGTACACAGCTCCGGCGATTTTCGGCGCGGTCTTCGGCCAGTTCGCCATGCGGCAGCCGAAGCTGGCTCCATTCGCCCTCGCCATTCCGATGACGCTGCTCTACTTCAAGATGCCCATCTGGCTCGTCATCCTTGCGGCGGTCTTCGGCACCATCGCGATCTCCAGAGTCTTCTACAAGATGAAGATCATCCACTAAAAACGCAGGGGAAGCTTCACGACACGCACATACCAATGAAGAGAGACGGAGAGAAGTCTGTTTTTCTCCGTCTCTCTTCATGTTCGCACCATCTCCGCTTCGAAAAGGGTTCTTCTTTAAGGGAATCGCTGCGGTGGCGCTTAGAGAGAGCCTTGCTCGCGTTCACTCCCTCTCGTGAGGCAGCTCCGGTTCCGCCCGAACGCCCGCAGCAGCAGGTACGCGCAGACCACCGTGACCGCCGCCTGGCTCGGGATCAGAACGATGACGGGGACGACGTTCTGTCCGAGGAAGGCCATGGCGAGCACCTTGGCTGTAAGCGCCGTCATCATGAACGAGAGAAAGACGAGATAGACCGTGCCGAACAGCAGGCCGAACGGAACGCGCCTGACAAGCTGCACCCCCGCCACCAGCGAGAGCGGCAGCAGGAATGCCAGGTCGAACCCCTGCACGATCAGTGTAGTGTAGTGCTCCACGGCCTTCGGAATCACCGAACCGTCGAGAAGCGGCGGGACGATCACGCCGAGCCACAACACGATCACGGAGCAGGACGAGAAGAGGAGAAAGGCGCCGCCCCACTTGTGAATTTTCTCCCCAGAGTACGCCGTGCGAACTTCTTCGAAGGAGAGGTTCCCGAGCGCGAGTCCGAAAGCGAACGCGCTCGTTCCGGCAAGCAGGACGTAGACCGGAAATAGCGCGCTGTACGTTCCCATGGCCAGGTAGAACGTGTAGGTTACCAGAAAGTAGAGCAGCGTCCCGGCGAGAAAGAGCTTCCGTCCCGCTGAACCGTCTCCCGCCCTCAGGTACGCCCAAAGAAGCAGCGGCACGGCGACGAAGAACGTCACGACGTCCTGGGCAATCCCCTGAGGGGCGACCTCCTCGGACATGTGTTGGTAGATCCCGCGCCCGAAAATCCGCACCGTCTCGCCGCGGACCGAAACGTGCTCCCACGGCCCGGGGCCGCCTGAACCGAACATGCCAACGCCCGCCGCAACCGCGGCGAACACGGCAATCGCGAGGACGAGGCCCCCTGTCGTCCTCCGAAATGAAGACCTTCGCATCCGTAGTTCACTCCCGAATCAAGAAGATGGCGCGGAGGACGAAGCCGGGAAGGCTCGGTCCTCCGCGTAGAAAAAAAGTCTACCTCACAAATCGACGCCGCGACTTCCCGCGCCGCCCTCTTAATACACGCCCTTCAGCCCGTTCTCCCGCAGCACAGAGTCAAGGCAGCCAACATGGTACATGTTGTGGCCGCACAGCGACGTAAGGACACCCGCGTTGGTCACTTCGGTCTTCCGTCGCTCGGACATGCCGTCGTGCCTGTCGCCGAGGGCGCCGTCGTCGAGAGCGGCGATCCATGCGTCCGCCTTCGCCTTCATCATCGCGCCGTACTCGCGAATTTCATCCTTCGCCGGGACGGTGTCGAGGGTCTCGCGGAACATGGCCACCGCGCTGCCGTACGGCTTCTCCGGAAATTCGCTTCCTGCGGGGAGCAGGAAGTAGTCCACGCAGTAGAACGCATGATACAGCTGCTGCCAGTAGAAGAACCCTCCGCCCTTCTTCCCCCAGAGCTCGTCGGGGCACTCGTCGATCAACCGGAAGAGAAAGCCCATTCCCCGCTCGTAATAGGTCTCTATAGACGCTACCGCATTTCTCATCTTCATTCCTCCCTTTCGCTGTACATACTCGGCAGCCGTTTCTGGACGGCTGCACCCCGAACGCATTATAAACCAAACGAAGGTATAGGAAAGAACCGGAGGGCAATCGCACGCGCCTTTCCAAAAAAAATGGAAAAATGGTACAATGATTTCCGGTTTTTCTCAGTAATTGCGGCGAAGGAGGATACTCATGATCGGCGACATGTTTGATGTTTTTTTCTTCGATCTTGACGGTGTGATCTACATCGGCGGTGAGACGACGCCCGGAGCGGTGTCGGTTCTCGACGCCCTGCGGAGCATGGGGAAGACGATCCGATTCCTGACCAACAACCCCACCACGAGGGTGCGCATCGCCGACCGGCTGCGCGGGCACGGCGTCGCGGCGGAGATGGACGAGATCGTCACCTCCGGGTCGGCCACCGCGAAGTACCTCGCCGGAGAGGGAATCGGGCGGGTGTGGGTGATCGGCGAATCGGGGCTTCACAAAGAAGTGGAGCTTGCCGGGATTCTCCCCGCGGGCGAGACCGACTGCGAGGCGGTCGTCGTCGGCTGGGACGACGCTGCAACCCTTGCGACGATCCGCAAAGCGGCGAGCGCCATCAGGAAGGGGGCCCGCTTCGTCGCCACGAACATCGACAGGACATTCCCCTCTCCCGACGGGCCGATGATGGCAGTCGGGGCGCTTGTCGAGGCGATTCGCATCGGCTCCGGGCAGGAGCCCGTCGTGGTGGGAAAGCCGTTCGCGCCGATGTTCCGCGAGGCGCTGCACTCTGTGGGCGTTCCCCCGCAGCGCGTGGTGATGACCGGCGACACGCCGGAGGTGGATATTCTGGGAGCGCACCGGGCGGGCGTCACCGCCATTCTGATGGGCGACGCTCCCGTCCCCGGAGAGGGCGACTTCCGCCGTCCGGACGGGCGGATCCTCTCGCTCCCCGACCTCCTCGATCCGGTGAAAAGCGTCGTCCGATGGACGCCTCCCCCGACGGAGTAACGCACACACAAGAAAGCGTCCCCCGAAACTGAGGAGGGACGCTTTCTTGTGTGTGCACGTTTTTCAGTATGCCCCGTCGAAGTACTTCTGGTAGTGAAAGAGCGCGGGGACGCCGCCCGTGTGGATAAAGAGCACGCGCTCCGGTTTGCCGCAAAAGCCCCGCCGCAGAAGATCGAGCATTCCGGCGAACGCCTTCCCGGTGTACACCGGGTCGAGCAGGATGGACTCCGTCCTCGCCAGCAGCGCCACGGTCTCGACCATCTCCTTGGTGGGCAGGGAGTACCCCTCCCCGACGTAGCCGTCGACGCACTGAATCAGGGCGTCCGGAAGCGGCTCCTCAATGTCCAGAAGACGCGCCGTCTCTCCGGCAAGTTTCCGTACGATCGGAACCTGCGTCTCGTTGGGGCGGCTGATGTTGATCCCGACAAGGGGGATGCCCGACCGGTTCGCCCACAGTCCGACGGCGAGTCCGGCGTGCGTTCCGGCGCTGCCGCTGGTGGTGAAGATGCCGTCGAACGCAACCCCTTTGTCGAACGCCTGGGCCAGGATCTCCTCGGCGCAGGCGACGTAGCCGAGCGCGCCGAGCGCGTTGGAACCACCGCCGGGAATGACGTAGGGCTTTTTTCCCGCGCGGCGCAGCTCGTCCGCGGTCTTTTCCATCTCAGCGAGCATGTCCGATTTGGCCGGAACGACGCGGATCGAGTCCACTCCCATCAGGTGAAAGAGAAAGTTGTTGCCGGAAGCCTGTTCGGAGTAGCTCCCCGGAACGCGCTCCTCTATGACGAGGTGGCACTCGAGCCCTTCCTTCCTCGCGGCGGCGAGGGTGAGACGGCAGTGGTTCGACTGCACCGCGCCGCAGGTGATCACGGTGTCGGCGCCCTGCGCCAACGCGTCGGCCATAAGGAATTCGAGCTTCCGGGTCTTGTTCCCTCCCGGAAGGAAGTCGAGCATGTCGTCACGTTTGATCCAGATCTCCGGGCCGCCGAGCTTTGCTGAAAGCCGTTCGAGAAATTCCAAAGGGGTCCGCCCCTCGGTATAGCGTCTTCTGGGAAAGCGTGCGAGATTCATCTGTTTCCATCTCCTTTGTGTCGAATGTCAGCTCATTGATGCGAGGAGGTACCCCATGACGATGGAGACCGCCCAGAGCAGCATGCCGAAGAGCATCCCCTGCGCGCCGACCTTCTTGAGGACGCTGCGGTGCAGGCCGAAGCCGACGATATAGAGCGCAACCGCCATCAGTACCTTCCCGGACGAAGCGAGCGTCTTGAAGAACGGGGCGAAGGGAAGGACGGACGCCGTCACCGAGGCCAGCAGAAAGAAGACGATGAAGAGCGGGATGGAGAGCTTGCCCTTCTCGCCCTGGCGCAGCGAGATCAGGAAGACGATGGGCGTGATCCAGAGCGTCCGGGTGAGCTTCATGATGGTCGCGGTCTGCAGCGACGCATCTCCCAGCACCGCCGCCGCCCCCACAACCGAGCTGGTGTCGTGGATGCTCAACGCGCACCAGACGCCGTACTGCTCCGGCGTGAGCGGAAGCAACGACGCAAGCAGCGGAAAGGCGACGAGCGCCACGGCGTTCAGCAGAAAGACGACGCCCATGGCGACGCCGATGTCCTCGTCGCGAACCTTCATCACCGAGGACACGGCGGCAATGGCGCTTCCGCCGCAGATGGACGTGCCGAAGGTCACCAGCTTCAGCGTCGCCGCCTCGACCTTGAAAAACCGGAGCAGAAAAAAACCGAGCGAGATGATCACCGCAAGGCTGACCGCGGTCTGCCAGAACCCCTGGCCGCCGACGGAGATCACCTGTCGGATGTTCAGACCGAACCCGAAGAGGACGACGGCGCTGTTCAGCGCAAGTTTGCGCATCTTCCCCAGTCCGGGAGGCGCCGAGCCGGGGGCGAGGTTGCTCACCGCCGCGCCCAGGAGGAGCGCCATACCGACGGCGTAGGGCGCAGTCGGAGGAAGCAGCGCCAGCGCCACTGCAAGGGCGAGGCAGAGAAAAAAGAGCGCGTGGGTACGAAGAGTTTCCACTACATATTCCTCCTTGGCAAAAAACGCAGGATTCGGGAGAAGACAACGTCTCGCGATCCTGCGGTGTTTTTCAAAAAGAGCGGGCTGACGGAGATCGTCCTTCCCGCCGGGACACGTCTCAGCTCCCTTGCCCGAGCGAGGAGGAGAGCTTCTCCAGCATCGCAGAGACCGAGGCCATCTCCTCGCTGGACGCGGCGATGGTCTCGATGATTCTCGACTGTTCCTTGATGATGTGGAGCAGGGTGTCGGTGCTGCTGTTGATCTCGATCGTGGAGTTCTTGAAGTACTCCAGAATCTCCTTGATCTGCCGTGCGGAGTCGGACGAGCGGACGGCGAGCTTCCGCACCTCCTCCGCCACGACGCCGAACCCCTTCCCCTGATCTCCCAGGCGGGAGGCTTCGATCGAGGCGTTCAGCCCGAGCATATTCGTCTGCTTCGCCACGCCCTCGATGACGCCGAACACCTGTTCGGTTCCCTCCACCTTGCTCACGGCCTGCGATGTGATGGAGTTCAGCATCTCGCCCGCCGCGCGCATCTCCTCCATCTGTCCGGTCATCGTCTGGAGAGAGTCCGCTATCTGCCCCGTGGAGGCGCGCAGCAGCTCCGCGGTTTCCCGCATCGTCTCCTGACGGGTGATGTTCTCCGCCGTGATGACGCAGCCGACCGCCTTTCCGGAAGCGTCGAAGATCGGCACGGAGGCCGCGACGTACGGGAAGCCGAACGGCGAATCCTCCTTCTTGAACTCCTTGACGATCTTCCGTTTTTCCATCATGCACCGGTGCCCCGCCGACCCTTCGGTCAGCTTGTCCCCGGGTTTCTTTTTGATATCGATCGTCCTGCCCGGCACATAGACGAGATACTCGTCGTCCTCGATGACCGCGAAACTCATGTCTCCCGGGAAGATCTCCCGGATCAAATGCGCTATGCAGGCAAGCGCGCGAAGCGCCTCCCGGCCGCTGATCGCGCGGCAGGCGTTCGGCTCTCCTGCGGCTCGACTCTCTTGGCGCGGTGCTGTCATGATTCATCCCTCCATCATTCGGTCAATCCTCGCCGAAAAGGATAGCACAATTCAGCCCGGCCGCGTAGAGGATCAGGAGGGGTCTTCTTCCGCCTCCTTGCCCAGAATTGTTCCCTGCCGCCGCGCCAGCTCCATTGTCTCGGAGGCGAGATCTGCGAGGGAGAGAACGGCGGAACGCAGGGCGTTCTCATCCAGTTCGGATTGCCCCGCCATATATTCGGCAAGTGCCAGTTCCGTCCAGCGTGCCTGTTCGGCGAGACGGAGAAGGCCCAGGTTTCCGGAGGAACCTTTGAGCGAGTGCGCCGCGTGCTTCGCGGATTCCCACTCCCCGCGTCCGGCAAACTCGCGGAGACGCCCTTCCTCTCCGGCGTTCGAGTCGGCGAAGAGAAGAAGGAGTTTTCCCAGAAAAACGACATCCCCGGCAGTCCGCACAGCGCCGTCTGCCTGATCGAAGAGCGGGATATCCTCCCACTGATGAGAACTCTCTGCCGTCTCAAGGACGTTTTCAGTTCCTTTTTCCGCCTTCACCTCTTCCGCAACCTCCTCTGCTGCAATTTCTTCTTCGCGTTCCGCGGATCGTTTTTTCAAATGCCGCCGGAGCGCTGTCTCCAGCTCCTTCGGCAATATGGGTTTGCTCACGTAGTCGTCCATTCCCGCCTCGATGCACTTCTCTCGGTAACCTGAGAGCGCGTGCGCCGTCATCGCGACGATCGGAATTCTCTCTCTCTTTTCGGACGCTTCTCGGGAGCGGATGAGCGCAGTCGTCTCAAATCCGTCCATGACGGGCATCTGAATATCCATCAGGACCAGATCGTAGGGGATGGAGTCAAGAAGCGTCAGCGCTTCCTCGCCGTTCCCCGCGACGTCGGCCATGTACCCCATCCTGGCGAGGAGCGCGACGGCGACTTGCTGATTCACCGGAGTATCCTCCACGAGAAGTATTTTCCCCCTTGAACCCATCGGCGCTTCACACTCGCAAGCCTCCTGCAGGAACTCGGCGTCCGCCGTTCGCGCAACGTCGCTCTCCGGGACGACCGGAAACGGGATGGAAAACCAGAAGGTGGAGCCCTCGCCGATGCGGCTTTCCACACCTATATGCCCGCCCATCAGCTCCGTCAGGCGCTTGCTGATTGCCAGCCCCAGCCCTGTGCCGCCGAAAGTACGGGTTGTGGAGGCGTCCACCTGCTCGAAGGCGCTGAAAAGCGCCGGAAGGCGATCCTCCGGGATACCGATCCCCGTGTCGCGGACGGTACAGCGTATCGAGACCGTTTCACGAACCTCCGACCCGAGCGTCACCTCAAGGATCACCTCGCCTGAGGGAGTGAACTTGATCGCGTTGCCTATAAGATTGATCAGTATCTGGCGGAGGCGTCCGGGATCCCCTTTCAAGAAACGCGGGACGTCGTCCTCGACGAAGAAACCGAAATGCAGCCCCTTCTGCTCGGCTCTTTGGGAGAGCATCTCCACCGTATCCTCAAGGATCGTCTGCAGATTGAACCCGATATGCTCCATCTCCAGACGGTCCGCCTCGATCTTTGAGAAGTCGAGGATATCGTTGATCAGCGAGAGCAGCGCGTCCCCGCTCGTCTGTACGACTTCGGCGTAGTGGCGCTGTCGTTCGTCGAGCTTCGTATCGAGCAGAAGGCCGATCATGCCAAGCACGGCGTTCAGCGGAGTGCGTATCTCGTGGCTCATGTTGGCGAGGAAGCTGCTCTTCGCAGTGCTGGCGGCTTCAGCCTGTTCCGCAAGCATCTGCGCCCGGTTGCGCTCCTCCGCAAGAAGGGCGTTCGTCTGTTCCGCGGAGGCCCTGGCCGCGCGCTCCGCCTGTTCCGCCGCCTCCCGTTCGCGGACCTCCCGTTTCAGCTCGCCGATGAGCTGGTTCTTCTGCGTATAACGCAGCAGCAGCAGCAGCACAAGGACGGAGGTGAGCGAATAAAAGGCGAAAAGCGTTCTTCGGTATCGGATGAGAGAGCCCGGGTCGAGCAATTTTGTCAGCTCCCAGCCACCCCCGGGAAGCGGCAGCGAAACAATCGGCAGCATTCGCCCATCCGGGCCTCGCACCCCTCCCCCCTGAAATTCGCCGGACATGCACCGCAGCGTTAAAAAGTCTTC
>JAHDKR010000132.1 GCA_018436785.1 Synergistaceae bacterium | reverse complement strand
GTCTTCTCGCCCACTCCGGGGACGCCGGGTACGTTGTCGACGGAATCTCCGAGGAGCGCAAGATAGTCGGGCATCGCCGCAGGGGAAAAGCCGTACTCCTCTTCGAAGCCCTTCCCGTCCATCGTACGAAAGGAACTGATGCCCGTCACCGGCCTGAGGACGACGACGTCCCTGTCGAGCACCTGGAGGATGTCCTTGTCGGACGAGAGGATCAACGTCTCCAGGTTGTGCGCCGCCGCAGCGCACGCGCTTGAAGCAAGCACGTCGTCCGCCTCCACGCCTTCACGCGACACCACTGGAACGCCCATGGCGTCGAGCAGCTCAAGAATGATCGGGAGCTGCGTTTTGAACTCGGGCGGCGTCGGCTTCCGCCCCGCCTTGTACTCCGCGTACGCCTCGTGGCGGAAGGTCGGCCCGGGGGCGTCGAAGACAACGCCGCAGAGGTCGGGGTTCCAGTCTTCCTTGATCTTCTGGAACATATTGAAGAAACCGACGATCGCGTTCGTCGGCGTTCCGTCCGGCGCGTTCAGTTCGCGGACGGCGTAGAAAGCTCTGAAAGCAAGCCCGTGTCCGTCCACGAGAAGTAGTTTCTTTCTGTCCGGTGCGCTCATATCGTTCCGCCTGCCTTTTTCATCCAACTGGTTTTTTCTGCGTTCAACTAGGTTATAATAACCTATTGCAGGAATTCATGCACACACAATGCACGGTCCCGAATCCGCAGGCGGAGGGACGTCATCGGGGAGGAACTGAAATGGCAGACACGGTACGGGTTCGCTTCGCGCCGAGCCCAACGGGAGCGCTTCATATCGGCGGCGGGCACACGGCCCTGTTCAACTGGCTGTGGGCGCGGCACACTGGAGGAAAGTTCATCCTCCGCATTGAAGATACGGACAGGGAGCGCTCCACAAAGGAGTACGAGGACACCATCATGTCGGGCATGCAGTGGCTCGGGCTCGACTGGGACGAAGGGCCGGATACGGGCGGTCCGTTCGGGCCGTACAGACAGTCCGAACGCCTCTCGACCTACCGCGAGGCGGCGGAGCGGCTTCTTGAAGAGGGAAAAGCCTACCGCGACGGAGAGGCCGTCATTTTCAAGGTCCCTCAGGGCGTCACGCTCGCCTTCGACGACATGGTCTACGGCCATATCGAGATGCAGAGCGACACGCTGAAGGACGTTGTCATGATCAAGAGCGACGGCATGCCCACCTACAACTACGCCGTCGTCATCGACGACCACACGATGGGGATCACGCACGTCATCCGGGGCGAGGACCATATTTCCAACACGCCGAAGCAGCTCTTGATCTACGACGCGCTCGGCTGGGAGTACCCGACCTTCGCGCACCTTCCGATGATCCTGGGCAAGGACAAGAAGAAGCTCTCCAAGCGGCACGGGGCCACAAGCGTTTACGAGTACCGGGACATGGGGTACATGCCCGACTCGGTCTTCAACTTTCTCGCGCTGCTCGGCTGGTCGCCCGGCGAGAACAACGAGATCTTCTCCCGCGACGAAGCCGTGGGGCTCTTCGACCTCGCGCGCGTCATCAAGAAGCCGTCCGTGTTCGATATGGACAAGCTGAACTACATCAACCAGGAGCATCTGAAGCGCCTTCCGCCGTACGAGCGACTTGCGCTCGTCGAGCCCTTCTGGAGGGAGATGGGCCTTCCCGTGGATTCTCACTCCAGGGAGTACCTCGCGCAGTCGCTCGTGGTGCTCTGCGGCAGAGGGCAGACGGCGAAGGAAACCGCGGGCTACTCCGACTACTTCCTGACCTTCGAACCCGTCAAAGCGCGATACGACGGTTCGGAGATCGGCGACGAACAGCGCGCCGTCCTCAAACGCTTCAACGGCGAGCTGCTTGCGCTGCCCGAGTGGAAAGCCCCCGTCATGGAGGAGTTCACCCGCGAATGGAGCACGGCCAACAACGTGAAGATGAAGGACATCGCTATGCCGCTTCGCCTGGGCATCACCGGGATGAAGGTAAGCCCCGGCGTCTTCGAGGTCGCGGAGCAGCTCGGGCGCGACGAAGTGCGAAAACGACTCGCCTACTACAACTTCGTCGAGTAACCGCACACGCGGGAAAGTACACAGAGCGAAGGCGGGCCTCCGTAAGGAGAGGCCCGCCTTCGCTCTGTTCGCCGGCATACTGCTCCGCCGTTACACCTCCACGGGGCAGACGGCGTCCTTCGGGCAGACTTCGGCGCACTTGCCGCAGCCTATGCACTTCGATTCGTCGATAACGTGCTTCTCCTTCACTTTCCCCTCGATGCAGGGGACGGGGCAGTTCCGGGCGCACTTCGTGCAGCCGATGCACTTTTCGGGGTCGATCCGGTAGACCGTCTTCGCCGCAGGAGCGGCGGGAGCGCCCTCCGGTTTTCCCGTATCGGTGACGATCTGGGCCTTCCTGTCATACGACGAGATCAGATACTCGCCGGACATGGTGAGGCACTTGACGGGACATATTTCGACGCACTGGGCGCAGAAGCAGCATCTGTCGACGTGGATCTGAATCTTCTTCTCCTCGGGCAGATACTCCGTCGCATTCGCCGGGCAAACCTTGACACAGAGCTTGCACCCGATGCATGCGCTCTTGTCGTAGTTCAGGCGGCCCCGGAAGTGATCGTTCACACCAACGGGAGGGTTCAGTTCGATCCACCCTTTTTCGGCGGCCTGCAGCGCGTCGGTCAGCGAGTCGGGCATCTGCGCCACAGGGAAGGGGTTCGTGAACACCTTCTGGCGAATCTGCCGCAGCAGTTGAAAGAGCATTCTGGTGATCATTCCGTTCCACCCCTTCCTATACGACCAGGCCGAGGGACGCGAGGATCATCCCCGCGATGGAAAGCCCCGCGACCTTGACGAGATAGAACTCGGACGCCTGCCAGATTTTGAACCTCCCGAACGTCGTCCGCATCAGCGTCACCACAAAAATCTGCACCACGAAGACCTTCACCCAGAACCAGACGAAGTCGAATGTAAAGAGGAAGATGCCTCCCAGGCGAAGGAAGGATGCGGGAGACCACGGGAAGAAGAGCGCCGTGATCAGTGCGGAGAGCGCCATGGCGCGCAGCGCGAAGGTGATTTTGAACATGGCGAGGTTTCTTCCGGAGTACTCGATGATAAGACCGTCGAGAATCTCCGTCTTCGCTTCGGGGATGTCCATCGGCCCCTTCCCGGTCTCTCCGGGAACGACGAGGATAAGAGCGACCATGAGACAAAAAATACCGATGAAGCCTATCTTGCCGCTCATTCCCCAGACCGACATCCCGGCAAAGGTCTCCAGGTTGAACGGATCTCCGGGCATTCCCGTCTTGTAGGCAACCCACGCAAGCGTGGAGGCAACGACGGCGAGCGGAAGTTCGTAGCTCATCATCAGGATCATTTCACGCTGCGCGCCCACATTCGCTATCGGGTTTCCGCTGGCGAAGCCGCCCACTGCCATTGCAACGCCGGAGAGCCCCAGGAGATAGAGAATCAGGATCAAATCTCCGTGCACCCCGAGCACGGGAGGCACCGAGCCGACCGGGATGTAGAGGAAAACGAGGAGCATGCTCGCTGCCGCAACCCAGGGCGCGCCGTTGAAAACCCACGGAACTGCCCTCCGCGGCACGATGTTCTCCTTGCCGAGGAGCTTCAGCAGGTCGAGAAAGGGCTGCAGAAGAGGCGGACCCAGGCGGCGCTGCATGCGGGCGCTGATGATTCTGTCCGCTCCGTCGAAAAGAAGCGCCAGCACGACGACAAGAAGCATAAGCGCTGTACCGGCAACGAGGCGCATAAGAAGCGCGATCATTTCTGCATCAGCCTCCTTGTTTTTTCCCTGCTCTTTTCCAGGAGCTCCGCCTTGGTGACGACGCTCCTGCCGCCGGCGGCGTCAGTGACGAGCATACGCTCCATGCACGAGATGCAGGGGTCGATGCTGTTGATAATAAGCGGCGCGTCGGCCAGCTCGTTGTCGCGGAACATCAACGGCCACGAAACGGCGTTCGCGTACGTCGGGGCGCGCACTTTCCACCAGTTCACGTTCTCCTCGCCGGCTTTCAGATGCACCACGTGCGTGTCGTCGCCCCTCGGAGCCTCGATGACGCCCCACCCCGTGCCTTCGGCCTTCTTCAACGTCGCGAGCACCTTGTTCAGGTTCTTCTCGTGGACGATCTCGCCCTCGGGAAGACCGTCCATCACCCGCTCGACGATATTCAGCGACTGCTGGACCTCCAGCACGCGCACAAGGAAACGGTCGAACACGT
>JAHDKR010000191.1 GCA_018436785.1 Synergistaceae bacterium | reverse complement strand
GCGGCATGGAATCGTGGAAGGGGTGCGCGTATACCGCGGGGAGTGTCTTCGGTTACCTGGTGCGGGGGAACAAGTTGCTCATCGTCCGCCGTGCCAACGACCCGGACTAGGGGCAGCGAACCGTCCCCGGGGGGCGGAAGCAGCGGGATGAGACCCTGCGCGAGGCGCTGGTGCGCGAAATAAAGGAAGAGACGGGGTGCAGGGTGCGGAGCATGGAGTACGCCGGGATGCTCCACGCCATCGTCGAGGGGCGGGACATGGAGTACCTCTCGGTCTACTTCATCTCGCGCGACTTCGAGGGGGAGCCCCGCGACAGCGAGGAGGGGACCGTCGAGTGGATGGATATCGACGAAAGCCTTACGATGGAGGACATGCACCCGATCTACCTTCGCCTCGTGCCGTACATCCTGAAGGGGAACTATCCGATGGAGGGCGCGATGCGGATCTCCGCGGACGACGCTACGGAGTACATGCTCTTCGGGCCGGGGGAGCACCCCGCGCCGGAAGCGCGGTAGACGGGGCGGAGCAGATCGCGGACAGCGCCGGGTCTATTACAGAGGGGAGCTCCTGTGCGGGGCTCCCCTCTGTCGTACTTACCCCTTGAGCGCGTCCACGATCTCGCGGATGCGGTCGTCCGCCTCCGAGTACGGTACCTGGCAGGTGCCGACCATTCTGTGGCCGCCGCCTCCGTGCTTCAGCATGAGCGCGCCGATGTCCACCCCGCAGGTGCGGTTCAGAATGCTGTATCCGCAGGCGATGGAGACGTTCTGCTTCTGCCTGCCGTCGACGATCCAGACGGAGACGTTCTGCTCCGGGTAGAGACTGTAGATGAGGAAGCGGTTGCCCGTGTAGATGGGGGAGACGTCCCTCAGGTCGGTGACGATGACGTTCTGTTCCACCTTCGTGTGTGTATGGACCATCTCCGTAAAACGCCGCGTCTGCTCGAAGTAGAGCTCCA
The DNA here is from genome assembly GCA_018436785.1 of Synergistaceae bacterium. Taxonomy (GTDB): domain Bacteria; phylum Synergistota; class Synergistia; order Synergistales; family Aminobacteriaceae; genus JAAYLU01. Next base: position 4,472 of record JAHDKR010000191.1, on the reverse strand, counting down.
CTCGCTCCTTCACGTCCGGCTGTTCGAGGATCTCGCCGATGCGCATGTTCCGGCAGTGGTTGATCAGCTCCTCCATGAGCTGGTAGTTGCTGATGCGGAACTCGCGGAATCTGCCGAGCCCCGTCCTGGGATCGGTGAGAAAGCCGAGGAGGATCCACCCCTTCGGATTCAGTATCTCCTCCCGGGTAAGCTGCCCCGAATCCACCTTGTCCACTGCCTCGATCATGTCGCCGTAGGCGGGAAACTTCTCCGCGCCGCCGTAGTATTCGTAGATGATCCGCGCCGCGGAAGGCGCGAGTCGGCTCTCGCCCTGCACGTCCTTCGACCAGCCGACGCGGTCGTTCTCCGACGTATGGTGGTCGAACCACATCCCGCAGCCGGGGACGTACGGTACGTTCGCCAGCACGTCGTCCTCCGTCGGCTGAAAGAGTCCGTCCTGAAGATCCTTCGGGTGGACGAACTGCCACGAGTCGATGATCCCCGCTTCCTTGAGCAGCATACCGCAGATCAGGCCGTCGAAATCAGAGCGTGTGATCAATCGCATGTCCTACCAACTCCCCGTCTATTTTTCGCTTGCAGAGTGTTCCCCATCTTTCGGGCGGATCCAGGCGGGACCGCCGTCCTTTTCGCGCAGGGCTTCCGGGCGTAGGAGCCCCGGGCGCTCTTTCCGTTCCTGCCGCAAAGAAAGTCTGTCGGGAGCGCGCCGTCAATGGTATTATTCTACAACAACGACGAGGAGGATGCATCAATGACCGATATGCGCCGAAAAACGACCGCGTGTCCCTACGACTGCCCGGATGCCTGCGCGATGAAGGGCATGTTCGACGGGGCGTCCGTGACCCTGGAGCCGAATAGGGATCTGCCGTACACCACCTTCCTGTGCGGGAAGGGGCTGCGCTGGGCTTCGAGGGCGACGAGTTCCGAACGGCTGACGACGCCGATGCTCCGCAGGGAGGGCGCGCTCGTCCCCGTCTCCTGGGACGAAGCGGTGGACGTCTGGGCGGAGAAGGTCCGTTCGGCGGTCTCCCGGCACGGGCCGCTGTCGTTGATGCACCTTTCGAGCGCAGGCTCGCTCTACTTCTCGAAGCTCCTGCTGCCGCACCTCTTCGCCGCGCTCGGCGGGTACACGACGAAGAAGGGAAACCTCTGCTCTTCGGCGGGGAGCTTCGGCCTTGCGGAGAGCTTCGGCGAAGTGCCCGTCACGCGTCCGGAGTCGCTTTCAGACCATGCGCGCGGCGTCCTCTTCTGGGGGCGGAACGCGCTGGAGACGCACGCGCACGTCGTCCCGCTGCTGCAGCGGGTACGAGGCCGGGGGGGCGAGATCGCCTCGTTAGAGATTCGCGAGACGCCGACAACGCGCTTCGCCGACCGGTGGTGGCGGGTGAACCCGGGCGGCGACTGGGCGCTGGCGGCGTGGCTCTGCGCACGGCTCCTCGAGGAAGGGGCGAGCGACGGGTGGCGGGAGCGCGTCGAGAATCCGGAGGAGTTCGAGCGCACGGCGCGGTCGCTCGACGGGGCTTTCCTGCTTCGTACGGCGGGCGTCTCCGCAGAGTGCGCGTCGGAGCTTCTGGAGTGGCTGATGCGCTTCGCCCCCGTGACGCACTACGCAGCCTTCGGCGCGCAACGGTATCTGCACGGCGATGCGCAGTTCCGCTGGATCGGGGCGCTCGCCGTCCTCCTGGGGGCCTTCTCGGGGCCGGGCGCGGGGCTTGCCTTCAGCAAGGACGAGATGGCGCTCTTTCCTTTCGCCCTTCTGCCGAAGGTTGCGTATGTGCGCAGGCTTCCCGTCGCCACGTGGCCGGTGGAGCTGGAGTCGCTCGATCCCCCTGTGGAGGCGCTCTCCATCTCCGGTGCGAATCCTGTGCGCCAGAGTCCGGGGAGCGACTTCGTGCGCGAGGCGCTCCGCAAGATCCCCTTCACGGTCTGCATCGACTTCGTCCTCTCCGACACGGCGAAGGAGTGCGATCTCGTGCTCCCGACCACGACCTTCCTCGAAGAGGAGGGGGACTGGAAGGGTTCCTACTGGCACAACTACGTCGTCAGGAGCGAGCGCATCCTTCCGCCGCGAGGAGAGTCGCTGGAGGAGACGGAGATCTTCACCCGCCTCGCGCGCCGGCTTGGGTTGCCGCTCGATCTGACGGAAATGAAGCGGGAGGTGGACCGGGCCATGCTCGCCTCGCCGCTGCTGGAGCGTGTGGGGGAGGGGGTCTTCCGGTGGGACGAGCCGGACTACTGGTGCGCCTCGCAGCGGAAGGCAGCGCTTCCCGTGTCGGTTCCCGAGGCGGCGGAGGGACGGGAGGGCGCGCTCCGGCTGGTCACGGTGCATCGCAAGGAGTATATCAATGGACAGAGCTGGGACGCCCCGTCCGTCGAAGCGCTTCCCCCGCTCTCGGTGCATCCGCTGGACGCGGCGTTCTTTGACCTGAAGGAGGGCGACGAGGCCGTCGCGCGCGGCAGACGACGGGGAGCGCTTCGCGTCGTGGTCCGGGAGGACGCTTCGCTCGGGCGGGGGTACTGCGTGCTCCCGCAGGGGACGGAGGGCGTCAACTCGCTGACCGAACCGCTGGCGAGCCCCGGTTTCGGCGCGCCGTTCGCCGAAAGCTGGATCACGCTCGGCAAGGGGTAGCAGGTCCCGGTAAGGAGGTTTCCCGTGCGCATGCGTTTTGTGCTCTATCTTGTAGCAGGATATGCGGTGCTTGTGACGATCGCTTTTTTCTTCGCGGACAAACTGCTCTTCTTTCCGCACCGCGAGCTTTGGGCGACGCCCTCCGAACGGGGGCTTCCGTGGGAGGATGTGCGCTTCGAGGCCGCGGACGGAACCCCGCTCCACGGCTGGTACGTGCCGGGCGCAGGGCGGGGGCCGGGCGGCGCGGCGAAGGCGACGGTGCTCTTCTGCCACGGCAACGCGGGGAATATCTCGCACCGGATCGATTCGCTGGCGATCTTTCACCGGCTCGGCGTCTCCACCTTCATCTTCGACTACAGGGGGTACGGAGAGAGCGAGGGAACGCCCTCCGAACAGGGGGTTTACAGCGACGTTGAAGGTGCGTGGAGCTGGCTGACGAAGGAGCGCGGCGTTCCTCCCGAGCAGATCATTCTCTTCGGCAGGTCGCTCGGCGGCGCGGTGGCGGCGTACGCGGCATCTCGCGGCGAAAAGTTCTCCCCGCGAGGGCTGATTCTGGAGTCTACCTTTACCTCGCTTGCCTCGGTCGGGCAGAGTCACTACTTCTTTCTTCCGATGAAGCTGATCGTGGGGAACGCGTTCGACACCCTCTCCCGACTCGAGCGGATAGACTGCCCGGTTCTTGTGGCGTCGAGCCCGGAGGACGAAGTGGTCCCCGGCAGACACGGCAGAATTCTCTTCGAGGCGGCGCGCGAGCCGAAGTGGTTTCTCCCTCTGAAAGGAGACCACAACCTCGGATATATGACGACGGGGCGGGCGTACGTCGACGGATTGGACGCTTTCTTCCGGAACGTCCTCGGCGAGTAAGTTCACAACAGATAAGGAGATGTTTCCAGTGGAGTTTTTCGAGTCCCTTCTCAAGAATCACCTCTTCCTGATGAGCCTGACGGTCGCATTGGGCATTCTCGTCGGGAAGATCAGCGTCAGAGGCATCAACCTCGGGATATCGGGGGCGCTCTTCGTCGGCTTGTTTATCGGCGCACAGGGGTACTCCGTTCCGAAAGAGTACTTCGCGTGGAATCTGATGTTCTTCGTGGTTGCGGTGGGCTTGCTGGCCGCCGAGGATACCGCGCGGGTCGTCAAGCGCTACGGGCTCAAGTTCATCCTGCTCTCCGTCGCGGTGACGGGCGCGGGGGCGCTCGCCACGCTCGCCGCAGGACTCCTCTTCTCCGGCTCGGCGTCGCCGAACATGATCGCGGGGACGTACACCGGCGCGCTCACCAGTTCGCCGGGGCTCGGCGCGGCGCTTGAAGCCACCGGGGGAAGCCCGGACGTCACCATCGGCTACTCGGTCGCCTACCCGTTCGGCGTCATGGCGGTGGTGCTCTTCGTACAGCTTATCCCGGCCCTCTTCGGTATCGACGTGGCGAAGGAGCGTGAAAAACTGGCGCTTGAGCGAAAGGCGGCGGAGCCGGCATCTCCGGACGCGCGTCCAGCTTCGATCCCGTTTTCGCTGCTCTCCTTCGTGATCTGCATCATCGGCGGCTCCGTATTGGGCGGGATTTCGCTTCCGTTGGGACCGCTCGGTTCGGTCGGGCTTGGGACGACGGGCGGTGCGCTGCTCTTCGCCCTCGGCGTCGGCAGCTTCGATCATATAGGCCCGCTGCAGATGAGGATGGAGAAAAACGTCGTCTAGGCGGTGCGCGCCATCTCGCTCGGCTTCTTCCTCGCGGTGGTGGGGCTGAACGCTGGGGGCGGCGTGGTGAAGGCCTTTCTTGAGCACGGGGTTCTGCTCATCGCCGTCGGTATCGGCTCGGCGCTGGCGGCGGAGATGGTTGGTTTCTTCCTT
>JAHDKR010000199.1 GCA_018436785.1 Synergistaceae bacterium | reverse complement strand
TCGAATGTGGGCGACTGAACGAATCAAGGAGTACATCGTCAAGGGGTTCGCGATGGACGATGATCGTCTCAAAAGAGGAGGCGGAGGCGCCTATTTCGAGGAGCTTCTCGCCCGCATCCGCGACATTCGTTCTTCGGAGAAGGTTTTTTTGGTTTTTTCCAAAGGAGGCGACGCCACATGCTCGGCGCGATCATCGGCGATATCGCGGGTTCACGATTCGAGTTCAACAACCACAGGAGCAAGGAGTTCGAGCTGTTTACGGACAAGTGTTTCGCTACGGACGACAGCATCATGACGCTCGCCGTGGCCGAGGCGATCATGGAGGCCGAGAGGAGCGCCGGCTCCGCAGACCGTGACGACGCGTTCTACTCCGCTCTCGGCGGCCTGACGGTGAGGTACATGCGGGAGATTGGCCAACGCTATCCGCACTGCGGGTACGGAGGACGGTTCCATCAATGGATGTTCAGCCCGAATCCACGGCCCTACAACAGCTTCGGAAACGGCGCGGCCATGCGGGTAAGCCCCGCGGGGTTCGCCGCGCGGACCCTCTCCGAGGTTCGGCGAATGTCGGAAGCCGTCACCTCGGTGACGCACAACCACCCGGAGGGCATCAAGGGGGCGGAGGCGACTGCGGTCGCAATCTTCATGGCCCGCAGCGGCGCAACGCTGGAGGAGATACGAAAAGCCGTCGTCCGCGACTACTACCCGCTGGACTTCACCATCGACGGCATCAGGGAGAGCTACCAATTCAACGAGACGTGCCAGGAGACGGTCCCGCAGGCGATCGAAGCGTTTCTGGAGTCCTCTTCGTTCGAGGACGCCATCCGCACCGCGATCTCCGTCGGCGGCGACAGCGACACTTTGGCGGCCATAACGGGCGGCATCGCGGAGGCGTACTACGGCGTTCCGGCCGATCTGCGGGAGCGGGCGCTGCGCTTCCTTGACAAGGATCTGCGGGCGATCTACGACGAGTGGGTCGCATTCACGGCGGAAGAGGGAACGGTCCCACGCTTCCGGCCTCTGACCAGACACATCGAAAGGCTCGCCACCGTGAAATCATACGGCGAATGGATCGACGACGTGCGGGGAGACGGAACGTCCGGGAATCCCAAGGTTTTGCCCTGCATGTCGCAGCACCCCGCCGCGACGGAATTCGTGGAGGAGTTCTACCGGTTCTCCGCGACGCACCCGGAGTTCAGCCTCGAAGAGTACCGGAGCATACTCGAAGAGTGCGGCGTCGAATGGGGCTTCGACGAAATGCGGGACGCCGACGAGGCGCCCGCCCCGTGATGCTCTTTCCGTCCGGGAGACGATCTTCTGATACAGCCATCGTGATATACTGTGAAGCGATCGGGTACTATCGGACTCCGCATCAATAAGGAGTGACCATGATGAAGCGGATCGAAGAAACGAGATCGAGTCGCACCGAAGACTTTATGAGGACTGTCGACAAGGCCGTCAACGTCATCTTGAACAGCGGACTCGACGTCGAAAAAATCTATCTGTTCGGTTCCTACGCCTACGGAGAGCCTAACGAGGAGTCGGACATCGATTTGTACGTCGTGCTCTCGGACGAGAGCAAGCCCCGCATCAGGGCAATCGACGCGATGGAAAAGATTGGAATGGAGATTTTCAAGTCCGACGTGTACAACGTGGAGGTGTTGGCGGGATTCGAAGGGGATTTTCTCGCCAGGGCTTCTTTGCCGACGATGGAGAAGACTGTTTTCGACAAGGGAGTGACGCTGTATGAGCGGACCGCTTGACGAGGAAGTCGCGGCGCAGGCGAGAGAGTGGATGCGATTGGCCGAGATGGACCTCGAGGTCGCGAACTATCTGTTCGGATACCATCAAATACCCGTTGAAATCATCTGTTATCACAGTCAGCAGTCCGCCGAGAAATATATAAAGGCCCTTATGGTTTCATCCGGCGAAGAGCCGCCTAAAACCCATAACCTTATCGATCTTGCCCGGATATGCAAAGAAAAGAAGATCGCAGCGGAGATATGGGACGGCATGGCGAGCGAAATCGTCGGGTTGAATCGATTCGGCACCGTCCCGAGGTACCCCTCCAAAATCGAACTTGCCGAATCCGACGCCCGCAGGGCGGTCGAAGATGCATCGTCGATTCGGGAAGTTATCACGGGAAGAATACCGTCTCAAACGTCCTGCCCGGGACCGATTTAACCGCTGCCTGCGGTCGCTCATTTCGAGCGGCGGCGGCAGCGGATGCAGGAGAAACGCGATATTGCGGGTTCACGCTCCCCAAGAACATCATAAAGGTGGAAGAACGCAAACGCCCCCGGAAAACCTCTCCGGGGGCGCTTGTGTATCTCGTGGCGGCTCGCCGTCAGAAACGAACAACCTCCAGGCCGAGGCGCTGCTTCATGAAGCGCTCGAGGGCGTCGCCGTGGCGGCCGAAGGCGACCATGTGATGGCAGCCGAGCATGGCGTCGAAGCACGCCTCCCAGCTCTTCAGGCCGAAGCGGAACTGCGTCCGGCAGGTGTCGAGCCGGGGGTTCGAGAGCAGGGGCGCCTCGAAGAGCACTGCGTTCCGGAACTCGTTGCCGATGCGGAAGATGGTCGCGTCGCGCTCCCCCTCCACCTCCACCCGCTGCGAGACGGAGAGCCCCGTCTCGTGGTGCGAGCGGATTTCGTAGGGCTGCGCGTTCGCGGAGAGGAGCCTCCGGGGCGCGGTGCAGTGGACGATGTCGAGCGTGTTGTCCAAGTTGTACACGGGGTTCCCCATGAAGACGGGCATCCCGGTGATCGCCTTGCCGACGATCATGGAGACGGCGGCGTCCAGGTCCCCCTCGCAGGCGGCCACGGTCTCCGGCTCGTCGTTGAGCATGGAGAGCGCGACGCACGCCGTGACGCCCAGCGTCTTCGCCAGCGAGAAACAGGAGATGGCGAGCGCGTTGCACCCGTAGCGGGCGAGCAGATTCTTCAGCGCCCGGTACATCCGGAAGGCCTGTTCGATCTGCTCCATATTCGGCTCCAGACAGGCGCGCGCACCGTCGGCGAACTCCTTCGCGAGCGAGGCCGCGACGGAGTCGTTCCGGCACGTTTCGAACTCCGCGAACAGCTCCTCCAGCCCGATATGCACCGACGAGATGCCCAGCAGCCGCTCCATCTTCCGCGTGTCCACGCTCGCGGAGACCACCCACTCCTGCGTGTACCCCACCAGCAGCAGACGCGCGCTCCGGACCCTGTGCGCGGCCTTCAGGTCCCTTGCAGCAGCCAGCCAGGAGTCCTCGTGGTAGACCTTCGTCACCCTTCGGCCCCGGTTGCGGAGCGTCCCCCAGACGTCGGCGACGGCGGGGAGCGCGTTCTTCGAGACGATGCGCGTAATCGTCGACCGCTCCTCCTCCGGATAGATGTCGTCGTTGGGGAAGAAGCTCCAGAGCAGGCTTTCGGAGGCCGCTCCCGCAGCGGCGAGCATCCGTTTCTGCACGCCGCCGGAGAGGGGAACGAGCAGAGGAACCGCCCGCCCGAGCGAAGAGAGCGCGTCGTCGAGGTCGGCGTCTCCCGCCACGATGCGCGCGGTCCGCATGAGCGACGTCGGCGCGTCCATAGCCTCCAGCATTCCGGCGACTGCCTTCCCCGCGGCGTCCAGCTCCGCCCTGTCGGGCCAGTAGACGGGGGAGGCGAAAAGAAGAGGCTGCACGAAAAGTTTTGTAACCATGATCCTTCCTCCTTCTCTCTTACTGCAATAGCGGACGATCAGGCTTCCTGCGCCCCGCCCAGATAGGCGTCCTTCACGGCGGGGTCGCAGAGCAGCGCACGCCCCTCGCCTTCGAGCGCCACGCGGCCGTTCTCCAGAACGTAGGCGTAGTCGGCGATGGCCAGCGCCTGGTTGGCGTTCTGCTCCACCAGCACGACGGTGATCCCCTCGTCGCGGATGCGCCGCACCGTGTCGAAGACCCCTTTCACGATGATCGGGGCAAGCCCGAGCGACGGCTCGTCGAGAAGCAGCACCTTCGGCTCCGCCATCAGCCCTCTGCAGATGGCGAGCATCTGCTGCTCCCCGCCCGAGAGCGTCCCCGCCTGCTGGCGTGCGCGCTCCTTCAGGATGGGGTACATCTCGAACATGCGGTCGAGGTTTCTCCGGACGCGCCCGGCGTCGTTCACCGTGTACGCCCCCGCCATCAGGTTCTCGCGGACGGTGAGACCGGGAAAGACCTGCCGCCCCTCGGGAACCTGCACCACGCCGAGCTTCACCACGCGGTACGGCTCGCGCGGCAGTAGCTTCGCGGTGTCCGGGCCGATTCCTTCTGTAAAGAAGATTTTTCCCCGCTCCTGCTTCACCAGGCCCGAGATCGTGTTCAGCAGCGTGCTCTTCCCCGCGCCGTTGGAGCCGATGATGCTGACGATGCTCCCACGCTTGACTTCGAGCGAGACTCCCAGAAGCGCCTGCACGTGGCCGTAGGAGACCCACAGATCCTCTATACGGAGCATGATCCATCCTCCTTGCCGATGTAGGCTTCCGTCACTTCGCGGTTGGCGCGGACTTCGGCGGGCGTCCCCGTAGCCAGCAGCTTGCCGAAGTTGAGCACGTAGATGCGCGAGCAGAGCGTCATGATGACCTCCATCCGGTGTTCGATCACGAGCACCGCGAAGCCGAAACGCTCCCGCAGCTCGCCGACCAGTCCGATGAACTCGCGTACCTCGCTCGGGTTGAGCCCCGCGGCGGGTTCGTCGAGCAGCAGCACCTTCGGCCCCGTCGCAAGGGCGCGCGCAATCTCCAGCTTCCGCTGAAGGCCGTACGGAAGATTCGACGGCTTCTCGTCGGCGTACTTCTCAAGCCCGACGAGCGCGAGGTACTCCCCGGCCGCCGCCCGGACCTCGCGTTCGCGCCTCCGGAAGGCCGCGCCGAGGGTAAAGAGCGAGAACAGTCCGTACTGCGAATACGGGTCGGCCGCGGTCATCACGTTTTCCAGCACCGAGAGCCCCTTGAAGAGACGTATGTTCTGGAAGGTGCGCCCGATGCCGCTCCGCGTGATCTCGAACTGCTCCTTCCCCGCCAGCTCCTTCCCTTCGAGGAGGATGCTCCCCCTGTCGAGGGGGTAGACGCCGGTGATCAGGTTGAACGCGGTGGTCTTCCCCGCCCCGTTGGGGCCGATGATCCCCACGATCTCCCCCTGCTCCGCGCCGAAGGAGAAATCGTCCACCGCGCGGACGCCGCCGAACGACTTGGTGAGGTTCCGCACTTCGAGGAGGCTCATCGCGGCGCCCCCTTCGTCCGTCCGAAGAGACGACGCAGCGTCTTCGGCGAGAGTTCGTGCTCGCCCATGATTCCCGCCGTGCGGTAGTTCACGATCAGGAGGACGATCACGCAGTAGATGGCCACCCGCCACTCCGAGGCGAAACGAAGGAACTCCGGAAGTCCCGTGAGCAGGATGGTGGCCAGCACCGTCCCGGTGAGGCTGTTCACGCCTCCGACGAAGACGATGATCGTCCACTCCGCCGAGATGATCCAGTTGAACGCGGCGGGCTCCAGATAGGTCGTGTAGAAGCCGAAGAGCACGCCCGAATACCCGGTGAGCGCGCCCGCGAAGAGGAAGGTGATCAGCTTCAGGCGGTAGACGTTGATCCCCATCGACTTTGCCGCCAGCTCGTCCGACCGGAGCGCGAGGCACTGCCGTCCGTACTTCGAGTTCTTGTAGAGGATGACGAGGCCGAGGCAGACGACGACGCTGACAAGCACCACGGGGAGCGTCGTGAGCTGCGGGATGCCGGAGATCCCCATGGCGCCTCCGGTGATGTTCGTCGAGTTGTTGAGCAGCGCGACGATGGCCTCGCCGAAGCCGAGCGTCACGAGGGAGATGTAGTCCCTCCTAAGACGCACCGTGGGCAGGCCGACGAGCAGCGCGGCGAGCATGGCGGCGGCGATGGCGAGAGCGACGGCGGGAACGACGGGTACGGAGTAATTTCGGATGAGCACCGCCGAGACGTACCCCCCGATGGCCATGAACGCGGCCTGCCCCAGCGAGAAAAGCCCCGTGAGCCCCGTGATGAGGTAGACGCCGAGCACCCCGATGAGCGCGATTCCGGTGAAGATGACGGTGGAGACGAAGTAGTCCATCGCGAGCCCCCTACGCCTTTTCCTGCACGATGATTCCCGCGATTCCCCTGGGGCGCACGAGGAGGAAGGCGAGCATCACGATGAAGACGAAGACCGGCGCCCATCCGGCCCCGACCCACCGGATGAGGAAAACTGCGAGGAGGCCCAGCAGCACCGCGCCGATCACCGCGCCGTG
>JAHDKR010000012.1 GCA_018436785.1 Synergistaceae bacterium | reverse complement strand
TCCTTGAAGAGTTCTCCCGATCAGCTTATAATCATGCCTTGAGAAATTGGCAATGCCCTTGCACCGGGAAATCAACTTAATCGAGGAGGTTTTTCAACTTTATGTCGCCCAGAAAGAAATTGCCCGTTCAAACGGAGAGCATCGTTTCCCGAACAGAAAATAGACTTGCGCCCTCTCATCTTGTGTTTTGCGCTTTTTGCGTCAGCTTTATACTGCCGAATATCGTGTACTCAGGGGTATATTTTTTCGATACGCTTCATATGATGAAGTGGGCGGCGGCTCTTGTACCGCTGGCGCTCCTGGGTGTTTTCTCGGGTTTTCAAACGGCGAGGCTCGGACCTTCGAAAACGAACTTTCGGTTTGATGCTTTCGCCATCGTGTGGTTTTTTTTGCTTCTTTATGTTTCAGCACAGCCGCTCTGGTCCGCGCCGCGCTCATCCGAGACCTTTTACCGGGAGTGGTTCTTCTTCGCCTCGCTTTGGCTGACCTATACCCTATCCTCCATTCTGATTACGACGCGGCTCCTGCGGACACTTTTATGGGGGGCGCTCCTGAACGCAGTGCTCAGCGTATTTTTCGCCGAGCTGCAGATGCGGGGTATGCAGACGCCGTATCCGTTCATCATGTACACTCCGGGGGAGTACCTTGCAAATACCGGTCAGCAAAACATGTTCGCACTCTGGATGGCGATCGCCGGACTTGGCGGCGTTTTTCTGTTCCTTTCTTCGCCTCCCGTGAAGGAGCGTCCATTTGTGAATCTTTTGCTGTTCGCCTCCCTCGCCGTCGTCTTTCACGGACTGATTGTCTCTACCAGCAGATCCGGAATTTTGTCGCTGGCGGTCGGCGCCGCCGTGCTCGTTCTTTTTTTTACACACACCAGGGGAAAGAAACTTACGCTCCCCAAGACAGGGTTTGTACTCCTCCTCTTTTTGCTTCTCCTGACAGTGAACGTCTCCACAAACGAGCGAACTGGCTCGGCGCTGGCGTCGAAGCTGGAGGACGTGGTCCGTCAGCCTCTTTCCATCGCCAAGCGGGACAGTATTTGGGCGACAAGCTGGACGATGTTCGCAAATCAGCCGTGGAAAGGCGTCGGGCTGGGCCAGTTCAAGTGGAACTATCTGGACGCGCAGCGTGACATGCTGCTCCGTTGGCCGCACCTGGAGTGGCAATACACGCATTGGGCGCACAACGAGTTTTTGCAGTGGATGGCGGAAACCGGCATTCCGGGGGCGGCGCTCATGTTTTTGCTCTGGGGCTGGTGGGGGTATTCCGCGCTGAAAGCTCTTTTAAAGAAAAAACCCCTTTCGCCGGAAGCGGTATGGGGGAGCGCACTGGTTGCTCTTTTCTTTTTTAACGCGCTGTGGACCCGTCCTTTCCACCGCATAGAAAACGCCCTCTGGCTGGCGTTGGCTTTCGCCGTTACCAACCGCGAGCTGTTGCGGCCGGTTTTTTCTTCCTGGTTGTCGCCGGCGCGCATGGAGAGGCCGCTGCGTGTTTTGGGGGCGCTCATCGGCATGGCCTGCATCGCCGGCTTGCTCTACCTGGGAGACGGCGTCCGAGGCGACCGCCTCCTGCGTTTGGCCGCCGAACGCGCCGGAGGGGACGCCACCGCGACAAAGAACCTGTACAAACAGGCGTTCTCCAGCCCGATGGTACGGGATGTCGCGGTCAAGGAAACCGGGTATTTCTCCGTGGAACTGGGACAATCCATTGGAAACGCAAAGATGATAGAGGACGGGTTGAATGTGTTGTTAGGTTACTTTAAGAAAAATGCGGACATCGAGGAATATACGTTCCTGAAACATTGGGCTCGAACAACGGGGAACGAGAGGCTGATACATTATCTCGATTCATTCGTCCCTCTTGTGAATGCGCCGGACGCGCAGTCCGAGGACGCATCCGAAGGTCGTTCCGGCGAATAGGAACGCGCACAATCCACAAAGAATAAGGGCGGGCCTCATTTGGAGGCCCGCCCTTATTCTTTGCGCGTCGGCTTAAAAAGCTGTTACTTTCTGCGAAGCATCACACCGAACATCGGCAACGCAAGAAGAACAGCCGCCGGAGCGAAACCCGCAATCCCGCATCCGCCGCCGCTGGAACCCGTGCCCGTCACCAGACCGACGAAGCAGGGGTCGGAGACGATCAGGGAGGACGGGTTGGCGTCGTAGGGGCCGCCGTCCTGTATCGCGTAGAGGATGTAGTAGGTCTGGCCGGAGACGAATTTCTCGTCCGCTTTCATCAGCGTGCGTCCGTCCTTCGACAGCGCGAAGGTGCCGTCGGCGAACTTGGAGGCCGCATCGACGAAGGTGAAGAGCTTCGAAGCCGAGGCGCTGGTGGACACACCCTTGACGAGGGCTATTTCGCCCGCCTTCTTGCCGATCAGCGAGGAGAAGCCCGACCAGTAGCTCAATTCGACCATAAACAGACCGGTGGTCCTGCTCGACGTGACATACCCCTTGATGACCGGAAGCGGAACGTAGATGTTCTGATCCATGGTTCCCGATCTGTAGGAGAGAACGTCCTGAATATAGGTTGCGGGCATTCGGAGATAGGTTGTCCCGTTTGCCACGGCGCTGGTCACGATGGCCGAGGCGCTGGAGTTCAAGCCGGAGGCGGAGACGCTGGAGGGGAAGATTACGGATGTGGCTACGCCCACGCCTGAGGGGAGTTCGCTGTCGGAGAAGCCGGGGACGGCGGGTTCGGGACCGACCGCGGTGGTAACGGTGATGGTCGCGGAGGCCGTCTTTCCGTACGTGGTTCCTCCGTCGTTGGTCGTCGCGGTGATGACGGCCGTTCCGGCGGAGACTCCGGTGACTACCCCGCTGCTGTTCACCGTGGCTACGGATGTGTTGCTGGAGCTCCAGGTGACTGTTTTCAGCGTGGCGTTTGCGGGAGAAACCGTTTCCGTGAGTGTAACGGTTCCGCCGACGAGTATCGTCGCCGTTGTCGGGTCGAGGGAAACCCCCGTCACCGGCGTGCCGACATAGATGGTGCTCGTTCCCTTTTTAGTCGCGTCGGCGGCGGCGGCGGCGGTGATGGTCGCCGTTCCGTTGGAGCCCCCCGTTACAAGTCCGGTAGAGGATACAGTGGCTACCGACGGGGTACCGGAACTCCACGTAACGGAAGTGTTCGTGGCATTATCCGGAGATACCGTCGCCGTAAGCTGGTAGGTAGCGCCCGCGGCGACGACTTTCACCGCAGGGGCGACAGTGACTCCGGCGACGGGAACGACGCTTGCCGTGGTATAAACGAAGGCGGGGTCGATGATGTCTCCACTGCCGACATTGAAGACAATATCGGCCGAGTTGACGCAAAGGGCGACGTAGCATCCCGAAGCAATCGTATCCGTCGCTCCCATGACGCTCTTCTTGTCCGTGCTGATGACGGCGAACGTCCTATTGGCGATCGTCGCCGCCGTGTACACTCTTGTATAGTTGGTAAAAGCATTGGTTCCCGTCACCTTGACGACCTTCAAATCGGCGGGGGTTTTTCCGGTGAATGCAGTCAGCGGGTGCATCACCAGGGCATCGGGAGACACGTCGAGGCTTTCCGCAGTGGAAGAAATCTTATACAGCGGCAACTCCTCCTTCGCGGTGTACGTTTCGCCGGTGGAGGTAAAGTAGTTTTGTACTGTCGCGGCGGTGACGTATACCTTTCCGCCGCTCGCCGCCACGGCAGCGGGTACGCTTATGTCGTATCCTGTTTTAAAATCGGTGGACACCACAGTCGCTGGAGTTGCAACTTTCGCCTGCGGAATTTGATTGATCGTTCCTCCGAGGCCGGTGATATCGGTACTCACCCAGCTGGCCATCGCCGGAGCCGCCGCGAAGAGGAAGAGCGCGGCCAGCAGCAGCGCGTACATTCTGTTTCTGTTCACAGAGAACACCTCCATTTTATATTTTCCCAAGCTTGTAAAGCCTTCCCCGCATAAAGACAAACACACACCACGGAAGGGGCGCTGCGGGGCGTCCCGCCGTTTTCTCCCCGTTTCGGGGAGCCGAAGGGCATCCTCCTTGTGCGTCATTATAGCAAAGTGCGGGAGAAGCGGAAAGGCGCAAGAGAAAATCATGAGCTTGAACGGCGGGCCCGTGAAGCCTATAATGCTCCGGAGGAGCGGAAACCGCGCAGTCCGGCGGTCTTTGCGGCTCCCTTCATTTATAAGGAGTGATTCGTCCATGCCGCCCCGAAAAAAACAGGTTCCGCCGCCGCGTCCCGATCAACTGCCGCGGGAGCCGCTGCTCGCGCCCCGTTGGCTTGTGTGCTGCGCCTTTTTCATCTCGTTCGTTCTGCCGAATTTGATCTTTTCCGGCGAGTTCTTTTTCAGCACGCTCCACCTGATGAAGTGGACGGCGACGCTGGCCCCCCTGGCGGTTCTGGGGGCTGTTGCGGGGTTCCGTGCGCTGCGCTTCGGGACGGAGCGGACGGGCTTCCGGCTGGACGGGTTCGCGGTGGTCTGGCTGGCGCTGCTGCTCTACCTGACGGTGCAGCCGCTGTGGGCGCCGCCGCGCTCGACGGTGACGTTTTTTCAGGAGTGGTTCTTTTTCGGCTCGCTCTGGCTGGTGTACGCGCTGGCGTCGCCGCTGGCGGACAGGCGTCTCGTCCGCGCGCTGCTGTGGGGGGCGCTGCTGAACGCGGCGCTCAGCGTGCTCTTCGCGGAATTGCAGATCCGGGGGCTGAACGGGCCGTACTCCTTCATCCTGCCCACGCCGGGGAACTACATCGCGAACACGGGGCAACAGAACATGTTCGCGATGTGGATGGCGATGTCGGGGCTTGGGGGCGCGTTTCTGCTCTTTTCGACGGAGGGGTCGCGGCGGCATGTGCTGAACGCGCTTTTGGCCGGGCTGCTGACGACGGTCTTCTGGGGGCTGATCGCCTCGACGAGCCGCTCGGGGATTCTGTCGCTGGCGGCGGGGTTTTCGGTGCTCTCGCTCTTCCGGCTGCGCCTTGAGGGGCGGAAGGCGGGGGGGAAGATTCTTCTGGTGCTGCTGCTGTTTTCGTCGGTGCTGGCGGCGAACGTCCTGACGAACGAGAAGACGGGCGCGGCGCTCACGAGCAAGATGGCCAACATGGTGGAGCGTCCGCTCTCCTTCGCGCACAGGGACAGCATCTGGGCGACGAGCTGGACGATGTTCGCCCGCGCTCCGGTGAAGGGCGTGGGGCTGGGGCAGTACAAGTGGCACTACATCGACGCACAGAACCGGATGCTCGCCCGCTGGCCGCACTTGAAGTGGCAGTACACGCACTGGGCGCACAACGAGTTTTTGCAGTGGATGGCGGAGGGGGGCGTCGCCGGCGCGGCGCTGATGTTCTTCCTGTGGCTCTGGTGGGGGTGGGGGGCGCTGCGGGCGTTCGTCAAAAAGACGCCGCTTTCGCCGGAGGCCGTCTGGGGGAGCGCGCTGGCCGCTCTCTTCTTCGTCAACGCGCTCTGGACGCGGCCGTTCCACAGGATCGAGAACGCGGTGTGGCTTGCGCTGGCCTTCGCCGTGACGAACAGGGAGCTGCTGCCGCCGCTGCTTCCGACGCCGCCGCCGGAGCGATTCGAGCGGGGCGGGAGGCTGCTTGGAGGGGTCGTCTGCCTTGTGTCGCTGATCGGGCTGCTCTACCTGGGGAACGGCATCTACGGCGACCGACTGCTGCGTCTGACGACGATGGAGGGGCGGGATGCGGCGGAGATCGCCTCGCTGCTGGATCGGGCGTACCGAAGCCCGATGGTGCGGGACATCGCGGAGAAGCGGATAGCGTACTTCCGCATCAATCTGGGCAAGGCGGCGAACGACGCGGAGATGCTCGCCGGGGGGCTGAACGACCTGATCGCCTATTTCGAAAAGCAGCCGCACGTGCAGGAGCTGAATTTTTTGCGCGGCTGGGCGGGGAGGCTGAACGATCAGCAGTTCCGCGACTATATGGAGTCGTTCCAGCCGCCCGCGAGCGCGGACTGAGGGGTTCTGTCAAGGGACCTCTGAATAACGTTGAGTTGGCCTCGCAGGAACTTGATGCAATCGAGCTCGATGAAGAGGGAAGCCTTTTTTTTCAGAGCTTCCTGAAAAGTTGCCTTCTCCGTACCGGAGGCGCATAATGGGGTATATTTTGGGCTTATTCGGAGGTGCGTTTTTATGAAAGGTGTACGCGTATTCGCGCTCGTTCTGGCAATTTCACTGACCGGCTGTTTTCAGGCGGCGGCGTCCGTCCCGGTGACGGGGATCACGATCAGCCCGACGTCGCTCTCGCTGGAGAGAGGAACGACGGCGATCATCACCATCACTGTCCATCCGGAGAACGCGACGAACAAGGGGACCTTCTGGTCGTCGAGCAATACGTCGGTGGCGCCGGTGCGGGCGAGCGACGGCATGGTCGGGGGGCTTTCCGAGGGGCGCGCGGTGATCACGGTGCGGACGGACGACGGGGGATACACGGCCTCGTGCGACGTGGCCGTAACCTCGCCGAGCCTGGGCTGTTCGGTCGGCGGCGGAGGCGCGCTCTTCGGCGCGGCGTCGCTCGTCCTGCTGGCCCCCCTGGCTTTGCTGTTGCTGCGGCGGTAACAAGCGAAGAGCAGCGGAAGACCGTATGCATTGAAAGACGAGCGCGCCGAGTGAACGTATGCGGCGCGCTCGTCTTTTTCGGGCTGTTGCGGACACGAGAGATATATTTTCCTTCTTTTTCTGTTCTGTCGCAGTCTATTTCTTTGTTGTTGACTTTTCTTCCCCGGAGTTTTAAAGTGCTCATCATGTGAACGGGAGGTGCGGCAGGTGACCCAGAAGATCGCCCCCACGCGGGGCAACATGGTGAAGTTCGCGTCGTCGCTGAAGCTGGCCCGGAAAGGGCGCGACCTCCTGGAGCAGAAGCGGACGATCCTGCTGATGGAGCTGACGGGGAAGATACGCGAGGCGCGGGATCTGCAGCGCGACCTCGAACTTGTCTTTTCCGACGCCTATTTCAGCCTGCAGATGGCCGGGCTCTCCGTGGGGATCGACAACGTGGAGGAGCTTGCCTACTCCGTCCCCGAGGTGCAGGACTTCACCATCCGCCTGCACTCCGTGATGGGGGTGGAGATCCCGAAGGTGGACCCGATGGAGAAGCCGCCCGTTCCCTGCTACTCCTTTCTTGGGACGTCGGGAGCGCTCGACGCCGCCTACAGCCGGGCGCAGGACGTGCTTGCGCTCATCGCGCGGCTGGCGGAGGTGGAGACGTCGGTCTACCGGCTGGCGGTGCAGATCCGCAAGACGTTCCGGAGGGTGAACGCGCTGGAGAAGGTCGTCATTCCGTCGAACAAGAGGACCTTGGCGTGGATCGCCAACGTGCTTGAGGAGAACGACCGGGAGGACTTCACGCGCATGAAGATGGCGCGAAAGAATACTTCGGAAGGGGGAGGTGCGCGATGAATCTGAGCGCTGTGCTGGGCGAGCTTCTCGCCTCGGAGGACGAGGCCGTCAACGGAGTGGAGACGGCGAAGCGGAAGGCGTCCAAGATTCTCCGCGAGGCGCGGGAGCATTTCGCCGCGGACCAGGAGGCGAGGCTGGCCGGAGTCCGGGCGCAGTCGAAGACGATCGTGGAGTCCGCCCTGCACTCGGCGGAGCTTGAGGCGGCGCAGATCGCCGAGATGGGAGCCAACGGGCGGCGGAAGATGGAGGAACATTTCGCCGAGTCCGCCCCGGAGATCGTGCGGAGCCTCGTCATGGAGACCGCCGCGCGCTACGGGAGACTGGGAGGATGACCGAAGGCGCGGGGGAGGAGTGCGCATGTCCTTTCTTTCGGCGGGAGAACGGGCGGCGGTAACAGGAAAGGCGCGCGTCTTCCGGGGACGGCTGCTCGCCCCCGACGACTATCTGCATCTCCTGAAGTGCGGAACGGTTGGGGAAGTCATCATGTATCTGGGGCGCACCCCTTCCTACTCCTCGTACTTCCATGGAGAGTACTCCCAAGACATTCACCGCGGGGAAATCGAAGGAATCCTCTCGATCGTTCCAATGCTGGAAGAGCTGCCTTTCTGCCGGTACCTCGGGCCTGGGCGGGCCTCCCTGCTGCATGCGTGGGGAGAGCGCTTCGACCTGGAGGTGGTGAAGCGCGTGCTGCGCATCATCGCAACGGGTATGGGCGACAGGGAGGCGCTGCGCCGCCGGGTGTCCTCCGTGCCGATTACGCTGGCGGACGCGAAAAAGCTGCTCGCCGCGCAGACCTTCCGCGACGTGATCGAGGCGATCAAGGGGTACCCTTTGGAGAACGTGCTGACGGAGCCTCTGCGGCAGGCGTCCGAGAGGTACTCAGGAGGATCGGTCAACCTGTTCCGGGCGAAGATGGCGATGGACGCCTTCTTCATGACGCGGATCCTGTCGGCGGGAGAAAAACTTCCCGGAAGCGAGGGGAAGGGCATCCGGAGCATCTTCGGCACCCGGGCCGACCTGATCAACCTCTACTGGATCTACCGGGGACGACGTTTTTTTGCGATGTCGCCGGAGGAGGCGCTGGGGATCACGCTGCCGGTGCGGTACACGCTGAATTTCGAAACGCTGCGTTCGTTCGCCTTCGCCCCGGACATCCCGGCGATGCTGCGTCTGATACAGGAGTGTCCGTACGGAGCGGCGTTCACGACGGCGCTCGGCGAGTCGACGCTCGAGGTGAGCGAGATTATTCTGGAGCACAACCTCTACCGCATCCTGTGGAGGGCTGCGACGAAGATTTTCGCCTCGGGAACTTCCGGGGTGCATGTGGTGCTGGCGTATCTGATACTGCGGGAACTGGAGGTGAAGGATCTGTTCACTATTATTGAGGACATCCGGTACGACTATGACAAGAAGAGGGCGCGCGAATTCCTGATCCACCCCGGGGCGAACGCCTTCACAGCCGGAGATCGGGGGATGTCATGGCAGTAGTGGAAATGACGGGAATTTCGATGGTCGGTCCGCGGGAGGAGATCGAGCGCGTTGCGGCGGGTCTGCTCTCCCTCGGGAACTTCGAGCCCGTCCCGCTGGATTTCGCTATGGAGAAGCACCCGGGGGCCCTGTCGGGCTCCGGCGGGTCGCGGATCGCGACGTTCAGGGAGAACCCGTACGACGAGCTTCTGGAGGTGCTCTGCGAGATTCAGGCGCTTGTGTCGGACGAAGCGGCGCAGGGGAGGACCTCCGGCGCGATCTTCCCCGAGAGGGGGGGCGGCGCGTCCGCGCGTCCGCAGATCTCCTCGGGCGAGCTTTACGACCGTCTGCTCCCGTCCTTCGCCTCCCTGCCGGAAGCGTGCGGACTGAACCGGCGGCATGAGAGCGGCTCGTGGACGATGCCGCCCGGCGGTTCCGGCGAGCGCAGCATCGTCTGTCCCTCTCTCGAAGAGGCGTCGGCCCGCGTCAAGGGGCTCCAGAGGAGAATCAAATTCTGGCGGGAGCGTTCGGAAAAGCTGCAGGAAGAGCGTGAGAAGCTCCTGGCCGCGAAGGTCTTTCTGGACGCGCTCGCTTCCGCGGGGCTCGACAGGACGAAGAGCCCTCCGGGCGCAGGGGGCGGTAAGGGACGTCCCGACGTCGCCTCCGGGTCTCCGGACGCCGCGCCCGGCTCGACGGCATGGCTGGAGCGGGCGCTCGACACGCGCTATCTCTCCCTGACCTTCGGACGCCTGAGCACGGACAACTACAAACGTCTGGCGGAGATGGCGGGAATCACGCCGCTGCTGGTCTTTCCGGTGGTTACGGAGAAGGACTACGTGCTGGTGGCCATCTTCTGCGCGCGCGACTACCACCCGGAGGCGGAGAAGCTGTTCCGCGTGGTC
>JAHDKR010000159.1 GCA_018436785.1 Synergistaceae bacterium | reverse complement strand
TTTTACGAATCCGGACTCTCCGAGAATTCGGGGTGGGGGTACATGAGGGACGGCGATGACGAGCCCGTCCACTACATCGACCGCACGAAAAAGTACACACGCCCTCCCCGGTACGATTCCAAGTCGTAAGCAGACCTTCCCCGAAGAACGAACGCGACCCTTCGGATCCCTCCTTCAGAAATCCTCCAAGTAAAAGCAGAGCCGGAAAATAAAAAGCACGACGTGCTATTTACAAGCACGCCTTTCTATGATATAGTATCGCTTGAAGAGAAACGAACTTAACGAGAGGACGCCGACTCCGCAGGGTACCGCGCGGGGCGGCGGCGAGGGAGGAATAGCCGATGAGTGCCGGAAGCGCGCTTATCCGATCAATAGAGGTTCCGGGAAACAGAATGGCGTTTCGTGACAAGCTGATTCTTTCCTTGCAGATCGCCGCGTGGTTCAAGCTGTCCAGAACGGGGAAGCTGTCCCGAGATCTTGCCTTCGATTCCGGGCATCGCGGGATGACCTGGCGGACTCTGTTCGAGACTTTTGAAAGAATCCGGAACGAAGCCGCGTCGGAGGAGATCGCCCGTTCGTTCCGTCCGTGCGGCGGAACAGGTGCGAGCATGGATGCGGTCCAGCTTTCGAACGTCTTCCAGCTTGCGTCCAACCTTGAAGACGGCGGGTTTTTCGGCAGGGAGTTCGTCGATGAAGTACTCGAAATGCTCGCCCGCGAGAAGGAGTTTGCGGAGTCCGTCCTTCCGGCGGAAGTGGTCCGGCTGATGCTCGAAGTTGCGGATATACGCCCAGGAGAACGCATCTACACGCCTTTTGACAACTGCCTGCAACTGAGCATTGCGGTCGAAGAACAGAGCGGGGGGAACGCCCCGGTCTTCGCCGAGTTTCCGGAAGCGTCGGCGCTGCCCTGGCTGCTGCGCCTCTTCTACGGAAGCGCGTCCGCGATCAAGGAAGGGGACCCCGTCCTCGCGCCTTCTTTTTTTTCCGGAGAAAGGACGCTTGACCGGTTCGACACCGCTCTCGCCGTTCTGCCGTTCTCCAAAAAATACGCCCGTTTCGACGCCGGGAGAGACCCATTGGAGCGCTTCCCGGAAGCGACTGCCTCGGCAGGCGTGCTCGCCCTCAGACACATTCTTGCCCAGACAAAAAAGCGGGCCGTCGCGGCTGTCGCCAACAGCCTGCTCTTCAGTTCGGGAGCGGAGCGCGCGCTGCGGGAGCATCTTGTGGATACAGGGAAGGTAGAAGCTGTTATCGGCCTGCCCTCCGCCCTGCTCGCCGGATCGTCGGTTGCATTCTCGCTTCTGGTATTGAAGCTGGACGCCCCTTCGGAAACAATACGCTTCATCGACGGAGCGACCGAAGACGCCGAAGGGCTTTTCTTCACCAAAGACGGCAAGGGGCGCGCAACGCTCTCCGGATGGCGGCGCATGGCGGACCTGTACCGGAGCGGCGCAACGGACAGACACGCGAATCAGGCGGCCCGCTCCGAAGTGCGCTCACCCGAGTACCGTCTTGAAGTATCCCGGTACTGCCTCTCGGAGCAGGAACGGGCGGTCGAAACCTATCTTTTCAGCCGGGACACAAAAGAGCTGTCCGAAATAGCGGAGATCATACGCCCCGTTCCTCCGCTCCGGCAGGATGCCGGGGAAGAAGGCGCCGAAGCGCTTGAGCTGGAAGTGTCGTCCCTGCCCAGGTACGGCCCTGCGAAGCCGGCCGGCAAACTGGTGTCTCTAAGAGAGAAGGACCTCGAAAACGACAAGGGGAGATCGTTCCTCCGGACCGGCGACGTCGTCCTTGCGGTCAAGGGCAGAACCGGAAGAGTGGGCATCATAGGAACCGGCGTATCCGAAGCGCGCACGCCGCCCTGGGTCGCAAGCCAGTCCTGCCTCGTCCTCCGGGTCAGGAACGCAGACGCCGTCCCTCCCGAGTACCTGTACATGTACCTGCGTTCCGATCTTGGCAAATCGCTGCTGAAGGTGCTCACCTCGGGGATGCTGGTACCTTTGATCCATCTCCGCCAGCTGAGCGGCATACCCGTCGTCATCCCTTCGGCGGAAACGAAACGGCAGGCTCTGGAATCCTACCTTCGGCAGTCCGAACTCGAACGAAGTATCGCGGAAGCGCGAAACGAGCAGAGCCGTCTGCTTGACGCTCTTTTTTCCGGGGGTGATTGAAAAGACGGCGTTCACGCAGTCGCGTTCCGGATAGCGGATACTCGCAAAAGCTGTCATCGCACCGCTCCTGAAGAACAAGGCGTAGCCCGCACCTCGAAGGCATGCGAAAGAAAGGATGCGATACCGATGAGCAAAGACATATCGTCTGTCCGGATCGTGCGTTTGAACTGTCTGCTGGCGCAGTGGGGACTGCGGAGACGCGGCTGTCCCATTCCGACTGGGATCCTCATCGGGGAGGTGGGGTACGGCGGGGAAACGAAGAAGGAAGAGGCCTCGATACGACTGCTGCAAAGAGACATCCGTTTTTTTAAGGACCACTTCTCCCTGGAAATCGTGTACGACAGAAGACTGAAAGGGTACGTGCTGCAGTAGTTCTTCGCTCCTGTATGACCGGACGCGGCGGCGGAAACGCCGCCGTACACCCCGAGACGACGCGAGGAGGTCGATCGAGATGAACAAGGACTCCCTGTCGGCAACAAGAATTCTGCGCCTCAACAGGCTCGTGCAGCAGCTTCAAGCGTGTGGAAAGAACGGAACCCCCGTCGGATCGGACGCGCTCGTCCGCGACGCTGGGTACCATGCGCAGTGCACAAACCACGAGACCGCCGTCCGTTTGCTTCAGCGGGATATACAGTTCCTGAGAGACTCCTTTTTCACCGAGATCATGTACGACAGAGTGCGCAAAGGCTATACTCTGGAATCCCTCGGGAGCTATGTGCTCTTCTCCTTTCTCGGCGTACCCGCCCCCTCCATTGCCGCATGATACAACAAGTATCAAGTAATGCGCACTTTGAGAGTTGATGCAATTTTGGCTGCGACATTTTTTGTGATTTGCGCGTTGGTTAGCGCTTCCCCTAATGCTTGCATCTGCTCACCATCAAGTAAAGCTATTATATCCAAAAAACCCTTTGCTCTTGATGCGCCAACATAGAACAAGTTTCGTGACTCAGGAGACTCAAATGTGGATGCGTTCACGTCTACAATAATAACTACGGCAGATTCCAATCCCTTAAACTTACGGACCGTTGTAAATAGAATACCGTCCGTGTTCCTCGCGTTTACGAGCGACCATTTACCTATTTTATCAAGCCCTGCAAGCACAGAGTTTTCCTCGGTTTTTGACGTGAGAATTACAATCTGGTTTAATGGGATATCGGCCCCAATGTATTTTGATATTACTTCATTGAGTTTCTGGACAAAACTTTTATCGTCACTCACGACATGGAAATTCGGTGTTTTCCCAGCCGGGGCCTTTTCCCATAGGATTGGCTCA
The DNA here is from genome assembly GCA_018436785.1 of Synergistaceae bacterium. Taxonomy (GTDB): domain Bacteria; phylum Synergistota; class Synergistia; order Synergistales; family Aminobacteriaceae; genus JAAYLU01. The sequence goes on along the minus strand of JAHDKR010000159.1, from coordinate 10,177 downwards.
ACCTCAATGGGGCGCCCTGCCGTTGTGGCTATACTATGCGTGTTCCGACAATTCCGCCTTAACACTAAACGACATTCTGCTTTCTGCACCCATTCCGGCAGCACGCGACGCTGGACGAGTTGGTTTTTATCGTAGAAAACATAAAATACACCGTTTTGAATGTCAGCTATGGTGGCCAGTAAATTGAGATGTATTTCGTTGAAATCTTGCCCCTCGTCTACAATGATATGCTTATAACCCCAGTTTCCAATTTTATCGTATTGATTTAGGTATTCTATTATATCTGTATCTGTTGGCACACCAGAAATTCCGGTTTCGCGCACAACAAGAGATGGAAGATTATAGAATGAAATATTGTAACCCTCGTTTTTGCTCCTCAAATCTTCCATTAGAAAGCGGTTGAAACAAAGGAATAAAACCTTATCGCTCACAGACAAACGACGCGCCTTTTCCACGGCAAGCAATGTCTTTCCTGTTCCCGCACTGCCTTGAATAACCGCTCTAGGTTGTTCTTCTAAATAATCCAGCAATCCATTTTGCTCATTAGTCATTCTCAGAAAGCTAAGCTCCTGTTCAGCATATATAGATCCTAAACTTGGAATTGCGCTAAAGGCTGGTGCGAGAGTGCGCACAATCAGCTTTGCAGATACTGGCGATAACCTTGTGCGACGCGAGCTATTGTAGAATTGATAAGCATTGTCGATTGCTTGCCTTGTATTTTTCAGTGCCCATTCCATCATAATTATCTCAGGGTGATATGTGTTAGGCATATTTTTTATTAACTCGCGATCGGCAAGGGACGGGAACCAAACTGCGGGTTCCACCCAACAATACTCCCCTTCATCAAGACAACTATTGATCATGTCGACCAATTCATACTTTGTCCTGTCTGCCTGTTCAAGTGGAGCTTTCATTGGTTTGCGCTCATGATTGTTCGTACGTTCATACCACCATTGCCCATTCTCCAGAGCGATGCCGCCCGATTTTACCTCTATGACGAGTATTCCGTGTTTAGGGTGGAAAATCGTAAAATCCGCTTCCCCCCATTCTATTCGTCCGCTTTGCGTGCGTCTGTTCCAACGAAAAGAATGAAAGACTGTATAGTCGCTTGGTAAGCCGTCTCGCAGGGCATCAAAGACCAGACGTTCTCCTGGGCTATTATTAAAATCATCCACAACGGTGGGAATCATCTTAGCCAATTACAACACTCCCCAACCTTTCGGTCATTCGTCCCATATCAATCTTGTCTACAGGCATTCCTAGCCATTCAGCATTGGCGAGAGAATCTATATCGTCGCTTGAAAGTGTTTCAAAAATAGCAATTTTAGCCTCGTCCCACACAAGTATAGCATCGACTGTGTGTGTTCCAATTCGGAGTTGCACTTCAAAAAAATCAGCAAGAGGAATACGATGCTTTGTTAATTTGTCTGTTAACCCGTCATAGCTCTCAAACAAGACAGCAGCGTCATCCCAAGTTGGGTAGTCGCTTTTTAGCGGTGTGCGTTCGAGTATTGTTGCCGGTGTAGTTTGAGTTGAGACCCGCACTCTCTCAGCAGCATCAACGAACTCGATTTGCCCTGCAAAATCTCGCAGAAAGTCCGCAGCGCTTTTCCTGCTGAGATGGTCGTGAAGTTTTTGATTGTAATAGCTGCGCAAACATTTATAGCAGGATGGCTCACAGTCGCAATTATCCATCATTTTGACGGCGCGTTGGATAACCTTCGATAGCACTTTGCCGTCAGGCGTTACTATCCTACGTGAGTGCCCGGCGCCCCCAGCTACGGCATCATAGATGATAAGGTTGTACACCATCATGCCATTATCAAGTTTTTTTCTAAACAAACAACCTTTAATATCATTGCGCTCAATATCAAGCTCTTTTGACATAGCCTCCAGAAGTGCAAAGAGTACAGATATCATACAATTGTAATCTGCCGCACTTTGATCTTTAAAGGTAATGCGGGCTACATCAGTTTTAAACTCGTGAGTGAGATAGAACTCACGGCCTGCGCCTTCATTGGAGCATTTACTTCCATAAGCATTTTGATGTTTTGGATTATAAGCCTCCCCCTCGCCTGTGGCATAGCCACAGGATGTGCATACTTTAAACTTGGTTTGTGTCCTAACGACTAACGAATCATTTGCCGTAGACTCGATTTCTAAAATATTACCATTCACAGAAAAGATGCGTTTATCAATAATCCTTCTGCTTGGATCGCCAATGTAAACATCATCTGTCTTGTAATTCTTTTCAGGTTTGCGCATTTTTACAAGCTTCGGTTTATCACTATCGCTGTTACCCGCAATGAAACCACGACGCGGTTCAAGAGTTTTATGCCAAAATATCTTTTTAATTATATGCCCGCATGAGCGACAGGTTAATTCTTCGCCCAAAGTGTTGTCATTATAAAAATTATCGGCTTCACAGTTTATGTTTGGGCACTTGGCATACCACCCATATTCCCAATTATACGCACTTTTGCTGGACGATTTATGAATATATCGGCTTGTATAAAGCATACCGTCCGCAACAGTCTCAGAACCGGGGGCATACTCGGCCACGGCTAGTTGCAAATCACGCTGCATTTGCGGGCGATTGGCATCTTTTGCGGAAACAGGATCGGGCAGCAGTTCAACTGTATCGACAGGGAAGCCGTATTTAGGCAACACGTTATTTCGCACAAGAAAATCAATTAAGCTTTTGCGAGGTGCAAAACCATTCAATTTATCCAGCTCTTTATCTGCCCTGAAATTGCGCAGCTTGCTAGAAAACGCAGCTGCTGCATTGTCATTTCCTTCTTTGCGGCATCGTTCACGCTCAGCTTCTAAAAAGGAAACCGTATCGCGGAAATCATTCACAAGCATTTCTAAAAGGCCGTTTTCACCAACTAAATGCTCCGTCCAACTCCAATCTTCAATACCATAGTTTCCGGAAGGAATCGAGTTCATTAGCAATTTTTTCAAAAAACTTGGTCTGGCTGCGAGAAAATCTTTCAGCTTTTCATATCCGCCTCCATTCAAAAGCTCTGATTGATTATCGGCATCATATACCTCTTCATGTTCCTTTAAAAATGCGCTGAGGGCAACGGCGTTTACATGACGCCGTATAATCTTCTCATTTTCCAACCGGAACATGGGCGCTTTGATGCGCCCACTAATCATATTCTCCGGATGACCAAAATAGGTAAAATCGTGTGAGCTGAGCTTCGCGTATGTAAGAGCGTAGGCAGCAAATTGAAGACTTCGGCCAGCGCGCCCGGCTCTTTGAATGTAGTTTGCCGGTGTCGGCGGGACATCTCGCAAAAAGACGGTTTCGAGGCTACCCACATCGACACCCATCTCAAAAGTTGTAGAACTACTCAATGCGTTTATTTTTTTTTCAATGAATAGCTTTTGATATTCCGCGCCTCGTTCGCGAGATAGTTGTGCGGTGTGCTCCTTAATATAAAAGGGCTTCATATTCGTAGTGCTGTATAGATTAATATAATGATTGGATGCGTTTGCTGAAACCGGGTCAAATTCCTTAAGTGTTCCTTTACATTTCACATTAACGCATCTGTCTTGACAATTGTGCGCAGTAACCCTGCCACATCTTTCACAGCGATAAAGCATGAGGCCCCCGGACTGTTTTTCAGAATCGTACAGGGCGATATCGAAGTCCTGTACTGGCAGGGCATATTCTGTATCTTCCTCAAAATCAAGAATTTTACGCCATATATCTTCCAGTACCGACCATGTTTTTTCAGCGTCCCACCCCATGGCGCGCATTACCCGCGTCATCCGTGTACTAGGGTAAAAATTTTCTGTCTTACCTGTACGGCGGCGGGGAATCCAGCCGGTTCGAAAATTCTTGTCGCCCTTCTTCTTCATTTTAACTATTTTTTTCGCTATCGAAGTATAGAAAAGGTACTCTCGTTCGTCCGCTTTCAAAGCAAGCTCATCCCCAGCATCCAGAGCTCCGCCATAAACAGTGTCGATCATCAGAAGATTAAGCAGAGCTTTCGCATCACGCTCCGCATTTTCGGAAAAAGGCATATTACTTGCGATAATCTCTATCGCCTTGTTCCAATTTTGTTTTTTTGTATCGGCTTTAGGTGCATACAAATAAGCTATTTTGCCCAATTGCACAAGTCCACTGGCTCTTTTGCTCGATATCAGCTCATTCATGACGGCTATGTAGGCTTCCTTGCGACAAATATCCGTCTGTGATTCTCCCTCTTTACCGATCTCAACAAATGACCCATTCTTCTCGAATAACCGGGCGAGGGCATCAACTACTTCGCGTACAGTGAAAACTGATCTTCCCTGATCCAAACCTTTTTCACAAATCTGCCACAAGCCTCGCCTGCGCAGAAACTCCCGATAGGATTTCTCCATGTAGCTTGCGAAAAAAGCGGCATCCGACCGGCTATCTGAGAAAGCCAAATACTGCCGCGCGCGCTTTGTCTGCGTGGGCTTTTTCTCCTTAACAATACCAAAAAAACCAGCATCCTTTGTCTCTGTGGAAGTGGGCACAGGAATACTTTCGTATTCAGGCAGCTGTTCATACAGTGCCGTCCCGAGAACGGCAGTTGCAGCTTCAGATCCTAGGTAAAATCTGCGGAAACTGCCAAATTCGCAGGCAGGACAAGCAGCAAAACCGCTGTCGCGCGTCCTCGCTTTGCGAAGCTTTATGTATGAATGATTGGTATGTTCGCATATTGTTGTATGGCGTGCTGCGCTCTCCATCTCGATTGCACCGCAAGTGGGGCATAACACATAATCATTCTCATCGCTGCTTTCTTCGGGTTCCACTCCATCAGGTTGGTCTTCATCCTCGTCTTCACCTGAGAAAAAATCCATTTCACTATCTTGCTTAATCAGAAAAAAGTCTGTTGAATCATCAAAGCCCTGTTTTGTATGGAGCAACCGTCCATCAATAATCTTTCCTGCCAAAGCGATACGGTTACAATCCTCACATATTGCACACTCGAAAACGGAATTACCCTTTTCATCAGACTCTTTGCGCGTGAGATATACATTCCGATCTCCCGCAAGAGTGATATATACCCCTTCGAGAGCGCGGAGAAAAAAATGATACCGGGCCTTAATAAGGCTCGTACCATTTTTAACCGCTTTCGAGCTGACTGTGATGAGGTCTACAAGCTCTTCTTGGGAAATGTCCATTTCGCGGGCTATTTGCGAGACGGTCTTTGCGACGGAGGCGGCTTCTCTTAGTTTTGAGAAGAGGCTACTGCGCAGCATGAGCTCAAATAGTTTTTCGCTTTCATCGCAATTCGGCGCAAAATCGGCGTCATACTCTTCGAGAATTTCTCCGACGGGGCGAACTGGGGCATTTAATTCAGCAAACAACTTTGGCGGGAAATTGTGATGTTCGATCATTGGCTGACGTATTTCGATTGAGCGGACTATGTTTTCCGGCTTAAACGTAGTACTGCATAGATTTTCGGCAAACTCAACAATTTCAGCATCCGCATCCTTGTCGCCAAGCGTGGCGCTTGTAAGGATATACTGAACGTTGTTTGGCGTACTGATACGTGCACGCAGGCGTCGCATAAGCAGCGCTGTTTCCATGCCTGTCGCTCCGCGATAGATATGCGCCTCGTCGAGCACAATATAGTGTAAATTCGCACCAGAAAAAACCGCGTCATCCTTAGGGCGAAGCATCATATACTCCAGCATGGAGTAGTTGGTAATCAGGATATGGGGCGGCTCTTTTTGCATTGCCTCGCGGGAAATCATTTCGTTGGGTAGTGGTGCGCTACCGTTTAAGCTGCGGTAATCGGCCTCCGCCTGCGTCTGCCTGTGGCGGGTATTTCCGTTGTATAGCCCAAAGGTAATCGCAGGGCAGGTTGCGAGGATTTTACGCAGCCTCTTCATCTGGTCGTTTGCAAGTGCGTTCATTGGATAAATAACAATTGCGCGGACAGCACGCGTCAGCGTTTCCGCCTCTATTTCCTCAAGCAAGCTTTGTAGTATCGGAAGTAAAAAACACTCGGTTTTACCCGATCCTGTGCCTGTTGTAACAACTAAGTTGCCGCCGTTTCGCGCGTAACGCAGCGCTTCCTCCTGGTGCGAGTATAGCGGGCGTTCATACTTGAGTTCCTTGTCCTTCTCCGGCAACTTTTCTAGCGTGGCAAATAGCCTGGAGGCCTGATTGATTTCAGCGAGTTCTTTGAGGCTTTTACCCGTAGTATATGAGCCGCCAATGTCTAGATACGGGCCTTTGCTAAGCATGCCATCTTTCATTAGTGCCTCGCGAAACAGCGCCGCAAAATACGGATCAGCAATGGAAAAAGAAGTGCTTATATAATCAATAAAGCTTCGCTTAATATTGCTTGATGCCTTGATCGGATTAAACATGTTAAACCTCCATCTGCGAAATTATCTTAAACGAATAGTAGTCCGGGATGCAGTAGTTTTCACAGAAACCGTGTTGTGGCGTTCTGTCCGTAATGGATCTCCATTTCTTATTGACGTATAGACCATCGTCCGATGGAGCACGCAACGAAATTGTATATTCATTAATAATCCAAACCTTCACAGGGTTCACTTGCTCGTGGAAGACTCCTTTATGCTCATGCTCCTGGGTTGCATATGGACGAAGTTTGCCCTCGTGTTTGTATTGCAGCAACCCTTCGTAACAAGGGTAATGTAGCGACTCTCCATTCAAGCTTTGCTCACCCAGGTATTGAAGTCCGGTTATTATGCCGGATGGCAGTTTTAGTTGAAGCCGCTCATTGTCAATAATTGCCTCGGTTACAATGACTGCGAGATTATCGAACATGAACAGCGCAGGATTTCCAACAATAAATTGTCCATTTTCAATCTCTTCCAAGTCGTCGAAGAAGCCGGAGGGTTTCTTGAAAATAACGTAATTGTAAACACCGTCTTCGAGGGCTTCATTCATCGGAACAATTTCATCAGTACAACCAACCGTAATGCGTCTGATTTCCCTTTGCCCGGTGCATATGCTAATCTCAAACTTGCTGCCATCAGCCCCGATAAAATTATCCTCAACGCACCAGCATAGTGCATTTTTTTCAATAAGTAGGGGGTGCGATTTAAAAAAGGGCTTAAAAGCTATGTCAAACAGCGGGATTTCCACCGAATCTTTGTTGGCTTTTTGTAGTAGCAAACTGACTGTTTGAATAGGAGGATCCTTTTTCGTTTTAATTTCATTGCCTATTTCAACTACTTCTGATTTGAAAGGTTTTTTCCCTATCATGGTAGTGCAAGTAAAACCTCTTGGAACATCCAATTCCAGTAGCGCGGACATAGGGATATCCTCATACCATAGAATCCGATCCGCATCGGGTGGCACGGGTTTACCACTGATACGCCAGCGTAGTGTCGGAATATCAATAGATAAATCGCCATCTTTATATGGCAAAAGCATGTACCTTGAGTTTGACGCTATCTCATATTTGTGACGATTAACGCCATCTTTGTCAGTTATTTCTACAGAACCGTTTTTACTAAAGTTGGGGAAATAGTAAAAACCGGTGAAAAGCAGTGATAATCCCTCAAGAACTATGTAATGAAGAGTATATACTCGAAGTTGTGTTTCATTTTCAATAATCCGTAATTCGTGGGCGCCGTATTCGTCAGGTAGCGTAATGCTGCAACTACGGTTAATACCAGTACAGCATTCCGCAAGTGAATGCAATCTATCATCGACCATAAGGCGGTATTTTTTTCCAAAAGTCTGATGCTCAGATGCAATCGTAAGAGTCATTTGTTTTGCGAAAATAAGATACTCTTGTTGATTTAGCAAATACTTGCAATGACTTACCGGAGCTATGGACATATTTAAAGTTAGTCCGCTCACCGTCTGTTCAACAGGGTATAGGGGGATCCCATTGATAATGAAGTGTGTTTGGTCATCTATTAGCGCACGATAAAGATAGCCGTTACCGCAGAGGCTGGCAGTGCAATCGGGCGAGGTGTCTTCGCCCTCAAGATGACCTCTAGCTGTTACAAAAATATCGACATACTCTTTGTCTGGCCGTTTATTTATCTCACTGCCATCATTGTCAAACGCTATAGCGCTGCGGTAGAGTTTGGAACCAGAATCATAGATGTCCTTGTTATTGTATGAAATGATTACGCGCGGCTCAATACGCTCAGAGTCGTCAGATGAAACGTCGTTAATCGGAATAATTGTTTTCGAGCTTGTTTTGCAGAAATAGTCTCCATAACAGCTAAGCTTGCTCGAATAGGGGTTCGAATCGCTCTTATTTCGATATATGGTAATCCACGGCGGATTCTCTGATGCTTTGCCTAAACGAATGGGCGGGATAACAAGCGAAATTTTCCCTGCATCACATCGATAAAATGGTCTGATTCTTGAAAAATCTGTGATAACTCTATCAGAGGTGGCCGTTTTTCTCGCTTGTTTTGCTCGAGAACGCTCCTCATGACTTCTGTTTTCATACCAATCCACCAGCAAAGTGTCTAGGTACGAACTCCCATCGAATTTCCCCCCGGCTACCAATACATCAATCCTATGAACAACATTCTCTACAAAATAGCCCATGTATTTGGGGCAGTTTAAAAACAGCGCTTTTATCGCTGACGATGATTGAAGACTTTTGATGTATACGTCATCTTCTATAGGAAAGCTGCTGCTTTCAAAGCGACATTTCATAGCTTGAGAAAAAGCTTGGAAAGCCGGGTCAGCTTTAATATATTGATAGGAAAGGGTCCTGGTATAAAAAGCAAGTATTTGTTCAAATAGGTCGTAAAACTTTACTTTTGGCGCTAAGGCATGTATTAGCATAGTTGTGTAATATTTCTGCCCAACATTTACAAATAACCGATTATTGCGTTTTAGACTTCTCTTGATAACCTGCTTAAATATTCTATATGTATGGCTATTGCCAAAGCCTTTATCATATGTCAAAGCATATTGATTACAGATATACTCCCAAAATTTCATGTCATCGCCGCCAGCATCATTAGTGCTGCAATCGGTCCAATTACGTAGGAGCAGAGCAGTTTCCAGCATAAGGACATCGCAATTAAAATCGTTTATCCCATAATTATTAAGGTATATTTTCCTCAACGCGCTAGATAAGGCGTCTTTTGCCAGCATATGTATCTTTGTTCTTTGCTCCTCTGATAGGATTATATTTCCTATTAACGGTTGCGAAATAAAGGCTTGAGTCAGTATTGGCTCAAGTAGTTCGTTTGAGCTTGCGGATGGTATGGGCATGGGGTAAGAACCGGATTGCTGCTTCATCACAGATTCGATATTGACAACTTGCTCCGCTGCTTCAATTGCTTCGTTAGCTCCCAATTCAGCAGACATACGCTCCATCCTCGCTTTCAATACGTCTCTACAAACAAAGATATCATAAAATTTTAAGATCAAAAATCTCCTTGCTAATTTTTATATATCTCCTGTCGGCCGGACGTTCTGCATTCTTCGGGATAACAAAAACATTACCCAAGTGCTGCATGCCCTTGATTCGACCTTGTTCGCAGAACAACTAAATATAACGTAGTGAGATATTTCACTCGGCTGCTTTTTCCTTAGCTGTGACATAATCGTAAGATACACCTCTCGATTATGAAAAAAGTTTGTCTCATTATACGTCGTTTTAGTGAATAAAAAAATATGAAGAGGCGCAGTAAGATGAGCGATTTTTCTCTTTTGCCGCTTAATCGCCAAAAATCTAGTTGTTGAGTGCCAAGACATCGTAGACTGATTTTCGTGCCAGGACTATTTCTTGCATAATCAAAAAGGCCGAAGGGGGCATCTCTCCGGAAAGAAGTACAAAAACCGTCTTCTCGAGGCGACGAAGTTTCATAGGGGAATTCTGGTATTTATTGCATAATAGAAACGGCAGAAGTTGCAAAGTAGAATTCCCCAGTTGGGGGTGCGGACAAAATCTTGGACTCTTTTTCAGAGACGGGAGGATGTCCATGTACTCAAGGGAAAAAAGATTGAAAGCAGTAGAGCTTTATATAAAATACGATAAAAGTGCCGCCGATGTGATCCGTGAACTCGGTTATCCAGATCGCCATACATTGAATATCACACAGCGGGAGAGCCGCTTGTCTCCAAAAAGAGAGCCACGGTTCTCCCGGAATAGAGCCGCGTATATCCAGAAATAGAGCCGGGATTTCTCCTGCCCGAGAGCCGTTTTCCCTACAATTCGAATGTGCGCGG
>JAHDKR010000030.1 GCA_018436785.1 Synergistaceae bacterium | reverse complement strand
TGGCGCTCGTCCCGATGATCGCCGTGTTCCTGATGGCCAGCCGCGTCCGCTCCTCGGCGAGGAGGCGGACGTAGTGCGACGCGTCGTACCCTGCCTCCCCGGCGAAGCTCATCAGCAGGAGGCGAAGCAGCGGCGCGATGAAAAAGAGGAAGACCGCGCCGTAGAAGGCTGCCTTCAGAGCGCGGCTTCCGAAAATGCGTGCAAAGTGCCGTACGCGCACCGTTCTCCCCGGTTTCTACTGGAACATCGCGCTGAAACGCGCCTTTTCGGCCTCACGCGCCTCTTTCAGCACGGCGATGTCGTAGACCATGCTCTTGATCTCGCCCACCGATTTCAGCCCTTCGGGGGCCTCGACGCCGTCCTTGACGGGCGTGTACCCCATCTCCGCCGCCACCTTCTGCCCCTCGGCCGAGAGGACGAAGTCGACGAAGGCCTTCGCCAGCTCGGGAACTTCCGTCGTCTTCAAGATGCCTATCGGCTCGGTGACCGCAGGGGAGCCTTCAAGCGGGTAGACGAACTCCACCGGCGCGCCGTCGCGTTTCGAGCGGACGGTCATGAAGTCGACCACGAGTCCGCAGGCCTTCTCGCCCGCGACCACCGCGGTGAGGATGGCGCCGTTCCCCTTCTCGATGCGGATGTTGTTCGCCTTCAGCGCCTCGTAGAACTCCCAGCCGAGCCCCTCGGTCCGGGTCATCACGCCGAGGTTGTACGCGGCGGCGCCGGAGTAGAGCGGGCTGGGCATGATGATGCTGTCCTTGTATTCGCTCTTCGCCAGGTCGGCGAAGGAGACAGGAGGTTCTTTCACCTTCGTGGTGTTGTAGATGATGCCGGTACTGATGATTTTCGTTCCCGCGTAGGTGCGGTCTTTGTCCAGATACTCCTCGGGGATGCCCTTCATCTCGGGGGAGTCGTAGGGGAGGAGCATGCCGTCCTCCTTGAGGCTCTCGAAGGTGACGCTGTCGGCCACAAGCAGCACGTCCGCGAGCACCGACCGCACGGCGTGCTCCGCGCGGACCTTGCTGACGACCTCCTCGGTTCCCGAGCGGAAGACGTCCACAGCGACGTCCGGATGCAGCTCGTTGAAGGCCGCGATGAGCTTGGTCACGTCCCGTTCCGGCTGGGACGTGTACAGGGTCATCCGCCCTTCGAGCGGGACCGTATCCGCCGCGAAAGCCGTTCCGGCGGCGCACGATGCGACGAGGGCCGTCATCAGCGCCCAGACTACGATTCGTTTCAGATTCATTCAGTTCTCCTCCTTGCGTGTGAGTCCGCGTTTCGCGGGTGTTCCGCGCCTTGCCTTCCGACCGGCGCCGTCGGGCTGAGGCAAAGGCGTTCCCGCAGAGTGTACGGCGCACGCGTAACAAAAGCGTTGCGCGGGTGTAACCGCAAAGCAACATTATACTGCTTTGCGGCGGAAAAATCGTTCCGGCGGCGCGGCGAAGCGCGAGCCCGTCCGCGGGGACGGACGTCGTCTTATGTTCTCGGCGTCGCCGACTCCATTCCGCGCTTCAGCGCGAGGCGGTTCATCTCGAGCAGTTCGGGGCGCTTCCCCAGCTTCTCCTCGATGGCGTCGAGCATCTGCCGCTCGGTGAGGACGCCGCTCAGTCCGATGTACGCGCCGATGACGACAATGTTCGCCACCTTCGGCGAGCCGATCTCGCGCGCGATGTCGTCAGCCGGAATCTCGGCGAGCTTCACGTCCTCCCGCCCTCCGGTCCAGCGGCAGAGCGAGCTGTTGAGCAGGACGAGCCCCCCCGGACGGACTGCGCCGAGGAAACGCTCCAGCGACGGCTGGTTCAGCGCGATCAGCGTGTCGACGTAGCGCGACTCCGGCGCGCCGATCTCAACGTCGGCGAGAGTCACTGTGCAGTTGGCCGTTCCGCCGCGCTGCTCGGGGCCGTATTTCGGCAGGAAGAGCGCGTTGCCGCCCGCTTTGCAGGAGGCGTACCCCAGCATCTGGCCGATGGCCATCACTCCCTGACCGCCGAAGCCCGCGATGGTGATCTTCTTCTCCATGATCAGTCCTCCCTGTCCCTGAAGACGCCAAGCGGGAATGCCTTCATGGTGTTCTCCCGCATCCATTCCAGGCACTCCAGCGGCGAAAGCCCCCAGTTCGTCGGACAGTTCGAAAGCAGCTCAACGAAGGTGAAGCCCTTCCCCGCGCGCTGCAGCTCGAAGGACTTCCTGAGCCCCTTCTTCGCCTGAATGACGTTCGCCGGGCAGTCGAGCGAGAAACGCGCGATGTAGCGCGGCGCGCGGAGCTGCGACAGGATTTCGCACATCATCATCGGGTAGCCAGTCTCGGCGGGGTTGCGCCCCTCCGGCGTCGTGGTCGACTTCTGGCCGACGAGCGTCGTCGGGGCCATCTGACCGCCCGTCATGCCGTAGGTGCCGTTGTTGATGAAGATCACGGTGAAGTTCTCCCCCCGGTTCGCGGCGTGCATGATCTCCGCGAGGCCGATGGCGGCGAGGTCGCCGTCCCCCTGGTAGGAGAAGACGAGCTTTTCCGGCGCGGAGCGCTTCACGCCCGTGGCAACGGCGGGAGTCCGTCCGTGCGGCGAGACGACGATATCCGTGTTGAAGTGGAACATCCCCAGCGTGCCGCAGCCGACGGGAAGCACCGCGACGGTGTCGGCGCGCGCGTCCAGCTCGTCGATAAGTTCGGCGATCAGGCGGGTGGCCACGCCGTGCAGGCAGCCGGGGCAGTAGGCGGTCGCTCTGTTGGTCAGCGACTTCGGGCGTTCATAGAGCGCGTCCATTTTACTTCCCCTCCTCTTCGATGATCCGCAGCAGCGCGTCCTCGATGTCCTCGTTCGTCAGCACCACGCCTCCGGAGCGCCCGCAGGAGTGCACCGGAATGGCGTCGGTCACGCCGAGGCGGATGTCGTCCTTCATCTGGACCGGCAGGGTCATCTCCGTATCCAGAATGCAGCGGACGCGGCTCTTGTCCAGGCGCTTCAGGGCGTCGTACGGAAAGGGGTAGAGGGAGATCGGGCGAAGCATCCCCGCCTTGACGCCCTTTTCGCGCAGAGAGCCGATCGCGGTGCGGGCCGCGCGGGCCGCAGTCCCGTAGGCGACGATGACGTACTCCGCGTCGCCGAGCATGTACTCCTCGGCCATGACTTCGTCGCGCGCCCATGTTTCGTACATCTCGCCGAAGTGGATATTCAGCAGCTCCTGGCGGTCGGGCTCCAGCAGGCAGGAGGTGACCACGTCCACGTCGGTTCCCGAGGGGTTGTAGTAGCGCGTCCCCCACCCCGTGTACGCGTTCTTCACGGGCTCCTTCGCCTCGGGGAGCGTCACGGGCTCCATCATCGAGCCGATCCAGCCGTCCATCAGGACGACTGCGGGGTTCTGGTACTTCACAGCGAGCCCGAAGGCTTTATAGGTAAGGTCGATGGCCTCCTGCACCGTGCTCGGTGCGAGGACGAGCACGCGGAATCCGCCGTGCCCCATCGCCTTCGTAGCGTGGAGGTAGTCCGACTGCGCCGCCTGGATGGTGCCCAGTCCTGGCCCTCCGCGCATCACGTTGACGATGACGGCGGGCAGCTGCGCCCCTGCGAGCGTGGAGATCCCCTCGGCCTTCAGGCTGATCCCCGGTCCCGAGGAGGAGGTCATGGCGAGCTTCCCCATGGCCGCCGCGCCGTAGACCATGCAGACGGAGGCTGTTTCGCTCTCTCCCTGCAGGAAGACCCCGCCGACCTGCGGCATCCGCCGCGCCATGTACTCCGGGATCTCGTTCTGGGGCGTGATCGGGTAGCCCGCGAAGAAGCGGCATCCGGCGAGGATTGCAGCCTCGGCGACGGCTTCGTTTCCCTTCAAAAATTTCTTTTCCATAATCTCAATCCTTTCGTGTGGCGGAGTGCGGGGAGCGTCCTTCCGTTCCCGTCATTTCTTGAGCGCAATAGCCCCCTCGGGACACATGACCGCGCATACGGAGCAGCCGACGCAGTGTTCGGGATGCGCCGCGACGACCGCCCGGTATCCTTTCGAATTGGTCTCCGGCCCGATTTCCAGTACGTCCCGTTTGCAGACGTCGATACAGAGGCCGCAGGACTTGCAGAACTCGGCGTTGATGGTGATTTTCACCGTTATTTCACCTCCCTTCCGTCAAGGTGGAGGGCGATCCCCGCGACTGGGCAGTCGACGAGAGGACGCACCGATTCCAGAAGAGGGAGCCGGACGCAGAGACGGTCGAGCGGCGCATCGAGCCGCTCCAGCAGAGGGAGCAGCCTGCGGTGTCCTTCAAGAACGTCGTCGAGCGTCGTCTCCCGTCCCAGGTTCGGATTGCTCACCACGCACGGAGCGGGGATGCGGGCCGATGCGACGATGCGTTCCATGTCCTCCCGGAGACTCTGTTCGTCGGAGAACGGGCGGTAGACGTTGATCACGTAGAAAGCGGCCGCGTCGGCTTCACGCAGGGCGGCGAGCTGTCCGAGCGGACGAGCTCCCGCAGGGTTGCCCCCCACGTCGAGGATGCAGCGGCAGGCGGGGTCGCGCAGAAAATCCGCGACGCCGTCCGGAATGACGGGAGAGTCGAGAAATTCGGCCCCAGAATGGAAGACGACGCCGGAGCGCTCCAGAAGGTCGCGGCAGGCCCGGGAGCGGAAGAGCGGCTTCGTCTGGTCCATGTCGAAGAAGTGAACGGCAGGCCCGTCCTCTGCGGCTGCGCGCAGCGCCATGTTGATGGAGATCTCCGACTTGCCTCCGCCGGAAGGGCCAAGATAGACCGCGTTCCGCACGCCATCGCCTCCTAGATAAAAAGTCAAAATATTTTATATTTATACATAAACTGTGAAATCAAGACGGTTCAAAAACGATGCTAATACCCCCGCCTGCATTTGTCAATGCTCACGTTTGCATGCGTATTCACTGTGTTCGAGGAGTCTTAAGGCGTGCCTTGCGAAAGCGGAGCGCGCTGAAAAAACTTGCGAACATTTTTTAAATATCCGATATTTCTTTAGTGAATAAATTTCGTCATCCATCTGCTTGTACATTGCGCTTCATGCTATAATTCTCAAAAAGAGTTCTTGGATGAGAGAACTCCATATTAGGGAGGGCTTCTTCCGTGGAAAAAAAATACACAGCGCTTCTCTGCGACGACTCCGCAGTGGTGCGCAAAATGCTGCGTCATATTTTAAACGAAAGCCCTGTGGGAACGGTCTTTGAAGCCATAGACGGGAATCAGGCGGTGGAGATGTACCGCTTGCACCGGCCGGATATTGTATTCATGGACATCGTCATGCCAGGGAAGACAGGTATCCAGGCGCTTTCCGAAATACGGGCGCACGACCCGTCGGCGCGAGTGGTCATGGCCTCGTCCACGGGTACCAGCAAGAACTTGAAAGCGGCCATCGACTCCGGCGCGGTGGATTTTATTCAAAAACCGTTCGAGCGGGAGGCCGTGCTCAAACTGATACGCCGTATTCTGGAAGGGGAGTGGGAGTAGTGTTCTCAAGACTTTTCGGGCAGTTTCTTCTCCAGGAGGGGTTCGTCACGCCCAGCGCTCTTTCGAGCGCCTTGGGGCGGCTCGGCGAGGTGCGCCCCCTTATAGGGATGCTCGCGCTTGCGCAGGGCTACATGAGCCCTGACCAGGTCGTCGAGATCAACGAGATGCAGAAGAGGGTCGACCGCCGTTTCGGCGAACTCGCCATCGAGAAGGGGTACCTCTCCGTCGATCAGCTTGAATCCATCATCTCCGCCCAGAAGAGCGAACACGTGCTCCTCGGGCAGATTCTTGTCCAGGACGGCATCCTGTCGCACGACGGCTTCCTCCTGGTGCTTGAAAAGTACCGCAAGAACGCCGGTCTCTCCGAAGAGGGGTACGAGGCGGTCAAGGCGAACGACGTCGAAGGCGTGGTCTCCTCCATTCTCGTAGGGCAGCCGGGAGCGGGCAAAGCTGTGGTCAGGAGCTGGGCCACCGTCTTTATGAGGAGCGTCATCCGGTTCATCGACCCCGGCGCCGCCATCGACCCGCTGGCGGAGGAGAAGTACAAAAATCTGAGGGGGTTCATACAACGCATGAAGGGCGACCTTCGCGTGTCGGTCTTCATCGCCGCCGAAGACGAAGTCTTCGTCGATCTCGCACAGCGTTTTACCGATTTCGACATCGACTCGTTCGACGAGATGGCGTCGGCGGCGGTCGGCGAATTTTTGAACCTCGCCAACGGTCTGTTCACGGTGAACTGTTCCGACGAAGGGACGGAGCTGGATATGCTCCCCCAGGAATACGTCGAAAGCATCGCGTCGCTTCCGATAGGACGCCCCGACGCGCTCCTTCCGCTCCTGCTTCCCAAGGGAATTCTCTGGGCGGGGTTCTGCCCCGGTCTCTCCCGGTAGCGCGCTTTCCGTGCACTGAAATCGCAGACGGTGCTCCTCCCTTCGCGGCGGGGCGCCGTTTTTTTCTTTCCCGCCGATTTTTTCCGCCGGCTCTGGACGAAATCCTCATTTGACGCTACCCTGTAAAGCAGAAAGGAGGTGGAAAAATGGGCAAACTGACAGGCAAGAAACTGCTTCTCCTCGGTGAGCGGGACGGCGTCCCCGGACCCGCCATGGAGGCATGTCTGAAGGCAAGCGGCGCTTCCATCGAATTCTCCGTGACGGAGTGCTTCGTCTGAACCGCCGCGGGAGCGATGGACCTGCAGAATCAGCAGCGTATCAAGGACGCTGCCGAGAAGTTCGGAGCTGAAAACGTTGTCGTCATCCTCGGTTCCTCCGACGCTGAAGGCGCGGAGATCTACGCCGAGACCGTGAGCAACGGCGATCCGACCTATGCAGGCCCTCTCGCGGGAGTCTCGTTGGGACTCCCCGTGTACCATATCTTCGACGGCGACATTCGCAATGAATGCGATCCTGCCGCCTGGGAAGAGCAGATCAGCATGATGGAGATGGTTCTCGACCCCGACGCCCTTGCGGCGGCCGTAAAAGGCATTCGGGACCAGTTCAGCACACACTCGTTGTAAAAGTATGAAGCGGCCCCCGGCGAGAAATCGCGGGGGCCGTGTTTAGTTCGTTGAAATATGCGCGAGCATGTCCGGCTCACTGCGGCCGGGGAGCTCCGTTCTCCGCGGACGGCGCGAACGCACCGTGCCTGATGAACTTGAAGACCTCCTCCACAAGCTCGTCCGTCGGCTCCTTTCCGTCGAAGACGATGCACTTCAGGGCCAC
>JAHDKR010000101.1 GCA_018436785.1 Synergistaceae bacterium | reverse complement strand
TCCGCGGACCGGCTACAAATCTCCGGGACGGAACGAACGGACGATGTTCGTCACCACCGCGTCGTACTCCTTTTTCAACGCCGACGGGTACGCCATCTCCAGTCCGTTGACCGCGTCGGGCCCCACCCAGAGTTTGAGATAGACGATGTCGCTCCCTCTGTACCCCGAGAGGACGAACCAGTTCTTCCCCTTGGCACTGTAGGTCACGGTGTCGAAATCGGCGTTCCGCGATGTCATCGCATCTTCAAGCGTCTCTTCGAGGACGTTGTACCCTCCCCACGCCGTCACGACGCACCCGTCGCTGTCGCGCAGAACCCGTCCGTCGTCGTTCTCCGGAGGCGGGTCCATCTCGAAATGCGCCGGGTACGAAAAACAGAAGCCGAAGCGCGCGTTGCAGTACTCTTTCTCCATTCGCGACTGCGCCTCCGAAGAGACGGCACAGAGAAGAAGGAGCAGAACGCCTCGCGCCAACAATGTAACTATGCGTCCAGTCATGATTTTCCTCCCTTCGCATCGGGGAGAACAGTTTCGTCGCGTCCCCGCCCGGAACCGCTCGCACGAAGAAGACTCGGAGATTTCCCTTCCTACTTCTTTTCGAGCGCCGACCTCAACCGTTCATATTCCCACATCACAGCCGGCAGAATAGTCCTGAGAGCGTCAAGGTCACTCTCTTTCGCTTTCTTCTCCATCTCCTTCGCGACACGCATCAACGCTTCCGCGGAGACGCTTCCGGCGGCCCCTTTCAGAGCGTGGCTCAGGTTCTCCGTTTCGCCGAAGTCGCCGGCCGCCACAGCCTTCTCAAGAGCGGCGATCCTCTCCGGCATATCGCTCACAAACCCCGCGACAACATCTTCGGCCAAGGCTTCATCCCCGAGCACCCGCTCCAGCAGGAGGCTCCTGTCCCATACACGGGACGCAAACTCCCGCTCCTGCCCCGAAGAAGCCGAGCAGCTTTCGCCGACAGTTCCCTTGAGCCCCGGAGCATCTTCGAGAGCGTCTGCCCCCGAAGGAAGCCAGCGCCGAAGCGTTTCGACGAAGAGACGAGGAGAAATCGGCTTGGAAACGTAATCGTTCATTCCCGCCTGCAGGCACTTCTCCCTGTCCCCGGCCATCGCATGCGCCGTCATCGCGATGATCGGGACGTCGCGAACGTCGCCCTCCAGCGAGCGAATCCTCCGCGTCGCCTCGTATCCATCCATCCGGGGCATCTGGCAGTCCATCAGCACCAAATCGTACGGATGGCGTTGCACCGCCTCGACAGCCTCCTCTCCGTCCGAGGCCGCGTCCGCGTCCAGTCCCAGGCCTTTCAGAATGCCCAGCGCGACCTGGAGGTTGGTCGTGTTGTCCTCCGCGACGAGAAGCCGCGCTCGCCTTTGCCCCGCGGAGAGCGGCGTCATGTCGCGGTGTTCCTTTTGCGGAAGAGCGCGCCCCGCACCGGACGCCTTGCCGAACCGCGCCGAAAACCAGAACTCCGATCCCCGGCCTTCGGCGCTTGTTACGCCGATTTCTCCGCCCATCATCTCGACGAGTTTTTTCGAGATAGCGAGGCCAAGGCCGGTACCTCCGTATTTTCTTGTCGTCGAGGTATCCAACTGGCTGAACTTGTCGAAGAGCGCCCCCTGCTTCTCCAACGGGATTCCGATCCCCGTGTCGCGCACCGAAAAGCGCAGCGCGACATCGTTTTGTCCTTCCTCCTCGGACTCTACGGAGATGGAAACCTCGCCCCGCGAAGTGAACTTGACCGCATTGTCCGCCAGGTTGTTCAGCACCTGTCGAAGTCGCAGCGGGTCTCCCCGCAGCGAGGCCGGCACGCCGGGATCCATGGAAAGGCGCAGTTGCAGGCCTTTCGCCCCGGCGCGCGCCCCCAGGATGGAGGCGATTTCATCGAGCACGGCGCGCAGGTCGAAATCCACGTCCTCCAGATCAAGCCGCCCGGCCTCGATCTTCGAGAAGTCCAGAATATCGTTGAGAATGCCGAGGAGATGCTCGCCGCTCGAACGCACGGCCTCGGCGCAGCTCCGCTGCTCGTCGGTCAGACGCATATCGAGCAGCAACCCCGTCATCCCCAGAACTCCGTTCATGGGCGTCCGTATCTCGTGGCTCATATTCGCCAGGAATTCGCTCTTCGCCCTATTCGCGGTCTGAGCGGCCACGGCCATCCGCTCAGCCTCCGCTGTGGTCTGTTCGAGGGTTTCGAGAAGGCGGCGCGAGAGCATCATGATGATGGCGAGCTTCAAGGCTATTTCCAGCGTGAGAATACAGGCGAGAAAAAACGAATCGACAAAACCGGAGCGGAACAAATCGTTCGTCTGTGGCGAGAAGAAGAGCAACAGACACATTCTGGAAAAATGGACCGCGGCGTAGACGCCCGCCACCAGTCCGGTGATGCGCGTGATGTCCCGCAGACCGCAAGGAACCCGCCGGAGCAGCAACGCGCAGATCTGAAACGCGACGGCGGCATGAAGAGCGGACGTCGCGACGGTGCGCACCGCGAGATCGGGACGAATCCAGTAGAAGTAGGCCATAACCGCAAGATAGCCTGCGATCGCCGCGAGGTTGAACCCATGCCGTCGGCTCTTGTCCACAAACAGTTCGAGCCCCACGAGGAGCGAGAGCGCCCCCATGGCGAGCATCCCGTTGGCGACAAAAACGGAGACGAACCCGGGGATGAACCCTCGAAGAAAGATGAAGGTCATGCCCGTCACCTGAAGAATCATGTGCACGGACCAGAAGAGGAGGCCTTCGAAGCGCTTCCGGTAGCGGAAGTACATGGCGATATTCGTTACGGTGAGCATAAGATTGACAACCAACCAGAAAAGCACAATGCCTCTGATATCGAAAAACATGGGATTTCCCTCCCGTACCCGATTCGCGAACGCGGCTCCTCAACGCATGATAGTGCACTTTCGTTCCTCTCGCAAGCGGCGCTGCGGGACGGACGGAAGATTCGTTATAAAAAAATCCCCCGTCTTCTCGGAGAAGCGGGGGACAAAGCGGCGCTACCGGGTCGGGGCATCGGGTCGGGGCATCGGTTCGGGGCAAGCGTGCCGGTTCGTTCGGCGCACGCTCTGTCGCCGCACGCCGGAGGCGCAGCGCGGCGGAGGTCAGCCGAGATAGATTTTTTGCAGATCGTCCAGCAGGGCGTGAAACTGCTCGTGCCTCCCCTTTCCGATCCGCTCCTCCTCCAGTTTCTCGAACTCGCGGAACAGCTCTTCATCCTGCGCATCGCTCAGACACCGGCCGGCCATGACGAAGAGCACGTTGTCTTCTTTCTGGATGTGCTGCCTCAGCAGCTCCGTGTAGGCCGCCGCATTGTCGGCGAAGAGCGCGATTCCCTTCTTTTCCTCTGATTTCAGCGCCGCGACGCCCTGCTTCATGCCGGCGATGCACTCCCGCCCCTTGCGGTGTTCGCTCAGCATGACGCCGATGGGCCCCCCCTCGTTCGGCACTCCCGCCGCTTCAAGGCTCGGGAAGAGGAACTCCTCCTCCTTCCCGTGGTGGCACTTGTCGGCGAAGACGGACAAGAACTCCATCATTCCGTCCAGGTGACCCAAATCAGCGGGTTTTCCGGTCGCGACCTTCCGGGCAACCGCATCAAGAACATCCAGCATAACCTCGATTCCCCTGTGTTCGTCCATCAGTTCATCCGTCGACTTCATAGCGCTCTCCCCTTTCGCGGGACAAAAATTGGTTCTTCGTTTCGCACAGCATATATACAGTATAGTCAGTCTCTTTGTTTTTTTCAAGAGAACGCCGTGTTCCGGCCCCCGGCGAAGGATTCCAAGGAACGAAGCATTTGTGCAATAATAGAGAACATCGCTGGGAGATTCATGACGTATGATTCGGTACACGGGAGGCGCGACATGGGAATCGAATTCTATCGCGATGCGAGTTTGCCGTTTTTCGAGCTGAAACTCTGCGCCGAGGAGGAAGTGCACTACAAGCGGCATTCGCACGAGGAGTGCTCCCTTGGCATCCTCCAGCAGGGGGAGACGCTCTCGGCGGTTCTTTCGCGATCACCGCTCGAACAGCGGGGCGGCCAAGAACGGCTTACAGTTTCGGAACATCCTCGGCGTCGACGACTCTATATCCCCTTTGTATGAGCGCCTGCGCGAAGAGCCCCTGTCCGGGGATCAACTTCCCTGAAAATGTTCCGTCGTATATCCGGTTCACTCCGCACGTTGGACTTCGTGATTGCAGAATCACCAGGTCGATCGCTTCATCCTTTATTTGTTCCAAGGCAAGCTCGACCGCGTTCCGAAATTCAGCATCCACATTTTTGCCGTTCTCGTTCATCACCACGCCGTCGACGATTTCGGCGCAGGGGCGGGGCGTCCCCATATTTTCCAACGCTTCAGGGCAGATGCTTATGACTTCCTTATCCCGCAGATACTCGACCACCGCTTCATTCCTGTTGTTTTTCCCGTTATATTTACAATTGCACCCTATCGTGCACGCGCTTACCAAGACTTTCATAGTTCCTCCCCATAAAAACGGAGGGCGCGAACGCCCTCCGAAACGGTGTTCCGGCAGCTCTTACTTCGTCGCCGCGGCCTTCTCCTTCGAGTCCAGCAGGAGGCGGCAGACCTTCTCGACCATACGCGGGAGTTCGGGCTTGGTGACGTGCGCATCGGCGCCGGTGCCGGAGATTTTGAGCCGGACGTCCTGCACCATGATGGAGGAGAAGACGACGACCGGCATCCTTTTCAGTTCGGGGTGCTCCTTCACCTGCTTGGTGAGGGCGACGCCGTCGAGGCGGGGCATTTCGACGTCGGTGACGAGGAGATCGTAGCGTTCGTTCTTCATCGCCAGACGCTCCCAGGCCTCTTTGCCGTCGGCGACGAGCGTCACGTTATGGAAGCCGCCCTGGGTGAGCACATCGGATATCTGCGTCCGGATGAGCGGCGAGTCCTCTGCGACGAGGATACGGTACCGGTCGAGGTCTCCGAGAGGCGCGGCGAGTTCCGCGACCTTCTTCAGGTCGATGGAGAGGCTTCTGTCGAGGGAAGGAGCGGCCGCCTGGATGATCGCCTCGTAATCGGGGATCAGAACGTTGCTCTCGTTTCGCTTGATGACGTAGAGGATGGACTTGCCGAGCACCGCGCTCGTCAATGTGGAATCCAACTCCGCGGCGCTGATTCCGTAAATGCGTTCGACGCCGTCGACGACGAACCCCAGTTTACTCTCGTTGAACTCCGCGATGATCACTTTGCTCGATTCCAGCGGGACTTTCGGCGTGATGCCGAGGTACGCCCTGAGGTCAAGCAGGGGCATTACCTCTCCGCGGACGGATGTGATGCCGATCATGGCGGGGTGGGACTCCGGAATAGGACGGCTGCCCGGCCAGCGAAGAATTTCCCTGGTCTTGTCCACGCTGATGGCGAACGCCTGCCCTCCCAAAAAGAAGACCACTACCTGCCACTCGTTGTTCTGTACTTCCATGAACGCTCCCTCCTCTGGCCGGAACGGAATCTCTCAGTTCATTACAATATGATATGCCATTCAGCCCCGGACCACAAGTCCCGTGAGCGAAGGTCGCCCGTTACGCGCCGCTCCCACATTTAAAAATTCGCTCTGGAATCAAAAGATTGCGCTCCTCCGCTTGACTCTCACACTATGTCAAGGTGTAGGCTGTTTCTCAAGAGAGAAATCACCGGGGAGAGCGCGAAAGGGAGTGAACGCCATGTTCAATATCCTGGAAACCAGAGAAAAGCTGTTGAAGAAGTTCGTCGAACGGGGGAACGAACCGCGGATTCTCCTCAAGGGAGCCGGGTACGGCATTCGCGTCATATTGAAGGACGACGCCGCGGAGGACGAACTCCTGGAGGAGGCGCGCGCCTCCGTCGAAGAACTGGCCCGCATCGCCGGCGACACCGGCCTGGTGATCGACTGCAAGATGCGCAAACTCACGCCGGATTTCCTTTCCCGACTGCTCTGCGACTTCGTATGGGCCGGAGGTTTCCGCGTTCTTTCATGGACGTCGGACGATACGGAGACGCTGGAGCTTTTTCGCAATACGGGGTTCACCACCGGAGAGCCGGTCGCCGGACGCCCGGACAGAGAGCGCGTCGAATCGGGCTCGCTCATCCTGACGCAATCGCTTCGCTCGGGGCAAATGGTGGAGCACGACGGCGACGTCATGCTTCTGGGGCACATGAACGAGGGCGCGGAAATAAGGGCGTCCGGGAACATCTTCGTCCACGGCAAACTCAAGGGCGTAGTCCACGCGGGAACGCGCGGCGGCGAGCACGGCGTGTGGGCGGAGCGCTTCGAGGCGACGCAGGTGCGCATCGGGGGGAAGATCTGTTCCTCCCTCGGCAGGGAGAGCGCCTGGTGGGGAAAGGCAGTGCTGATCGCGCTGGAGAACGGGCAGCTGGTCGCACGGGAGCTGAAACTCGACTTCGCGTCATAAAAAAAAGACGCCCGCGCCCCTGAAGGCGCTCTGCGGCGTCGCGGAACTCCATGAAGGGGAGAGCGCAACGGCCGCCGCGCTCTCCCTTTCGCATGTTACGCCATATACCTTGCCGGGACGACGCCGTTTTTGAACATCTCGTACAGCTCGCCCGCCTCGGCTTCGTCGAAGATTTCCAGCCGCTTGACGATTTCGTACGCGAACTCGATCCTGTCGAGCCCTCCCGCTGTTATCAGATTTCCGTCGGCGACCGCCGGCCGGTCCACGTAGAACTCCTCGTCGGCGTATCCGGGCAGCACTGCCTTGAGGTAGCCGAGGGCGTTGCTCGTATGCCGGACGCCGCGCGTCAGCCCGGCCCGAACGACCTCCAGCGTCGCCCCGCAAATCGCGGCGACAGGAACGCCGTTCGAGGAAAGGCGTCCGAGCAGTTCGCGCACCGCGTCGCTTCCTCCCTGTTCCCACATGTCGCCGCCGGGTAGAAGGAAAAGCCCCGCTTCGTCGACGTTCACCTCGTCGAGCGCGATATCGGGGCATATCGTGAATCCGCCCATCGTCACAACATTCTCTTTCGAAAAGCCGACGCTGACAATCTCCAGCTTTCCCGATTTTCGTATCTGGCACATCGCGAGCGCAGGCTCCCAGTCCGCCAGACCGTCGAAGACAAGTACGTACGCTTTGGAGCGCATAAAAAAACCTCCTTCAATTCCTGAAAATACGTCAAATCGCTCTCAGTTCACCACGAAAAAACCTACAAGAGCAAGATGTTTCCGCCAATTCAATCGAAACTCCCGACCTCCCGAACACTCCTCACCGCGCGCAGTTCCCGTACCCCATCCCGATCAGGAGGTTGGCGAGGGTGTGCAGCCGCTCGGCCATCAGCTCGTCGTCGCGCCGGAGCGCCTCCTGAAAGAGCTCGATGTCCTGGTCTATCATCGGGTTTCCGGTGCAAATTTCCACGCTCATCGCGTCCCCCTGAAGCCCGATCCTGTCGATGCGGGGGTTTTCCTTATCGTACGGTTCGGAGCGGCGGTAGCTCTCCGAAAAGTACCGCTTCGCCGAGCAGACGAGGATGGCCATGTCGATCACCCTGTGCATCGGCAGCTCCTCGGACTGGCGCGACCACTTCCCGCCCGTATGCCGCCAGACCTTCGCCGAAACGTCCACCCTGCCCCGGTCGTTCCACTGGGCCAGCCCCAGCGAAAGCCCCTTGGCCTCGGAATTGTACGCCTGGCGTCCGTCCACGTTTTCGTAGTTCTCCACCGCGACCACCGGTTTATGTTTCAATGTCGTCGGGATTTTCATATTATACGACCTCCGCATCCTTCATTTTCTGTATCCAGTCGTCGAAGAGCATCGCAAGCTCTTCGGCGCACTCCGCTTTCGTCTCCTCGTCGTACTCCAACGAATCCAGCACGCGGACGGAGAACGCCGCCCCGCCGCGGTCCGACCACTCCTTCTGCAGGCGCTTGTTCGGGTGCGACCCCATCTTCAGCTGAAAGACGTTTTTGTTGATCGCGCCCTTCGGGTCGTCGGCGCGCCCGATGTAGCGTCCGCCCTCCGCGCATTCGAAAAGAAAGACGCCCATCTCCCGCTTCCGCTGTTTGTACTCCATCAGCAGCTCTTTTTTCCTGTCCACGATACGACACCTCGAATCCAACGAGTCATTTACTAAATTACTCGTTTACTAATTATCACGGATGAATAGTACCACATCTGCCGAAGACGTCAAGCGCTCCGGCGGAAAAAAATCCAGTTTTCAGCCGTGTTGCTCGACGATCAGTGGAAAGATGCGGGTGGAAAAAAGGGAGGGAAAAGCGCGCCACGGCCGTGATGCACCGGCGGCGCGTGTCAACAGATGGATTCCGGGGACTTTTTGAAGAGCTCCAGGAACACCTCGACGACGTTCGGATCGAATTGTGTTCCCGACGCTGCGCGAATTTCACGCAACGTCTCGGCGGAAGAGAGCGGAGGACGGTAGGGGCGGCCGCTCGTCATTGCGTCGTACGCGTCCGCCACCGCGATGATGCGCGCATGAAGCGGAATGTTCCCGCCGCTCAGTCCTTTCGGATAGCCCTTTCCGTCGAACCGCTCCTGGTGGGCCAGCGCAATGAGGGCGAGCGAAGCGTAGTCGCTCACCGAGTTCAGTATGAAATACCCGATCTCCGGGTGCCGCTTTACGGTCAGCCACTCGCTTTCGTTCAGGGAACCGTTTTTATCGAGGATTTCGGCGCCTATGGCTATCTTGCCTATGTCATGGAGCTTTCCTGCAAGTACAAGCTCTTTGACCGCCTCGGCATCCAGGTCCATTGCAACGCCGATCCGCCCGGAGAGGACGCCGACGTTCTCCGAGTGCCGGCGCTCCCGTGGAATATTCTCGTACAGCGTCTCCAGAATGAAAGAGATGGCTTTGCTGCGGACGCTGTTCATCTCGTAAATTTTCTGCTGGTACATCCTGTTTTCAGCGGTGATGAAGACGTTTCCCGCAGGTTGCGACATGTCGTTCTTGGTTGCCCAGCCGAATGCGACGGAAAGAGTCCCCGTCTCCATCCTGACATTCTCAAAGGCCTCCCGCAATCGTATGCCGAGCGACGCGGCATCCTCTTCACCGGTTTGGGGAAGCAGAAGGATGAACTCGTCGCCTCCTATGCGGGCGATAATCTCGTCCTCCCTGCAGGTTCGGCGGAGCACGTCCGCCACGGTGCGCAGCAGGCGGTCCCCCGCCTGGTGACCGAAAGCGTCGTTCGTCAGCTTGAGTCCGTTGACGTCCATGAGAAAGAGCGTCAGCGGCATGTTTCTCGGAGTGTCCAGGCGCGCAAGCTCTTCGTCGAAGAAACGCCGGTTGTACAGTCCGGTGAGGTGGTCGTGAAAGCTGAGGTATTGAATCTCCTGCTGCTGTTGTTTCAGCTCGGTGATGTCGATGTGCGTCCCGACCATCCGGACGGCGTTGCCGTTCGCGTCGGACTCGACGCGCCGTCCCCGTCCGCGGATCCACATCCACGAGCCGTCCTTCCGGCGGAAGCGGAACTCCATATCGAACACGGGCGTCTTTCCGGAGAAATACGACTGAAGAGCGCGGTTACATAATGGATGGTCGTCCGGATGCAGCCGCTTCGCCCACTCGTCGAACGAGGAGGGGAACTCGCCCGGCTCATAGCCGGCCATCGTGTAGTACCGAGGGTCGAAGTACACCTTGCCCGTGAGCAGGTTCCAGTCCCACAGGCCGTCGTTGGTCGCCGCCATTGCCAGCTCGTAGCGCTCACGGCTTATGCGCAGCTTCTCCTCCGCTCTCTTCCGGTCGGTGATGTCGGTGATGACGGCGCAGAGCCCGGAGACGGTTCCATCCTCTCCGTGCACCGGAAATTTGCCCGAGAGGAAGAAATGTCTGCCGTCGGGACGGTCGAAAAATTCCTCGAACTCGACAAGCTCTCCTCTGCGGAGCACTTCGGAGTCGTTGCGGCGGAAGTGTTCGGCTGCTTCCGGGGAGAAGAGCTCGGCGTCCGTCCTTCCCAGCACGTCGGCCCTGGGCAGACCGGTGCACTCCTCCCATCTGCGGTTCACGAATGTATACACTCCGTCGACGCTCTTGATGACCATCAACGAGCCGCTGTTCTCTATCAGATCAGCGAGGAAACGTTCCGTTTCGAGCAACTTGCCTTCAGCATCGAGAAGGCGTTCCCGCAACTCTCGCAGTTCCTCCATTCGCTCTCCCCCATCCGGACACGCTTTCTTGCTGCATAATTATAATAATCGCACGGGGGCGCCTTTTGCAATGAGTCGCAAGACGCAAATACTCCCATCTCAATGAAAGCGGCGCATCCGCCTTCGAGGAAACCCGGTGCTATAATCGTTTCATGAGACCTGCGGGGAGGGAAGAGCATGACGCTGCTGCTGAAACGGGTGTACGAAGCACAAAGTCCGGAAGACGGCTTCCGGATTCTTATCGACCGGCTGTGGCCGCGCGGAATCACAAAGGAGAAGGCCGCCGTCGATCTGTGGCTGAAGGAGGCCGCGCCCAGCCCGGAACTGCGGAAAGCGTTCTGCCACGACCCCGAAAAGTGGGACGATTTCCGGGCGCGCTACGTCGCCGAGCTGGAGACGAATGCGGCGGTCGATACGATCATGGAGCGCCTGCGCGAGGGGACGGTCACGCTCGTCTACGCCGCGAAGGACGAGACATACAACCACGCCGTCGTGCTTGCGGAGCATCTGGAGCGGCAAATCGCAGTGAGGAACGGCGCATGAGCGGAGGCGGAAAGCGCGGAACCGGACGCCGAGCGAAGCTGCCCGGCCTTCCAACAGAGAAACAGCTCGTCGCCGAAGAGCGGAAACAAACGACTTCCGGCATCGAGATCATGCACTACGCTCCGGACGGTTTCGAGGAGATCCGCAACGCGACGCTGGAAGACTGCGCACGGCTGAAAGACTGCCCAGGAATAACATGGATCAACGTCGACGACATTCGCGACACGGGTGCAGTCCGGAGCCTGGCGGCCCTTTTCGGACTGCACCCGCTGACGACGGAGGATATCGGCAACCCGGCGCAGCGTCCCAAGGCGGAGAACTTCGAGCAGTATCTCTTCTTCGCCCTCAAGATGCTGACCTACGACGACGCGACGCACTCGATCCTCAACGAGAACGTCAGCGTCGTGCTGGGCGACCGATGGGTCGTCTCATTCCAGGAGCGCGAGGGGGACGTTCTCGATCCCGTCAGGGATCGCATCCGGTCGGGGAAGGGACGCCTCCGGAGCGAAGGCGCCGACTACCTGGCCTACGCCATCATGGATTCGGTGGTGGACGAGTATTTCGTCGTCCTTGAAAAGCTCGGCGACCACATCGAGGAGATCGACGAACAGATCCTCGCCGTTCCGGACAGGACGCACATGAAGGAGCTCCATCGCCTGAAGCGTGAGATTCTCTTCCTGCGGAAGGCAGTCTGGCCGCTGCGGGAGGAGATTTCGACTATCGAGAAGAGCGGCTCGCGCCTCGTCGGCGACTCCATAAAGCC
The DNA here is from genome assembly GCA_018436785.1 of Synergistaceae bacterium. Lineage (GTDB taxonomy): Bacteria > Synergistota > Synergistia > Synergistales > Aminobacteriaceae > JAAYLU01. The sequence continues at coordinate 38,268 of JAHDKR010000101.1, read as the reverse complement.
CTTCCTTCGCGACCTGTACGACCATACCATCGAGATCATCGACATGGTGGAGACCAACCGCGACATCGTGAGCGGCATGCACGACACGTTCCTCTCGGCGGTCAGCAACCGGATGAACGAGATCATGAAAGTGCTCACCATCATCGGGACGATCTTCATCCCGCTGACCTTCATCGCGGGCGTCTACGGGATGAACTTCGAACACATGCCTGAGCTGAAGTGGCCCCGGGGGTACTACGGGGTCATGGCGTTCATGGCGGCGCTCGCCCTGAGCATGCTCGCGGCCTTCAAGAAGCGGAAGTGGCTGTAGCCGAGCGTCGGCCTCACACGCCGCAGAGGTACGCCCTCGGGAACATATCCGCCTTGTCCGCCAGTATGTTGGCGATTTCGAACAGCATCTCGGCGTACTCCTCGTACTGCTCTTCCTTGAGACTGATGATCGACCCCGAGATGCTGATCGCTCCCAGAAGCATCCGTCCTGAAACGACGGGGACGGCGACGCACTTCACACCCTGCGACTCCTCCCCGAAGTCCAGGGCGTAGCCCCGCGCGCGGATTCTCCCGATCTCCTCCATCAGCTCGTCGAAGTCCGTGATCGTCCTCGGGGTGTACTGTTTCATACCGTGCTCGGCGATAATCCGCCGGATCTGCTCGTCCGACATCTTGCTCAGCATCGCCTTGCCCACCCCGGTGCAGTGCATATCCAGCGTCTTCCCGGTGATCGAGTAGGTCACGTTCTTGTTCGCCGGATAGCTCGCGTCTAGGTAGAGCACCCTGCCGTCCTTGGGAATGGTGAAATAGACGATCCCGCCGGTCTTCTGCTGCACGTCGTCCAAAAACTTCATCGCGTACTCGATGATCGGGAGGGCCTTGCGGACGCTGTAGCTCATTTCGAGCACGTCAAGCCCCAGCCGGTAGAGCTGGCTCGTCTTCTCCTTCTCGAGAACGCCGCAGAACTCCAAAGTCCGCAGCATATTCGAGAGCGTGCTCTTCGGACACCGTTTCTCCTGAAGCAGCTGGTTGAACGTCCACTCCGGATTTTTCCCCGTAAACAGCTTCAGCAGCCCGAACGCCTTGACTACGGACTGCATCTTCCAGCCCTCGGATCGCTCCTTTTTTTCCACCGTCAATCACGTTCCTTTATCTTCGCCGCGGAAAAATGATTTCTGATCAGGGGGAACAGTATGGAAAGCGCCGTCAGAACGAGCAGCGTCACCGTGACGGGGCGCGTGAAGAAGATGCTGTAGCTGCCCTGCGACATCACAAGCGCCCGCCGAAGGTTCGATTCCAGCAGTCCTCCCAGCAGAAGCGCCAGGATGAACGGCCCCGGAACGAAACCGCCTCTCTTGAACAAAAAGCCTAAAATTCCGGCGCCCCCCATGATCAGGACGTCGAAGAAGCTGTTGTTGAGGGCGAAGGAGCCCACCGTGCACAGCACGACGACCGACACCCACACCGTCTCCTTCCGCACGTTCAGCACCTTGGCGGAGAGCTTCGCTGTGAGCAGTCCGAAGAGCAGGATGAGCGCGTTCGATATCAGCATCAGCAGCATGATGGTCACCACGAAGTGCTGATTGTCGGTGAACATCTTCGGCCCCGGCTGCATTCCGTACATCATCAGCGACCCTATCAGGATCGCGCTGGCCGAGTCGCCCGGAATGCCGAGCGCGAGCATCGTCGTCAGCGCGCCGCCGATCACGCTGTTATTCGCCGTGGACGCGACCGCCAGCCCCTCAAGCGAGCCCTTTCCGTACTCCTCTGGGTGCTTCGACATCTTGCGCGACTGCCCCCAGACCACGATCGACGCGATATCTCCGCCCGCGGCCGGCACGGCGCCGATGAGCGTTCCTATTGCGGCCGCGATCATGGTCGGCCGGAAGAGCTCTCTCGCCTGTTTGCGGGTCGGGAAGACCTTCCCCAACGACAGATTCTCCAACTTGACCTTCTCTTCCGCTTTCTCCAGCTCCAGATTTCTCTCGTAGATCTGGTTGAGCACCTCTCCGATGCCGAACATGCCGATCATCACCGGCAGAAAGGAAATTCCCGCAATAAGCTGCGTGCTGTTCAGCGTGAATCTGCGCACCGCGAGAATAGGATCGATGCCGATCGTCGAGAGGAGAAGACCGACGCACCCGATAAGCAACCCCTTCACCACGGACCTGTCGGAAACCACGACCATCATCGAGAGGCCGAAGAGCGCGAGCGCGAAGTATTCGGTGGGGCCGAAACGGACGGCGAACCTTGCCAGCGGGAAGGAGAAGAAGATCAATATCAGCGTGCTGAAGACGCCGCCCATCACCGAGTAGATGACGTTGATACCGAGCGCGAGACCGCCCTTGCCCTGCTTGTACAGTTCGTAGCCGTCGAGCGTCTGCATGATCGACGCCGGAGTACCGGGAGTGTTCACCAGAATCGCGGAGAGCCCTCCTGCGAAGATCGCGGAGTTCCACAGGGCGATGAGCACCGCGAACCCGTCGTTCGGCGAGAGCCAGAAAGTCATGGGCGTGAGGATGGCGATCGCCATGGTGGCGGAAAGACCGGGCAGCGCGCCGACGACCGTGCCGACGAACACGCCCGCGAACACCCAGAAGAGCGTGGAGACCGTCATCAAATCAAGAAAACCCTGAAGCCATATCATCGCGCATCCCCCCTCATATCACGAAATAAATCCGCAGGAAGCGGTAAAAGACAAGATAGACCATCGAGATGAAGACGATGGTATAGACGACGTTGAATTTGAGAGAACGCGCGTAGTAAAAGTTGAGAAAGACGACCAGGAGCGCCGAAGCGAGGAAGAAGTCCGAGACGCGCCACAGCGCCAGATAGGCGGCGAAGGCGGCGATCGTGACGAAAACGTTCTTGGAATTGTCGTCGAAGACAAATGTAACGTACTCTTCGGCGTCCTTGCGCAAAAAACCCTTGAGAATCAGCGCGACTCCGAGGCCGATGACGAGAAGCGAGACAAAAAACGGGAAAAAGCCGGGGCCGGGAACGCCGTCGGATGTCAGCGACGCAACGCCCAGCCGAAGAGAGGGGAACATGAACGCGACGGCGATGCATACAGCCGCCGCTCCGGAGAGAACATCCTTTTTGATGCGCATGGAGCGCCACCCCCGTCGTTAAATTTCCTCGGGCCGGCGAGGGCCCGGTATCGCCGCCGTTCAAAAGAAGAAGAGGCGGGGCGCTACGGACCTCGTCCCCGCCTCTTCCGGTCGCACTGCCCGCCGCGAGGTGCGGCGGAATCTATTTTACTTGGATATTCCCAGGCTCGGGATCAAATCCGAGAACATTTCGAGATTCTTCTGAGCGAACGCGTCCATATCCGCCGCGTTCATATAGGCGTGCTCGAAGCCTCTCTTCGCCAGAAGGGACTTCATCTCCTCGCTGTTCAGGGCCTGTTCGCTCGCCTTCTCCAGGATCGCGACGATCTCGGCGGGCGTTCCCTTCGGCACTGCGAACGCGCCCCACCCCTGGATGACGACGTCGACGCCGAGTTCCTTCGCGGTCGGGATCTCCGGCAGGATGGAAGATCTCTTCTCGCCCAGGACGGCGAGCACTCTGAATTCGCCGCTCTCCACCGCGGACTGAATCTCGGAGGGGGAGACGGTGACAAGCTCGATGTTCTTCCCCATCAGCGCGGCGATCGCGGGAGCGGCGCCTTCGAACGGCACGTGGATGAACTTGGAGCCGCGCTCTCTCTCAAGAAGGGCCGCGGCGATGTGCCAGATGGAGCCCGTGCCCGAGTTTCCGGCGCGCAGCTTTTCCGGGTTCTGCTTCGCGTACTCGAGGAACTCGTCGAGCGTCTTCCACTCGGAATCGGCTCTCACGGTGACGGAGGCGGGAATCGTCATGGCGCGGCCGATGAAGGTGAAGTCGCTGCTCTTCGTGTCCGTAAAGCCAAGCGCGCTGATCATCGTCGACTCGACGGGCATATAGGCAAGAGTGTATCCGTCCGGGGCGCTGCTCTTGACGAATTCGAGGCCGACGGCGCCCGAAGCGCCGGTGCGGTTGGTGACGATCACGGGATTGTTCAGGATCTTCTCAAGCTCTTTGGCGTAGATTCTGGAGACCGTATCGGAAGCCCCGCCGGGCGAATACGGAACAACGATGGTGATCGGCTTTCTCGGATAGTCCGCCGCGGACGCGCCGACGACTCCCCCTGCAAGACCAAGAACCAACGCCGCTACAAGCAACACGCTCATCGCTTTTTTCATTTTGTCTCCTCCTGTCGTTCTCATGAACAGCTCTTCCACTGCCCTTGCGGGCTCCAAGGTGCGCTTTGTTACAGCGCGATGTTCGCCGCGCCGGCGATACCGCGCAGTTCCTTTTCGATCCGCTGTTTCTCCGCGTCTTCGATATACAGCAACGGTTTCCGTACCCCACCTCCCCGCAGCCCGCGCAGCTCCAGACCGTATTTCAAAATGCTCATATCGGCCCCCGCCTTCATGCAGAGCACCGTCTCGTTGGCGATCTTGTGCCAGCGTCCCGCCTCCGCGAGATCGCCCTCCCGGAAATATTTGTACACGTTGACGAACGGCTCCGGCAGAGGGCAGGCCACGCCCGACACGATACCGGAGCACCCGATGACGAGCGAGGACAGGAAGAGTCTGTCAAGGCCGACCACGACGGAGAAATCGCCCCCGTTGATCCTGGTGAATTCGTTGATCTTGTGCATGTCCGGGTAGCTGTATTTCACGCCGACGATGTTCGGCGCCTGCCGGGCAACCTCGGCCGCCACCGCCACGCTCAGATCGTTCGCCGCGCACTGCGGAATGCCGTACATATAGACCGGGAAGTCGGCAGGGACGCTCTGCGCCACGTCGACGAAGAATTGAACCATCGCCCTGTCGTGGACGTTGAAATAGCTCGGCGTTACAACGCCGATACCGTCCGCGCCGATGGCGTGCGCGTGCTTCGCCAGCCGTATCGTATCTTTGGTGGTCATCGCGCCCGTATGGATGAAGACGGTGACGCGGCCGGCGGCGCGACGGACCACCGTCTCCGCGACCAGCTCCCGCTCCTCGCACGACATCAGGTGCATCTCGCCCGTGGTGCCGCACGGATACAGGCAATCCGTTCCTTTGGCGATCGAGAAATCGGTCATCGCCTCGAGGGCCGCCACGTCGACCCTGTCCCTTTCGTCGAAGGGAGTCGTCATGGACGTTGTTACTCCGAACAGCTTCTTCATCGCGCATCTCCCTTCCCGGGTTCTCTCCCGGCGAACCGCTTCACTGCGGAACTGTTCATCGCTGCACTCGTCCGGAGCCGTCGCCCTCCATCAGGGCGGTAATCTCCTCCACCGAGACGAGGTTGAAATCCAGCTCGATGCTCTGTTTCAGGCAGGATGCGGCCGTCGCGAATTCGAGGGCTTTCCTGCTGTCGTACCCGTTGAGCATCGCGTACATGAGGCCGGACGTGAACGAATCGCCTCCGCCCACCCTGTCGACGATCCGGATGTCGTACTCTCTGGAGAGATATGCCGTTCCGTTCGTGTACAGCATCCCGGACCACTTGTTGTCCGAGGCGGATATCGACTTGCGGAGCGTGGTGCCCACCGCCTCGAAGCCGTACTCCCGCTGAAGCTGCTTCGCGACGTCCACGTACGACGCCGTGTCCAGCTCGCCCTTGTGCACGTCGGATTCGCCGGCCTTTATGCCCAGCATCTTCTCGGTGTCTTCTTCGTTGCCGACGAGCACGTCGACGTACTGTACAAGGCGCTTCATCGTGATCTGCGCCTTCTCGGGGGTCCAGAGGTTCTTTCTGTAGTTCAGATCGCAGAAGATCTTGACGCCTTTTTCCTTCGCCTTTTCGCACGCCTCGGCCAGCACGTCGGGCATCGTGTCGCTCAGCGCCGCGGTGATGCCGGAGAAGAGAAAGGCCGAAGCTCCCTCGAAAATAGTCTCCCAGTCGAACTCTCCCGGGCGCACAGCCGAAATCGAGGTATTCTTTCTGTCGTAGATGACCTTCGAGGGCCTCTGCGACGCTCCCTTTTCGATGAAGTAGACGCCCATCCGCTCGCCGCCGAACTGAATGAACCTGGTTCCCGCGCCAAACTTTTTCAGCTCGGCCACAGCAGCCTTCGCGATGGCGTGGTCCGGAAGCTTCGTGACGACTTCCGTCTCCATGCCGAACTGCGACAGCGCCACGGCGGCGTTCGCCTCCGCCCCCGTGTAGTTGAGGACGAACCTGTCCGCCTGATGGAAGCGGTAGTACCCTTCGGGGCCCAGGCGGAGCATCACCTCGCCGAAACAGACGATCCTTCCCACGCCGCGCCCCTCCTTACGCCCTTCCCTGAAGCAGCGAGACGAACGCCTCGGCTCTCTTCCGGATTTCTCCGTAGTTCTTCTCCGCGAGGAGCTTCTTGTCGGCCAAACGCCCGCCCACGCCCGCTCCGGCGCACCCGGCGTCCAGGAAAGCGGGCAGCGACTCCTCGTTCACCCCTCCGGTGGCCAGCAGCGGAATATGGCTCAACGGCGCCCGCAGCTCCTTGATGTACTTCGTCCCAAGGTGTCCGGCGGGGAAGAGTTTCACGATATCAGCGCCGACCTTGTACGCGTGCGCCACCTCGCTCGGCGTCATCGCGCCGGGTATGGAGACCAGCTTCAGCGCTTTCGTCAAACGGATCACGTCGTCGTCCACATTGGGAGAAATAATGTACGTCGCCCCCGCATTCATCGCGGCGACGACCTGCTCGGAGTTCAGCACCGTCCCCGCGCCGACGAGCAGCTCGCCTCCGCAGACGCCGTTCAGCTGTTCTATGGCCTTCGAGGCTTTTTCGACCCCCTGCGCGTCGCTCTGGTCGAACGTCACCTCGATGCACCGGAGACCGCCGTCGTAAATCGCCTTCGCCATGTTCAGCAAATCGTCTCCGTAGACGCCTCTGCAGATCACAACGAGCTTACGCTTCAGTATTTCAACTTTTACGTCCATGCGAACATCCTCTTCTTTCACTGAAATTAGTTCATCATAGCTGGACAACGTTTCAAAAATTATAATATCGCGCAGCATACTTGTCAAACGTTTGCCGGACACTCAATTCCGCAAATTCCATGATCGGCGCCCTTCGATGCTATAATCGTCGAAAGCGTTCCATCGGCGGAAGCGCGGGAGTTCAAGAGACGGCGACCATCGAAGAAAGGCTGGTATGCGGACATGACACCGGGAATCAACGCGGCGAAGAAGGCGCGCATCCCTTACACGCTGCACGAATACGAACACGACCCGTCGAGCGAGTCGTACGGGTTGGAGGCGGCGGAGAAGCTCGGCGTGCCGCCCGAGCGCGTCTTCAAGACGCTGGTGGTCGCGCTCGACGGCAAGGAGCTGGCAGTGGGGATCATCCCGGTCGACGCCATGCTGAGCATGAAGCTGATCGCGAAGGCCGCAGGGGCGAAGAAGGCCGTCATGGCGCAGCCCGCCGACGTCGAGCGCGCCACCGGGTACGTCCTCGGCGGGGTGAGCCCGCTCGGGCAGAAGAAGCGCCTCAGAACCTTCATCGACTCGTCCGCCGAAGCCTTCTCCACGATTCTCGTCAGCGCGGGGCGGAGAGGGCTGGACATCGAGCTGAGCCCGAACGACCTGAAGAAGCTGACCGGCGCGTCCTTCGTCCCCCTGCGGCAGCAGGAGGGGGAATAGAAAGAGCCGCCTGCGGGGCGCTCTTTTCGGAATCAACGAAGAAAGAGAGGAGATGCATATGAGCACGCACAACGGAGACGGAGCGACGATGCTTCTCGGCATCGGGGAGAAGACCTTCGAGGTGGAGCTATACGACACCGGCGCGGGGCGCGAGCTGCTAGCCAACCTGCCGCAGACTCTCTCCATGTCGCGCTGGGGCGACGAGTTCTACGGCACGCTGCATCCGAAGATCGGGCACGCGGGGGACACGCTCCGCGACGTCTTCGAGATCGGCGAAGTCGCGATGTGGCCGCCCGGCGGCGCGTTCTGCATCTTCTTCGGCCCCACCCCGGCCAGCGTCGGCGACGAGCCCCGCGCGGCCTCGCCGTGCGTTCCGCTCGGGAGGATCAAGGGGGACGCGACGCTCTTCCGGAACTTCGGTTCGTCGCTGAAGAACGCGACGCTCACCGCCGGAAATCAGGTCTAAAAATAAAAAGCGCCCGAGAGATCCGGCACGTTTCTGCCGGGATCACTCAGGCGCTTCGCTGTCGCAGACCCCTCGTTCGAAGCTAACGCAATCCGCCGGGGGAGGATATACGGGTTCTGTTTCCCTTACTCCAGCGGCCCCTTCGGGTAGAGCGGGAAAGCCGATATCAGCCGCATCGCCTCGGCCTTGCAGGCGTCGAGGACGTTTTTGTCCTCGGGGGCCCCTGCGACCTCGTTCATGATCGCGGCGATCCGCTTGATCTCCGGCTCCTTCAGCCCGCGCTGCGAGACGGAGGTCGTCCCGATGCGTACGCCGCTGGTGACGGAGGGCTTCTCCGGGTCGGAGGGGATCATGTTCTTGTTGATCGTGATGCCCACGTATTCGAGGGCGTCCTGGAAGAGCTTGCCCGTGATCTTCTTCGGACGCAGGTCAAGCAGGACGATGTGGTTGTCCGTCCCCCCGCTGATCACGCGGAAGCCGTAGCCGGTCAGTTCCGCCGCCAGCGCTCTCGAATTCGCCACTATCTGCGTCATGACCTGCTTGAACTCCTCGGAGGCTGCGTGCTTGAAGAGCCACGTCTTCGCCGCCATGATGTTCAGATGGATGGAGCTGATCGCGCCGGGGAAGACCCCCTTGTCCAGCGCCTTCGCGTGCTCCGCCTTGCAGAGGACCATGCCGCCGCGCGGCCCGCAGAGCGTCTTCGTCGTGGACGAGGTGACGAAGTCGGCGTGCGGCACGGGGCTGGGAATGACCTTCGCCGCGACGAGGCCGGCGACGTGCGCCATGTCCACCATCAGCAGGCCGCCGGCGGAGTGCGCTATACGTGCGATCCGCTCGTAGTCGATCAGGCGCGGGTAGGCGCTGCCGCCCGCGATGATCAGCCTGGGCTTGTGCTCCTTCGCCAGCGCCTCCAGTTCGTCGTAGTCGATCTGCTCGGTCTGCGGGTTCAGCCCGTACGAAACGAAGTGATAGAATTTGCTCATGAAGTTCGCCGGAGAGCCGTGCGTCAGGTGCCCGCCGTGGTCCAGCCGCATCCCGAGCACGCAGTCGCCCGGCTTGAGCGCCGCCGCGTACACGCTGTAGTTGGCGGTGGAGCCGGAGTAAGGCTGCAAGTTCACGTGGTCCGCCCCGTAGAGCGCCTTCGCGCGCTCGATCCCCATCCGCTCCATCTTGTCGGCGATCTGCGACCCGGCCTGGAAGCGCGCCCCCGGATACCCCTCGGTCGTCTTGTTCGCGAAGACGCACCCCGAAAGCTCCAGCAGCTCCTCGCTCTCGGTGCTCTCCGAGGCGATCATCTCGATATTGTGCTCCTGCCGGTCCAGCTCCTCGACGACGATGTCGTACAGCTCCGGATCGGACATCCGCGTATGTTTCAGCATCCCTCAACGACCTCCTGAAATATCGGGCCCGGAAACGAAAAAAGTGAACGCGGACCCGCAGTCTTAAAACGAGGATACTCCAAGAAGGCGGAAGGGGCAAGGGGGCGGAGTGGCCGTGGATCTTGAAGAAGCGCTTCCCTGACACGCGGAAGCGGATACTCTCGATTTGAAAAGGACAGTCGGCGATTGCCCTTTTTGAGATTCGCCAATCATTGATTAGCGAATCGATGGCGAAGACACCTGGAAAAACCCCTCGCTTTATCAATCCACCCTGATGAACGTTGCCTCGAACGCCTTGCAGGAGCGGAATGCTTGCAGGCGGTTGGCGAAGGAGAAGGCGTTGTTCATCTCGTAATGCTGGAATATATCCAGTCCCCGATCGAGGGAGATCTTCCAGCCGTGGTCGGTCGTTATATGGCGGGCATGAAGCGTGCCGCTGCCGTCGAACTCCCAGGTGAACGCTACGCCCAGAGCGACCGAGGCTTCCTGTATCTTCTCGAAGCTCTCGTGCTGGGAATCGGCCTTGAATTCGTCCTCGACCGTTATCAGATGCACCTCGATCTCATCTTCACGGGCCTTTCGCCTGACGATCGTCTCCAGGAATTCCATGAAGTTGCGCACCTGATAGAAGAGCCGTATGTACGGGTCCGTCACCGTGATCTTCGTCGCGCCCTCGAGGTACGGTCCCAGCAGCGCGTCGTACGATACCCCTTTCTGGTTCTCCTGAAAGGTGAGATGCTTCTCCTGAAGAGGCGCTTCCGGGGACGCAGGAACCTTCACCTGCTCCTGGACGGCTCCACGCCCGACCTCATCATCGCCCTCCGCGACCGTCTTGTGGTAGTAGTGCGGATACTCCTCCTCTTCCAGCGTCGTGACCGTTTTCGTCTTCCCGGTCGTATCGGTATAACAAAAACGCACGCTCCCGTAGGTGGAGTCGATCCTCAGGAGCTGATCCTTCACCCTCTTTCGCCCTTCAACGGCGAATCGCAGCAACATTTCCATCTCCTCGGCGGAGGCGTTTCCCTCCGGAAAGAGGATTTTCATCAGGCCGGAAAAGGTCTTGTTGACGCCGTCGCGGTCGCGGGTCGAGATGTCGGAGGAGAGCGTGAAGCGCTCCCTGTACCGGTCGGAATAGTCGTGATCGCGCAGGGAACGGAGAATCTCGGCCAGATAGTCCACCACGAAACCGTATCCGTCGGAGAACATCTCCCCCCGGATGATGTCGGCCTCCCATCCGGGAATGTAACAGTGGATGCGGTCGAGGAAGGCGGAGTCGTAGAACAACTCCGGGAGTTCGTCGAAAAGATCGGCGTGCTTCAGCATGTACGGCACGGTATGCTGGGTATTGCCCACGAAGACCATGGACGCCTCGGCCCCAAGGGTTTCGATGCCTCTTGAGAACGACTTGTTCGCCATGTAGTTCTTCATGATGTCCACCAGCGCCTTATCCACGCGCTTCTTCTTCCCCGCGAACTCGTCGAAGGCGACGCAGTCCCAGTAGCCGACCAGACCGATCTTCCCGTTCGAGTTGTTCACGAAGAGCTTCGGAACGGTCACCTCGCCCCCCGAGAGCAGAATGCCGTGGGGGGAGAACTCCGAGTAGATATGTGACTTTCCGGTCCCCTTCGGTCCCAGTTCTATCAGGTTGTAGTTCCGCTCGCAGAAGGGAATCAGACGGAGCAGATGGGTCAGTTTGCTGCGCTTGCCGAACAGCTCAGGATTGAAGCCAACGCTCTGAATCAGCAGGTCGATCCACTCGTCCGTGGAAAACTGTCTCCTCGCGGCGGCGTAGGCGTCGAAATCGAAATGGGAGAGCTGTATCGGCTTCAGCATCGACAATATCCACGGAGAGGCGTTCTTCGCCTCGGTGAATTCGTACTCCACGTCGGCGATGCACCAGACGCCGCCGACCAGAAGTTTCGGATGGGCTTTGACGGTTCCGGAGTCCACCAGCACCTTCCTGATGCCGAGGTTCGAAAACTCCGCCTCGTACGCGTCGGTCTTGTCGTTCAGCGCGACGCTTATCTTGTCGATGACCTTGTAGCGTCCCTTTTCCTTGATGTTGGAGCGGACAAGCCCCGCCTCGCCGCGATGGACGTAGTGCTTCCGCAGAATCTCCCGGACTGTCTCGATGCCCGCCTGAATGGTCGGTTCATCGCTTGTCGCGCAGTACTGGCCCAGCAGGTACTCCAGAACGTAGGTCGGAACGATCGCGTTCCCCTTGACCGTCTTGACGAGATCCTTGCGGACGACGAGTCCCGGGAAGTGCGCGTTGATCTTCTTGTCGAGTTCGTTCATCGTGCACACCCTCTTTTTTAAAAGTCGAAGTCGCTGGTAAACGATCTGCGCATCGTATAGCGAAGCGACGTGTACTCCTTGAAATACGAAGTGCCGGGAACCTTTTCCTCGAGTCTGAGATACACATCCCTGCCGTTTGCCTCGTCGGCCTTGCGGGTGAGCAGAAACCGAACCTGCTGCTCTCGCTCGCGAGGGTTCTCCGAAGTCAGGTCGAAGGTCAGGTCGTGGCTGTCCGAGATCAGCTCGCCCGACTCCGTGAAGATGCCCGCCCTGAGGTGGCGCGGCTGCACCTTCTCCGTCGCCGCCTCCGTCTGGTAGAGCGTCGCCGCGATCTGACCGGAGGTGATGAGCGCGCTGCCCCCGCGCACGATCTCCACTTCGACGGAGGAGAGGTCGCTCGTCCGTCTCTTGTTGATACGGAGCACCGGAACAACCACCTCCTGCAGCGAAGCGCCCCCGTGGACGAAACGGCTCCCCGAGCCCTTCAGCCGCAAACGGTTGATCGACTTGGGAATCTGCACCTCCACCCCGCCGGAGAGTCCGAGCCGCGCAGAAGTGAACGTATGCAGTCCCGGCGAGGGGAGCAACCCCTTCCCGAGGACGAAACGGCGGTCTCTGTAAAGAATTCGCTCCCCCTTCGCCTCGCCCCCGAAGAAGTCGCTCTCGTCGAGGGCCCGGTTCTGGTAGATGAAGCCGTGGTCCGAGGTGACCAGTATGTTGTTCACGTTGGCGCCCGTCAGCTTCTTCACCAGACGAACGATCTCCTGCAGCGACTCCTCCGCCGCCTCGAAAACCCGTTCCTCCGACTCGCGCTTGTCGCCGACGGCGTCGATCCGGTTGTGGTAGACGAAGAGCACATCGTGCTCGCGCACTAGCGCTCTGCAGTCGTCGCCCTTCATGGCCATCAGCTCGTCCGTTTTGCAGGCAGTCGCCCGCAGCCCGTTCGCCTTCGAAAGGATCTTGATGCGGTTCTCCGTGCCCCGTGAGTCCTGCCCGTCCACGAAGACAGCGCCGGATTCATCCTCCGCGATCGCGAGTTCGCCATTGGGCAGCAGCGCCCCCATGCCGAGCTGCGTGTAGCTCGGCAGCATCGAAAGCGCCGGTTCCAGCTCCGCGCTGTAGCGGTCCTCCTGGCGTATCAGGCCCAGCAGTTCGTCCGCGATCTCGAACCGCAGCGCGTCCGACACGATCACGCACACCTTGTTCTCCTTGCGCAGAAAGGGGCGCACCCGCCGCTCGAAAAACTCCTTCTGCGTGTGCAGAGGGAAAGCCTCCCATCTCGGCGCGGTGTCGACGAATATCTGGAAGGCGTCGCCGAGCTTCAGCAAATAGCTGTTGGAGTACAGGTTTTCGATCCGGTCGCTCAGGGCCGACATCAGCGTGGCCTGCCCCGACATGCGGACATGGTACGTGAACTTGCGGTAGAGCTGATCTATCCGGAACCACGAGCCGCAGTACCGCTGCACCCCGTCCGACAGGCTCTCCATGGACAGCTCCGCCTCGTCGAGCGCGTGGAGGAAACGGGCGGCGTATTCGATCGCCTCGTAGAGGTGGCTGAATTCGCGGTACCAGCGCCCCTGCCGCCTGCGGCGCACCCAGAGCGTCACGTCGCCGGCTGAAACAGTGCGCGAGAGCGTCTCCCGCACCAGATCGCTGACGATCTTCTGATCGATCAGGCGGAAGTAGTCCAGGTCGATCAGCTCGCGGAAATCCCGCTTCGTGAGATCCTGCTCGATACCCAGAATCCCCTCGCATTCGGAGGAAAGCGACTGGAAGCTCTCGTCGAACCGGCGGCTGTCCTTCCATCGTTTAAGAAAGACCAGCGCGTCGGCTGTCAGCTTCACCTCCCCGTCCGTTCCCATGGCGTAGCACGACCTGAAGAGTTCGAGCGCGAAGTCGCGGATGCCCGGCTCGCCGGAGCGGTAGCCATAGCTGCGCGACATCTGCTCCCACAGGAAGCCGTCCAGAGCGCACCGTCCGATCAGCCGTATCTTCTCGTCCCGCCCGTCGGCCAGTTCCTCAAGGAGCTGTTCCGTCACGGAGTCCGTGCGAGGATCGCCCCCCGCGCAGACCGCAAGCATCTTGAGCCTGATCCTGCCGACCGTATCGTCCGGCAGCAGCAGTTTTTTCAGCGCCTCTTTGCGCCGCGCGGCCTGAAAGAACTCCGCATGGGAGCGGACCACTTCGGAGAACTCCTCCCCAAGCTCCAGCTCCGAGAGCCAGATCGCGGCCTGGTCGGTGCGAAACTCCGCATGGGCAAGCTCCACGTCCAGCAGCCAGTTCTCCAGATCGTCCGGGCGCGGCCCCTCCCGGTAGAGCAAAAAACGGTTCTTGGGCCGCTCGCGAAGAATCCGGTACTTCACGCCGAACTCGTTGTTGGCAAGCTCTATCTTCTCCACATCGGGAAGGGCGAGCGCCTCGAAACCGGCGCGTAGTTCCCGCTTTTCGTCGTACCAGAAGACGATCCGGCTGCGTTCGAAGAGTTTCGTCAGCGCCTGCGCTATTCGTTCGTTCATGATTCGACGAAGCCTCCGAAGAGATAGCGGATAGTCGTCCAAAATTCGCCGAAGCGCCCCGCGTCGTCTTTCGCAAGATAGCCGGAAACAAAACACCGCATCTCCTCGGGGGACAAAGCTTCGTCCAAAAACGGTTCGACGGCTCCGGCGCGCAACGCGCGCAGCTTGGAGATATTCAGTCCAAGCCTTTTGATCGTCTCCGACGCCGCGCTGTCTTTTTCGTCGGCCGGCGTGATCCCCCCGTCGCCGGTGAAAGCGAAGCGACGCTCGCAATCAACGGAAAGCGGCGACACCAGCAACGCGGGATCGAACCAGTCCCCTTTCAAGTTGCCGCAGTGACGGGGCTCTCCCCTCCGGAGGTTCTCCTGACACGAGCAGAGAAGGTTGGAATACTCCAGAGGATCAACTGCGGGATCGCACCGGGGACGAAAATGCTCTATGTGGGAGTCGTTCTCCGCAAGCCTTCTCTCGCAATAGCAGCAGATGCTTCCTTGTTCGGCAATCAGCGACTCTTTGAGCGCTTTCTTGGGTTCGCCGCCCAGATTCTCCCATGAAGGGCGCCAGTTCTCGTTGGCGCACCCCTTCCATTCGGCGAAGAGACGGGGTTCGCTCCCTTTCACCACATGCTTCATTTGCCGACCAGCTCCTTGCGTCTGATCAACACACGCGCCTTGAGCAGTTCGGGATCCTTCCCTATGCTGCTTTCCAGATCGGAGATCGACTCTCTCGCGGTATCCAGATCTCCTTCGTCTATCCGCCGGTAAACTTCCAGAATGCGCTCCTTGACTTCGTCGGGCCGGGTCGTCGGCAACCCCATCAGATCCTCCAGCACCCGCTCGACCGTCTTTCCGTAGGATTCCTCCGCGCGGGCGGCCTCCAGCCCTTCATCCGTCATGCTCATAAGAAAAAGGTGTTCCGGCCGCACATGCGTGACGACATGGGGAGAGTGCGTCGAAATCAGGAACTGGCAGTTCGGAAAGATCTCCGTCATTCCGGATACCACCATCCTCTGCCACAGCGGATGAAGATGCAAATCGATCTCGTCGATCAGCACCACGCCCTCCCCTTCCAGGGGCTCGTCGAGCAGCGGATTGGCTATCGACATCCGGCGGGCAAGATCTCCGATCAACGCCATCACGCCCTTTTCTCCGTCCGAAAGCTGATCCACAGTCAGTCTGCGGCCGTTCTTCTCCACCTCCATGCGCAGCGGACTCCGTCTGACCGTCAGGTTGGCGAACTCCGGCATGAAGCTCCTCAAGGCGCGCCTGACCGCCTCCAACTGGGGATCGGGAAAGGGCGATTCTCCGGACTCCGCAGGACTCTCCCGATGCCTGCGGTTTTCGTTCTCCAGATCTTCGCGCTCCCGGAACCACTCGAAGAACGTGCGGAAGTTCGCCGCGCCGGTCAACGATTCGTCATACGCCGAGAGAAGGTCGAAACGATGCCTGCTCCGTATGCGCAACGGAATATCCAGCACCGCTCGATTGACGGGATAATAGACGAACAGAGGGAGATTACACCTTCCTTCGGTTTCGGAAATTTCAGCCCGGATGCGGTTGGCCGCTTCCGACGCCGAGGTCAGAACCGAAGCGATCTCCTTCCTTTCGCGCCCTCTTCGGACCCTGGCGACATTCCAGCCGAAAGAGACCCCGGAGTGTTCCATGGCGATTTCCAGATTCGCCGAAGCCTCGCCGTTGGCGATATCGGCCTCGACGATAGGCCTCCCGGACGCCCCGCTCTGCTTTATCCTGTTCATGAACCACGAGAGCAGAATCGCCGCCGCATCCAGAATCGTGGACTTCCCCGCTCCGTTCACTCCGACGAAGACGTTCAGACGTTCATCCAGGTCGAGCCGCAAGGAGCGGGCTCCCCGGAACCTCTCCAGCTTCAGGCTCCGAATACGCATATCACTCGTCCTCCTTCTCATCCAGACCGGGGATTTTTTTCAGGGCGGCGCCGAACTTGGGGTAGTTGACCTTCACGCCGTCGTCGAGGTCGATCCGCAGCCGGGCCGCGGCCAGCGGATAGAGCGTGTTGCGCTCGTACTCCTCAAGTTCCGCGATAACCTTGCCCAGCTTTTCGATCTCCTTCAGCGCCTTCGTCTTCTCCCCCTGAGAGGCTGCGGCGCTGATGCTCACCGCTTCAAGCCGCCCCTTGTGCGAGAGAAGCTTCGCGCGGAACTCGCGCAGATAGTCGTTGAGGACGATGCCCGCCGTCTCCGGACGGTAGCGGTGCATATAGACGAGCGCGTTGAAGCTCCCTTTGGGGGAGCTGAAGAGCCAGTAGATCGGACGCTTCTTGTAGCGCTTGACGTGGTCCGCGTAGAACTCGCCGAGGAAGTAGTCGCGGATGCCGTAGTTCCGCTTGTTCTTGATGTTCAGCCCCTTCTCGACGAAGCGGAGGTTTTCCTCGTACTGCTCCGTTCCGAAGGCCGTGCGCAAAAAGGCGCGGAAGCGTTCGGCTATGCCGTCGGCGAACCAGTCGCCGTCCACGACGGGGATGACGTTCTTCTCGTCCGCCGGAAAGAGCGGCCGAGGAATGCGCCGCAGATAGTCGTCGAGCGTCTCCCCCTGATTGGCGAGGATCAGGCCGGGCTCGTCGAGCGCGTAGCGGCCGAACATGCACCCAACGGCGTAGGAGACCAGCTCGCGCATGGTGTCCGCCAGCAACAGCGCCTCCAGCTCCTCCTCGCTCTTGCCCGCGCCGTACCGGTAGTGCGGATTGCAGGTGAGGGTGATCTCGTGCAGCGGCACGTCGGGGGTCAGCTCGTCCCGCAAGCCGTAGGCGTCGATGAAGATACGGTTGTTCTCTTCCTCCAGCCGCCGCATCTCCAGCATGGTCTCCCGCCAACGGGCGCGAAGATGCCGGTAGGATTCCTCCAGCGTCGCCCGGCGATGTTCGGGGGCGAGCAGCGGGAGGGTTCTGAAGTCCCAGGAGGTTTCGTAGGAGTTCCAGTCGGATTTTGCAATGGTAATGATTTCTTTTGCCCCGTCGATCACAGAATGATTCGGATGATCGCAATACGGAATTTTTGCAATTTCTCCGCTGGTGAAACTCAACGTGGGGCAGAGCACACGCAGAAATTTATCCGCAAGGCAAGAACAAAACAGCGCGAGAGAGCGGTATAGAATCGAGTCATCTTCTGCGAAGCCGCACCTTCCGGTATCATCGAAAAGGAATCCTTCGGGACGCCAGCGGGCGGCGAACTTGCCGGAGCTGATTTTCGACCAGGTTATTCCTTTCCGAAAATAGAAAGCTTCGTTTCGGACCGCCGATCGTATTTTGCCACATTCCGAACCGAATCTTCGTATCGCCGCTCCGTTATTGCTCCAATCGACCACTGTTTCGTGATTGCCAAACCATTTTCTGTACTCTCCGCCACTATGGCACGGATACCACCTTTCCGGTTTCTTTGGCGTTTCAACGATATCCAGTGTAGAAAAACTTATAGCCTCTTTGGTTACCTCGTACCAAAACCTTTGAAACAGAGTATTGTCACCTGTAGATAACCCCGCTTTCAGCTCGAGGACATCGCCAATCATGCGATTTGATTCAAAAACCTTGAGCATTCTATCGCCAAGCCAATACGCTATCGGACTTCCCGGTATCTTTTTGAAGTCCGATGGAGCGGCACGATGAAACCAACCACAATCAGGATTCTTGACGGCTTCACGAATAGCCGACTCTTTCTCGCTTTCGGAGTCCCCGTCTATCAATCGCAGATATCCTCCCCGATACTCTGGTCGCGTATAGCTTCCCAACACAAACGCGGTTGTCGAAACGACTTCTCCTCCGATGCTGTCGAAAGCCCTCGCTCCAAGGTGAGCCATTGAGAGCAGCGTGCTCTGTTCCAGAAGCAGCCCACGGAATTTCTCAAATGAGGAGAGGAACATCCAACTCTGCATCGTGATCATGGCAACCATTCCGTGCCTTCGAGAAAACTCTAGGTTCCGCTCGATGAACATGGCGAACAGATCGGACTTGCTGTCCGGGTAGTTCTCTTTCGCCCACGCGAAAAGCCTCGCGTTCATTCCCTTGCCTCCCATGTACGGGGGGTTCGCGATCACCACGTGGTACTTTCCGCTCAGGTAGTCGGCCTGCCTTAGAACCTGGAGCACCTTGCTGCGGGTCTCGGTCAGGAAGATCCGCCCGGAGATGTCCGCGGGCTCCAGCGCGCGCAGCGCCGCCGAGGCGTCCGCGAGGGCGGGGCGTATCAGGGAGCCGAAGGTCTCCGCCTCCTCGAACTGCCGAATCGTGTCCAGCAGAGGCTGGGTGAACAGCTCCTGTCCGATGTGCTCCATGTAGCGCTGCAGTTCCTCCCCGTCGAAGCGGACGTTCCGAAGGACGCAGATGTTGGGTTGCACGGGCTTTCGGAAGAAGCGGCGGTACTTCGCGCGTGCCTTCATGGCGAGGGCGAAGGCGGCAAGCTCCCCCGCCCGTTCGTCGATCTCGATGCCGTAGAGGTTGTTCGCGAGGATCATGCCGGGAATCGAGGCGGGGTCGTACCCCTCCTCCTCGTAGATTGCGCAGAGCAGGTCGAACGCGTAGGCGAGCATGTGGCCCGAACCGCAGGCGGGGTCGCAGACGCGGATCTCCTCGGGCGAGGCGATGCGCAGAAAGTCGGTCTCGGGCTCTTCGGGCTTGATGTAGTAGTCCATCCGCTCCTTCAGCTTCGAGGCGGGGCGGTTGCGCATCCAGAGCCGACCGAGAGAGTTCTCCACGAGGTATCGGACGATCCAGTGCGGCGTGAAGAGCTGGGTGGCCGCCGGGATGTTCTCGGGGGATATCTTCACGTTCCTCTTGAGCCCCTCGAAGACCTCGTCCTTCTTCTCGGAGATGTAGAACTGGTAGAGCCATCCGATCACTTCGACGTCGCGGCAGGCCTCGCCGGTCATCGCCTCGCGGACAGAAGAGAGGACGGAGTTTTCGGAGAGGAGGTCGTCCGGCATGAGCAGTTCGGTGTAGTCGTCGATGCGCTGGAAGAGGAAGGGCATCGATCTGTGCCAGAAGTTGCAGACCGCGACCAAAAGCAGCCGGTAGGCCTCCTGCTGCGGGTCGCGGCTGGGGGCGCTCCCCGAAAGAAGAGAGGTTATCCGTCGACGTAGCGCGTCGCCTGCGATCTCCTCGTCGATATGCCCCATCTTGGCCTCCGCGAGAATCTCCGGCTGCGACTGCCCCTCCGCGGGCGACACCGCGCCGATGCCGGTATAGCCGTTCGCATCCATGAAGCGGAGCGCGCAGAAGCGGTTGAACCACGTGTACGCAACGTTTTCGACGACCCGCTCCCTGCCGTCGCGTTCGAGGGCCTCGTCCAGGTTTCTCACGGCCTCCGGGCTCTCGCGGCGGGCCGCGCTTCCTTCGGAGAGAACCAGCTTCAACCGTGCGCCGGTCTGCTCCATCAGGGTGCGGCGGGCGGCCCGGGCGAACTTTTTCAGGGCGGCGGTGTCCATCATAATACCTGCACCCTCTTCCCGCTGCGAATTTCCGCAAGCAGCGCCTTTCTCATGGAGGCCACATAGCGGTCCACGTCGTTCTCGTCGGCAAGCCACGGCTTGTCGAAAGAGACGATGAGCGAACTGCTGGAGACGTATTCGATGCGGGGCGCGGGTTCGGGGGTGATTCCAGGCTCTGCTCCGGGGCCGGACGAAGGAGAGGCGACCCGCGTCAGCCACTCCGTCATCCTCGAAAGCTGCCGCTTATAGCCGGACTCCTCGAACTGCCGCGCCGTGTCGCGGATAACGGCGATGAGGTTCTGCCCCTCTATTTCGTCGATGGTCTTCTGAAATTCCGCGACGATCTGCTCCTGCCTGTCCGGCGCCAGCTTATCGAAATCGGGCGCTCCGCGCAGGCGTTTTTCGAGCGCGGCGACGCGCTTTTTTGCGTTTCCGACCTCGTCCTGCAGGGTATCGTCTATCTTTTTCTTCAGGGCTTCCAGATCGCTCTTCGCCTGCTGCATACGGCTGTTCCGGAAACAGTCCGGATCGACGAGGACGTTCTTCAGGCGGACGGCCTCCTCGCACTGGACATAGGCGAAGTTCGGCTCCTGCATCCGGACGAATTCGCGGACATCGTCGAAGATAGCCTTCCGCGGCCCGCTCATGAACTTGCGGAGGGGGTCGATCACCTGCTCCTTCATGTCGAGCAGGGCGTCCGTCCGGCGCGGGAGTTCCGTCAGATACCACGTGGAGGGCTTGTCCGCGCACTCCTTCAGCGCTTCGGCCACCGGTTCGAGGGCGTTGATGAAGGGGTAGCGCTCCGCCTGGTTCATCAGAAGCGCAAGGTGACGTCGAAGCTCCTGAAACGCTTCGGACGTCTCTTTTCCGAGGGCTTTCGCCTCGACGGCGCGCGGCGTCGCATCGAAGAAATCGCCGTAGAACTCTTTGAGCGCCCGAAGCTGGGATGCGGTGAACTCCATCTGCTGCTCCAGCACCACGTTGCCGTGCCCGTGCGTGTTTTTGAGCGCGCGCTCAAGGTCGTCGTCCTCCAGCAGATTGCCGTCCTCCCGCACCTCCACCCTGCCGCGCGCGCACAGGTGCGCCAGAGTGCAGAGCACGGCGGCATAGTACCATCCGTAGGGCTTGCGTCCAAACCCCTCCAGAAGGCTCTTCAATGTGGTCCTCACGCCCTCCGCGCCGTTGTTCCGTATGTAGTTCACGACTTCCTGTTCGGCTTCGGTGATCGGCGTTTCGTCGGTTCCGAAGAGCCCGTCCTTCGACTGCGCGAGGTATTTCGCGACGTCGCTCTCCGTATAGCGGACGCCGCGGAGCATCCGGAGATGGGGGTAGGCGCGGGCGATCAGTTCGTAGAACCCTTGAATCACCCTCGTCTGCGCGTCTTCGGAGGAGAGTTCGAGTTCAGTTCCGGCGAGGAAGAGCTTCGCTCCGCCAAGAAGGCGGCGGACCCGCTGCTGTATTTCCGCGAGGCGCTCCCTGTTCCGGAGCCCCTTGTCGTTCAGGATGCGTTTGAGGCTCTCCTGCTGCGCTATGGAGATGTTCTGCCGTATATACTTCTCGGTGCGCTTGTACATAAGAAGATCGCGGATCAGCCGGTCGTCGGGCGGCATCACGACCAGCAGCTCCTCTTTGAGCATGCTCATCATCGCGAGGGCCGATTCGTTTTCGGCGTTCTCGTGAAACGGACTGACGACATGGACGGCCAGCTCGTATTCCCGGCCGTAGAGCCGGTCGTCGAGCTTCCGTGAGAACTGGTAGTCCTGGCCGTTTTCGTCGTAGCGGATTTTGTTGCCTCCGATCTTGAGCACGTGGTCGAAGACGATCTTCTCCAGTTCCGCAGATACGTCGGCGTGCTCGACCACGGTGTTTTTGATCTCCTGCTCGACGTCCTTCTCTTCGTCGGTGAGGTAGGAGTACACGTCGCCGTTCCGCTGAATGTACGTCTGCTGTTCAAGAAGGTTGAGCGCCTCCTCCACCCTCTTTTTCAGCGCGGGAAGGTCCTCGTCGAAGCGCTCCAGCATCAGGACGCAGAGATTGCGCACCGTCGGCTTGAAAGCGTTGACGTATTTGACGAGGAAGAGCGCCTTGAGAAGCCTGACAGCGAAGGGGTCGCCGAGGTGATTCTCCGCCTGGATGACCGCCTTTTGAATCTGCAATTTGAGGGCGGTGCGGACGCCTTCGAACATCAGGTCGAAGGTCGCGAGACGGCCTGTCGCGTTACCTCCTATGTGGATGACCACCTGCTGGAAGACCCCGAGCATGGAACGCTCCCCCACGGAGCTGTGCTTCCCTTCGAAGGCGTTGTGCTGCGAGAGGTTCTGGATGGAGGACTGAAAGAGGCCGAACTGGTACGGGATGAAGGGGTAGCTGCGGACAAAGTGTTCCCGGTCCTGAAAGTTCTTGTAGTGCCTCGACCCGTCGGAGAAGTCGAACAGGGTCTTGAAGTTGTTGGACTGCGCCTGATGGAGATCGGTAAGGAGGCGCACTCCTTCGTCGTTTTTCGTCAGCAGGCGGCTCTGGATGACCTCCGCGACGTTCGCGCTGGTGAGCTTCATCCGGTTGTTGAAGCGCGCCTGTATCTTCGAGAAGTCGTTCCCCTTCCGCCGGCTCATTTCTCCGACAACCGTGTCCATGTCCTCCTGGGCGGTGACGACGATCCACGCCCTCCCCCGGCATTTGGTGGCCAGGCTTTCGGCGATGGTCTGGAGGTTGGTCATCAGCTTGATGTTGTCGGCGATGTACTGGCCGACTTCGTCGACGAAGAAGTTCAGCCGAAAGCCTGAGGGCTGTTTTTCGATGTAGGCGCGGACCTGTTCCGCGAAGTCTTCGATCGACACCTGGTACTGGCTGCGGTACTTGTCCAGTATCCCGGATGCTTCGGCCTCTTCGCCTCCGCCGGCGGCGGCGTATGCGCGGGCGATGTTGCGCCCCTCCAGCAGCGCCTGCTCGCGCCCCTTTTGCCAGGGTATCCCGGCGCATGCCAGGTATTCGGATGTGAATTTCCCGTAGAGTCCGCGGCTGTCCAGATCACGTTCGAACTGGGCGATATGCCCGAGCTTGCCGTAGTAGCCGCACATCTCGTCGAAGACCTTGACGAAGACCGCGAGCAGGGCGTCGATCGGCGTTTTGCTGATGATATCCGCCTTCTGGTCGATGTTGAACAGGATGCTTTTCGAGGGGATGGACGAGGCTCTCTTGAGGTCGCCGCGAAGGATCTCGTTGTCGCCGCACTTGGGGAGGAAGAGTTCAAGCGCCGCCGTTCCGTCGATCTCGCGGTTCTCCAGAAGCAGGGCGAGGATCTTCAGCAGATGCGATTTACCC
The DNA here is from genome assembly GCA_018436785.1 of Synergistaceae bacterium. Taxonomy (GTDB): domain Bacteria; phylum Synergistota; class Synergistia; order Synergistales; family Aminobacteriaceae; genus JAAYLU01. The sequence goes on along the minus strand of JAHDKR010000101.1, from coordinate 15,203 downwards.
GATCCGAAGAATCCCGATATCCAGGCCCCGTTTGAGCCGTCACAGCTATTGTACGCCGCAAGAAAGGATTCCAGGCGTTTTTCGATTTCGTTGGTGAGGACGTACTCCTCTATCTCGAGGCGAAGGCTCGCTTCGTCGTCGGCCTTGATAACCCCTTCGATCGGACGGTCGACCGGTTTTTTGAAAATGTCCTTCAGAGTCATTTCGATCCCCTCTCTCATGCTTCGCAGTGGAAGATATTGAATGCCCTGTAGTATTTATCGTTATGCAGCCTTCCGAAGAGGTCCAGCGAGGCGCCCGACTCGGACGAGTGTGTGTAGGCTCCCGGGAAGAACATGACGGTGGGTTGCTCCTTCGCGGTACTCTGAAGATTGTTGAGCACACTGTGCGACCGTATGCAGGGAAAGACTTCGCCGACCCCGGAAATGAAGAGCACGTCGAACTCAGCGCCCGCCATCCGGGCGGCGATCGCGGGCACAAGGTTCGCCTTCGGATCCAGCACTCCCTGTAAGAGCTCATTCAGCTCTTCCTTGGAAGTCGAGGTCTCCATCTTGAGGATTCGATCCCAGATACCCCGCTCTTTGAGTATTTCGACCGAGAGGTCGTACAGGTCGATCTCCAGAATCCGGACTCCCGCGTTTTCCAACTGCCTGACCAAGCTGCGCCGCATACGATCCATCTCCACGGACTCCTCCGGCGGGTAGGGGCAGATGAAGAACGGCACTTCGTTGCCCAGCCCCTGTTTTTCGAGGAACCTCCTGCCGGAGATCACGGAGAAAAGATGCTGCAATCTCTCCTGCACAGGACGTGCCGCGATATCCTTTTTCATTGCGTCATCCCCTTGAGGTCGGATTCGAATACAGGGAAAAGGAGAAGTTCCCGTTTATTGCCGCGCGAGATCAAGGCTGTCAGTTCCGCGCCGGGCATGACCGGGATGATCGTGTTGTCCGAATCCAGCAGTTCCGACTCGCGGAGAATTTTGAAGAGGACTTGCCGCAGCTTCTTCCTCGTCGTGGAGCTGATTTCATGGAGTTGCGGATGCGCCTCCGATTGCGCGTTGAAAAAGGCGTCGAACTCCTCGTAGCGCACATCCGCTTTCAGAGTGATATAGCGCTCCCTGAGCACTTCGACGGCGAAGTCGCGGACGAAGGGGTAGCGGCGGCAGACGGCGATCCAAAGGAGGTGTCCCTGCTCCCGGTACTCCGCTTCGACCAGGAAACGCAGCTCTTCGCCGTTGAGCAACCGCAACCGGGAGAGGACCTCGCGGCACTCCCGCTGCAACGTGCTCAAGGTTCTGGCCTGGAGGAGATTTTTTGCCATAATCTCCTTCCGGACAGCATCCCACGAACCGCTTTGAAGAAACAAAGAAGCCGCCTCCAACGATTCCCGGCGAAAAAGACCTCCTGTTGAAAAAGACATGGCGTATTCCGAATTTCCCATTTATCGGTTGACATACCCTTCGTTTTAAAATACAAATATTTTCCAGTGCGCTGCATACTGTGCACATGAGGCTCATCCGTACTTTCCAAACTTCAGATTCCGGCTTTTGGATTCTCCGGCCATACAGACACAAAAAAGGCGGAAATGGCAGGCCGTCCAGATCTACGAAAATATAATACCATTATCTTCGTATTATAGAAAAATTGTACCGGGAAATGGAGTTTTGAAAGTTGGGATGTGAATGTGTACGTACGATACCTTACAAATGCCCTCTACGTCAAACTCTGTTTGCAAAAACTCAAATCCTCGGGCTCGCTTTCCGAAGTCGGCAAGTACAAGTGATACAATACACAAAGAAGGCATCCCAGGCGACGATACGGAGGAGAAACATGAGCAAAACGTATGCGGAGATCACTGCGGTCGTCCTCTTTCTATCCGCGTGTATCATATTGCCGGTCTCCTGGTGGCTCTCCGGGGAGACGAACGCCTTCAGGGAGCGCGGAGTACCGACGATGGTCCGCATTATCCGCTTCGAGGAGGTTGCCAGCGGGGAGGATGGAACACGGAGGATAGCCGTCGCCGAGAGAGTAACGGACGGACGGAGGCCTGCCGGGGAGGATCTTCTGGCGTCCCACATTCTGATGGACGAGATAACGGAGGTGGGCTCGCTTCACTTGGGGCAGGAGTTGGAAGTGGCCGTCCTGCCCGATGCGGAGTTTTTCATGACGCCTCCGGGCTATACCCACTGGTTCATCACGCGCCGTTCGCTGGACCGGCATACGCGGCAACCCATCTCCGAATGGGGCTGGAACTCCGCGCTGGTTCTAACGGCGCTTTCGTTGCTTCTGGGGGCGTACTCGGCTTCGAAGGAGAGGAAATAATCAAGCAGAAACGGTGGATCGGCTACATGACGGCGGAGGACGCGGAGTTCGACACGGCATGGACGCGGCTCGACGACCTGTACGCACCCTTCGTCCAGCAGGACGGCGAGTATCCGCTCCAGGTCCTCGTCGGCGTGAAAAGGGTGTGAAGAAGAGGGCATGGAAACACCGCGAAAAACCGCGTCCTGCGTCGAATCAAGGGAAAAACAAGAATAGATGAAGGAGCATACGGTATGCTTTTTCAAAGTGTCTTCTACACCACGGAAGGGTGGGAATTTGAATGTCGAACACGCAGTGCCTCGTCGTTGTCGATTACCAGAAGGATTTTGTGGACGGCGTCCTTGGCTGCGGACAGCCGGCGCTGGATATCGAGAGTTTCATCGAGAAGAAGATTCAAGAGCATCTCGACGCGCGTCATACAGTTTTCTTCACGCTGGACACCCACACGGAGCCCGTCTATTCGGATTCCGTCGAAAGCTCCTCATATACGCTGCACTGCCGGAAATACACGGAGGGCTGGCTTCCCTACGGCGTGATCAAAAACTATATGACGTACCCCGGCGTGGAAGCGATCGAAAAGGCAACCTACGGCTGCGCCGAGCTGGCGAGCCGGATTGCCGCATCCCCCATCAGAGAATTGGAGATCGTCGGGGTGTATACCGACGTCTGCGTGTTTCATAACGCCGTCCTGGTCTACAACACCGTGCCGGACGCGAACATCCGGGTGTTCGCGTCCGGGTGCGCCTCTCCGGACGCGGCAATGCACAGTCAGTCGTTGCGCATGATGCGGACCTTCGTGACGGTCGTGGAATGAACGGACTGACGGAATCGAAAGGATGGGAGAGCTGATGTCGGATATCGAACGCCCGAATCCGATGGAAAAGCCAATCGCCGAAGAGGGCTTCGTCCCGTTCAGGGGGTATAAAATCTGGTACCGCGTCGTCGGGGAGCGGGAAGAGCCGGGAAAACTGCCGCTTCTCTGTCTGCACGGCGGCCCCGGCGCGCCGCACGACTATCTCGAACCGCTGGAGGCGCTGGCCTCAGGCGGACGGAGAGTGTTTTTCTACGATCAGCTGGGGTGCGGCAATTCGGACCGCCCGAGCGACCCGTCGATGTGGACGGTCGGTCTGTTTCTCGAAGAACTCGGCGTCGTCCGGAAAGCCCTCGGACTGGATCGCGTCCATATCCTGGGACAGTCCTGGGGAGGCATGCTCGCGATGGAATACGCCCTCACGCGGCCGTCCGGACTGGCGAGCATGATCGTCGCCGACTCCCCCGCCAGCATGCTTCAGTGGGTTTCCGAGGCGAACCTCCTGAGGGCGGAGCTTCCCCCCGAAACGCAGCGGACGCTTCTGGAGCACGAAGCCGCCGGAACCACGGACGCTCCCGAATACCAGGAGGCGATGAACGTCTTTTACAATCGCCACCTCTGCCGCCTCGACCCGTGGCCCGAGTGCCTCCTCAGGGCGTTCGAGAAGACGGGCTTCGAAGTCTACACCTCCATGAACGGGCCGAGCGAGTTCCACGTCACCGGCAAACTCAAGGAGTGGGACATCGTGGAGCGCCTTCCGGAGATAGACACGCCCACGCTCGTCATCGGCGGCCGCTACGACGAGGCTACCCCCGCCATTACCGAAACGGTGCATCGCGGCATACGCGGCTCCGAATGGGTGATCTTCGAGGAGAGCGCGCACATGCCGCACCTTGAAGAGACGGAGCGCTACCTGCGCGTGGTCGGCGACTTTTTGAACAGGATCGAGGCGCGCCTGTAGTCGCGCAACATTCTCAAGGAGGGAACATCATGCATGAAGAAATGAGCTGCAAAGAGCAGGACAAGACGCTCGCCGCGGTGTGCGGCCTGTACTGCGAGGCGTGCTCGCTTTTTATCGCCACGAAGGAGGACCCGGCGCGGCTGACCGCGTTGGCGAAAATGTTCCAGCTTCCGGAGGAGGAGATGCGCTGTTACGGCTGTCGCTCGGAGAAGCGAGGCCCCTACTGCACAACGTGCCGGATGTTCGTATGCGCCGCCGAACGGGGAATCGACTTCTGCGGCGACTGCGACGAATACCCCTGCGACATGCTGAAAGCGTTCCAGGCCGAACGGCCGCACCGCGCCGAACTCTGGGAGGATCTGGAGCGGATCCGCGACGTCGGGTACGCGCAGTGGATGACGGAAAAACGGGAGCACTACGCTTGTCCGCAGTGCGCAACCCTCAACTCCGCCTACGACCTGAAGTGCCGGAAGTGCGGCGCGGAGCCGAGCTGCGCCTTCACCGCCAGGCACAGAGAAGTTATCGAAGAGGCCATGAAGCGGGCGCGATAGAAGTCTCGCCCATCCGGACAATAAACGCAGATCGCACCGCTAAAAATATGCAGCGCGATCTGCGTTTATTCAATCTTCCTCGCTCCGGATTCCGGCGTCTTTCATGGAATACGCAATTCGCCTCTTCCCGTTTCATCGAGAGGCGCTTTTTCAAAGGCTGCTTCTCCGATCTCGTTCAAGGCGGCGCGCCCCTTCCTCCACTCGATGAAGGCAAGAGCATACTCTGGCGATTTCAACAGGATCGGATCGGGAGCGTTCTCGCCGATACCGTCCTTGCGGTACGCCACCAGAAAACGGGGAGGGTTGGGAAAAGGAGCCTCCAGAACACCGGAGAGGGCCAGAGCATGAAGCCATGCTCCATGCCACTGTTCTTTGATCTTCATCCACTCCTTGGCCTTCACGGTCTTTTTGAGTTCGACGATCATGACCTCCCAGTCATTCTCTCTCTGCAAGAAGAGAATGCCGTCCGCGCGCTTTTTATTCGAGAAGATGAAGTTGTTATTATGCGGGTACTGAAAAAGTACTCCGTTCCGTGCGATATTCAGCGTCAGTTCGGCCTCGCCGCTCTCTTCGGACTCTCGAACGACGAGTTGCGTTCCCTCCGTTGCTGCGGTGCTTTCCACTCGTTCACGCTTCATCGTCCGGGCTCAAGTCAAGAGTTTGCCGAGTGAGTTCGGCTATGGCCGCATTGAACGCGGTTGCGGCTATTCCGTCATGATCGGCGTGCAACGGCGAAATTTCGGTTCGGTCGCGACCGGACGAGGCGGAGACTCTCCGGAAATGCCATGCTGAAACCCGTTCCGGCTGTATGCTCTCTTCGGGCTCCAGATCGAGCCGGGAGAGAGCGGCGTCATCCATGGCCGACGCCTTGACCAGGTTGCTCACCTGCTGAAAGAAGGTATCTCCATGCGTCGTGATCCAGACGGGAAGACCGGAATTCACCAATCGAACCAGAAGGCGGGCGAGCTCTCTCTGTATTTCCAGATGAAGGTGCGCTTCCGGTTCTTCGATGATCAAAGAGCGAAAATCGTCGTTCCCTCGCAGAAAGACAAGAAGCGGAGCAAGCTCCGTAACAAGCGACGACGTCCGCCAAAGAGGGAGCGCTTCGTTATCCTGGCCTTGAGGACTGTATCGGTACTCCGGTAGCGGAGCGCCGTCCGGGTGAATGTGTCCGCGCAGAATTCGGCGCTCCAGAATATCCGCGAAGGCGGAGAACCTGTTTTTCTCTTTGAAGGAAAGGGTAAGAAGGCGTTGAACGAAACGCCTGACGGGCAGCAGAAGCGGCACGCTCTCGCCTCCCATGCTCAGCGCTGCGGAAACAAGAGTTTTTCGCAAGAGCACGAACCCTGTTCGTGCCGCCGGCAAGTAGAGGATCTCGCCCGGGGGAACGGTTTTCACCGGAGATCGCGGAGGATAGAGAGGCGCGCTCAAATCGTCCATGATCAGCTTCCAGGTTAAATACTGGATCATCCTGTAGACTTCGGCTCGGGGAGGAGGACTCGACGGCAGCGGGAAGCGGACATAGTGTTCTCCGCTGGAATACCGGCTTCCCTCGGCCGCGTCTTTGTTCCATCGAAGGGAAAGAGGCCGTTCGCGAACAAAATCCGTAATGCGAAGCTCGCGAAGCCGCACTGCGTTTTCCCCGAAAAGCTCGTCGCAGAGAGTCTGTCGCCGCTGGTTGAGCACGTCTCCGAACCAACGTACGAAAACCTCCTCGTCTTCGGGGAGCAGCATTTTTTCGTCTTCACCTTCCTGCGAAAAACTCCCCAGCCACTTTTCGCACTGGCGATACGAGTCGCTCTCCGGAATCGACGTCGGGAAGAGGCTGCGTCCGAGCGCGATCACCCCCCAGAGCAGAGTCATGACGTAGCTTTTTCCGGTGTTGTTATCGCCGGTAAAAATCATGAGAGGAGCTATCCGGACGGCTCCTTCCTCTATCAGTCCAAGTTTTTTGAAGCGCAAGGTCCACTGCTGCTTCATATATCGACGTTTCATGGAACACCCTCTTTTCAGGGAGCATAGAATAGCATGCTAAAATCGAAATTTATTATACCATCGACTTCGATCCCGCGTGTCGGCTATGGATTTTCCGAGCAATAAAAAAGGCCCCCGAGGTTTGGAGAAGTCGCCGGGCTACGCAACGCTCTTCCCAAACCACCGAGGGCGTGTCAATTCTACGGTAAATTCCGAACTTGTTCTATCGAATGCTTTCATTGCTCCTCTTCGCCGAACCCTCGACAACTGAACTCGCTTTCTCCGCGCCTCCCGTTCACTCGCTTTCGGCGAGCTGCGAAACCTCCGCCAGGACGCTCCGTATGGCGGCTGCGGAGCGGCGGATGTCCTCCTCGGTCGTGGACCAGTTGGAGACCGAGATGCGCATGGCGGCCATCCCCTTCCAGACGCTTCCCCCCGCCCAGCAGGTTCCCTCCTCCTGCACCGCGGCAGTCACGCGCCTCGTGAAGGCGTCCGCGTCGCCGCCGCGCGGAGGGATGAACCGAACGAGCGCCTGGTTGAGGACGATGTCGTTGAGAATCCGGATTCCGGGGTCTTCGGCAAGAAGCGACGCCATCAATCGGGCCTGCGCGCAGTTCCGCGCGATCATCTCCCGGAGGCCGTTCTTCCCGAGCGAGCGGAGCGCGCAGTACAGCGGGAAGACCCTGGCCCGTCTGGAGGACTCGGGAACCCACTGCGACGGGTCGCGGACGGCCCCCGGCGCGGCGATGTAGTAGGGCGCCTTCAACGTCATCGACGCTCTGTGGGCAGCCTCGTTCCGCACGACGGCAATCCCCGAGTCGTAGGGGACGTTCAGCCACTTGTGCGCGTCCGTCGCCCAGGAGTCCGCCAGTCCGATGCCTTCGGTGTGAGCGGCAAGCTCCGGCAGCAGCGCGCCCCACAGGCCGAACGCGCCGTCCACATGCACCCACGCCCCCTTGGCCTTCGCAAGAGGAACAAGCTCGGCGCACGGGTCGAAGGCTCCGGAGTTCACATTTCCCGCCTGAAGGCAGACGATAAGCGGGCCGGAGACGTTTTCCAGAGCCTCTTTCAACGCGGACGGGATCATTCGCCCCTGCTCGTCGGCGGGAATCGGGAGCACATTCCGCTCGCCGAGGCCGAGCATCCGAAGCGCGACAAGCAGCGTGGCGTGCGCCTCCTCCCCGGCGGCGACGGTGATTCGCGGAGCGCCGCAGAGACCGTCCGCTTCGACGTCCCATCCGGCCTTTCTGAGGACTTCGTGGCGCGCGGCCGCAAGGCACGTGAAGTTCGCCATCTGGCAGCCGGTGACCAGGCCGACCGACGCGTCCGCAGGAAAGCCGAGCAGATCCAGCAGCCAGGAGGCGACGACCTCCTCGGCCACGCTCGCCGCAGGAGAGGAGACGAAAAGCACCGCGTTCTGGTCCCACGCGGAAGTCAGCCAGTCCGCGGCGAGGCTCGCGGGAAGCGCCCCGCCCGTCACGAATCCGAAATAGCGCGGGCCGGGCGAGGCGACAAGGCCTCTTTCGGCGGCGTGCGCGAAGTTCCGCAGCACGTCTGCGGCGAGCTCGCCCTCCTCGTTCAGCGGCCCGCCCAGAGCTTCCCGAAGCTCCTCCGCAGACGTGGCCGCATTGACCTCTCTTTCCGGAAGGGCTGCAAGCCACTCTCCTGCCGTCTTCGCCGTCTCGTCGAGCAGACGGGGCAGAGCCCCGAAGCCCTCCGAGCGGTTTCTCACCCCTGACATGAGCAGTCTTCCTCCCAAGCGCTCGCGTCTCCGGAAAATTCCACCCCGCTCCTCGGCTCATCGTCGACCAGCAGCGTGAAGACGTCGGGCCGGGCATAGTGGCCCATCACGTCGAAGTCGTACCGCGCCTCGACGACGGCTTCCAGGTCGAGGTCGGCGACGAGCATTCCCTCCTTGTCCCAGAGCGGACCGGCGACGTAGTTCCCCAGAGGATCGATAATCGCGCTCCCTCCTCTGCTCATGACCTCCGGCTGCTGCTCGAGGTCGGAAAAACAGGCGAGGTCGGACGGGTACATCTCCTTGGTGACGAACTGGTTGCACGAAAGCACGAAACAGCGCCCCTCCAGAGCGATGTGGCGCATGGAGCACTGCCAGCCGTCGCGCTGGTCCGCCGTGGGCGCGAGGTAGATCGAGGGGTTCCGGCCGTAGACGGCTGCCCGCGCGAGCGGCATGTAGTTCTCCCAGCAGATGAGGCCGCTCATCGTCCCGTAGGGCGTCTCCACCGCCGCCAGCGTGCTTCCGTCGCCCTCTCCCCAGATGAGCCGCTCGCTCCCCGTGGGCTTCAGCTTCCGGTGTTTGGCCAGAAGCGCACCGTCGGGGCCGAAGTAGAGAAGAGTGCAGTAGAGAGTACCTCCCTCCCTCTCGATGACGCCGATGGAGAGATACGTCCCGGTCTGCGCCGCCAGCTCCCCCAGAAAATCGGTCTCCGGACCGGGAACGTCGATGGAGTTAGCGTAATACCGGGCAAAGTCCTTCCGGCCCCCCGGCGAACGGCTGCCCACGACGGCGCCGAAGGAGAGTCCCCGCGGATAGCACGGGATGAACGCCTCCGGAAAGAGCACGATCTTCGCCCCCTTTTCCGAAGCTTCGATCGCGAGCCTTTCGGTTTTCTCCAGAGTCCCTTCCTTGTCCATAATAACGGACCCCGCCTGCACCACCGCTACCCGTACCATTCCGCGTTTCAGACCCATTGTGCTCTTCCCCCGTTTCTTCCGGCAATTTTTTCTACGACTCGTCCTGCGTGTTTTCTATTATGACACAAGGAAAACGCTCCGTTCCACTCTCCACAATGTCTTCAAATTCTTTCAGAAACCGAGTCTGTTGAAGCGGCGCTTGACATCCAAAACATCACCCTCTATAATTTCAATAATAAATTACAAATTGTATTTTTCAACACTTTCTCCATCTCCACCAGAGCGTTTTGCGTTATACCACAAGCGGGAGGTGTTGCTTATGAGACGCATTTTTACAGCGCTTCTTCTTTTCGTATTCTTTGGTACGATCGCTTGCGTCTCGATTGCTTCCGCCGAAGGAAGAGTCGCCCGTATTACGAACGGCGACTGGCCTCCGTTTCTGGGGGAGCATCTTCCCGAAAATGGAGCGATCTCGCAGGTTGTGAGGGAATCCTTCGCCCTTAAGGGCATCGAAACGAGGTACGGATTCTTCCCGTGGGCGCGCGCTCTTGCCCTCGCCGCGGAGGGGAAGTGGGATGCGTCCGTCGGGTGGGCTTTTTCGGAAGAACGAGCGCGGGACTTTTACTTCAGCGACGCGCTTGTCGACCTGCCGGTGATTCTCTTCTCCCGGAACGACAAGAAGGTGGAGTGGAAGGAGTGACAGGACCTTGCAGGGCTCTTGATCGGAGTTACGCGGGGGTATCACTACGGGAACGAGTTCGAAAAAGCGAGCGAAGAAGGTCTCTTCCGAACCGATCCATCTTCGGACGACGAGACGAGCCTCAGGAAGCTCCTCGGAAAAAGAGTGGACGCCGTCGCAGTCGATAGATATGTAGGCATCGAGCTGATCAACCGCGGATTTGCCCTGGAAGCCGACCGGTTCTGGTACTGCGAAACCCCCGTCCGCTCGGCGCCGTACTCTCTGCTTTTTTCGAAAAAAGCGCCGAACGCCGAGGAATTGCTGGCAGCATTCAATGAGGGGCTCGCCGAGCTGAAGGCAAGCGGCCGATACCAGGAGATACTCGACGACGCGGCGTCCGGCAAGTATTCGACTCCGTGACGCTTTCGCCCGTACGAGCCGAAGCGTTCGACGATGCGTTGCACCGCAGCCTCCATCGCCTTCGGATCGCGCACATCGGCTTCGATAGCCAGCGTCCGTTCACCTTCAGGGTCAATCCGCCGGCAGACTGCGTCCACTGATTCAAGACGGCGACTCACCAGCCCGACCGACGCTCCGCCGGTGAAGAGCCGCTCGGCTATTGCTTCGCCGTTCCCTGTTCCGGCGCCGGTAACCAGCGCTGTTCTTCCTGCAAATTCCATATCGCACCTCCAGGCTGCGTCAGGTGTTTCCTCATTGTTGCACGATGGTTATGCCATGACTCCCAATCATTCTGCTTCTTGACAATAAAACTTCTTTAGAAAATAGTACCACGAATGGCGCCTTCTCGGAGACCTCACCCTCCGTTTTTGAAAGAGGGCCGGGTGTTGTCTGCACCGAGGCGCCGGGCCGAGGCAACTGATACAATACATACCGTCGGACGGGAGTCGATCCCCGTTCCCGAATACTGTTAGACGCGATCCGCCGGACGCTGCGGCGTTCGAAGCGGGGTACGCCGCTCTCTGTTTAAGGAGGAAACCTATGAACGAATTCTCGTTTTTCGCGACTCAAGGGCCTCTCAGCAGGCCCGGAGCGCACGCTGAACTTTTCGATTCTCTCCCTGCGGACATCGGGGAGTTGTGTGCGGTCGTCCAGGGCGTCACCGTTCACCCCTTCTGGGCCGAACGGTACGGGGTGACGCTCGCCGCCGAGAGGGGCGCCGAGGTGCAGCTCCGTACCATGGAGAAACGTCTGGCCCGCACTCTGGAACTCGATTCGCGCCCACTGACCGTTCCTCGGCCGCTGGAATTGAAGACGGTCGGCAACTGCCGCGACCACACGCTGCTGCTGGTGTCCATGCTGCGCAGTCAAGGGGTCCCGGCCCGTGCGCGCTGCGGATTCGGGACGTACTTCCTGCCCGGACACTTCGAGGATCACTGGGTCGCCGAGTACTGGAACGAATCCGAGAAACGCTGGATGCTGGTCGACGCGCAGCTCGACGCTTTTCAGCGCGGCGTGCTGAACGTTTCATTCGATCCGCTGGACGTGCCGCGGGACCGCTTCGTCGCCGGGGGCGCGGCATGGAGGATGTGCCGCAGCGGGGCGGCCGACCCGAACGCCTTCGGCATCTTCGATATGCGGGGAATGGGGTTCGTGGGAAGCAATCTCGTCCGCGACGTCGCGGCGCTCAACAAGGTCGAACTGCTGCCGTGGGACTGTTGGGGGATGATGCTCGAACGCGACACGGACGACTCCGACCTGGCGCTGCTCGATCGTCTGGCCGAGCTGACCGAGGGCGATGTTCCGGACTTCGGGGCTGTATGCGAACTCTACGAGTCGGACCCGCGCCTGAAGGCCGGCGCGACGATTCACAGTTTCGTGCAGGGCAAAATGAAAGTAGTCGAGCTGGAGCTCTGAAACGCATCCATCGTAGGAAGACCGGAGGGAGCTTCTTCACGCAGGCGCGAATCCTCTATCCGACGGACGAGGGGTTCCGAGTACATCCTTGAAGTGAAAGACGGACGGAAAGCGGCTTTTTTCGGTAGTATTCTTGCCTCGAAGCATTCCCGAGACTCCATGCGCCGCTCTCCGTCTCCGCCGAAAGCCTCAAAAACCTCACATCACCGAAGTATTTTTTGCAGGCGAAGCGCAACGAGACGGTTTTTCAACCAGACGAATTTCGACGTCGCACCCTACTGCTTTTGCATACTTCCTCAGCGTCTGGACGGAAGGAGAATGCTTTCCCCCCGCTTCCAGGCGGGAAACTGCGCTTTTACTTGTTCCCATGGACTCCGCAACCTCTTCTTGTGTGAGACCTGCGCGTATCCTGGCCGCCAAAAGTTCGCGGACAAATCGGTATTCATCCTCCAGCGCGGCATACGCGGAGGTAAAACCTTCTCTTTCCGACATCGCGGCCAGAAACTCATCGTGATTATGAGGAACCGGTTTATATTCACATCCAGTCATGACGCACCTCCTTCAATCTATCGCGGGCTCTATTCAAATCCTTCTGCGGGGTGGAGCCCGTTTTCTTTACAAAGGCGTGGAGTATGAGCAGACGCCTTCCTCTCATATAGCAGTACAACGCACGTCCGATCCCTTCGCGTCCTCGGGGGCGCAGTTCGAAAAGACCGTCTCCCATCGGACGGGAATACGGCATCCCCACTTCCGGACCGAACTCCATAAGCATCTCAAGAATCCGCGCATAGTCGGCAAGAATACCGACGGGCCACGCTTCTATCTCTGCACGGACTCTATCATTGAAGTATTCGACGGAATAAGCCATATCCGCATGTTACCAAATATGAGAACACACGTCAATGCAGAGTGACTTGAAAAGCCTTTCCTCTCACTCGTCCAGGTCGACCAGGCCGTGGCGCAGGGCGTAGCGGGTGAGGCAGGTGACGTTTTCGCAGCCCAGTTTATCGAGGATGTTGCGGCGGTGGGTGTCCACGGTGCTCTTGCTGATGTGCAGACGAGACGCTATCTCACGCGTTCCCGCCCCTTTGACGAGGAGATGGAGTACTTCGCGCTCGCGATCCGAGAGGACAGGAAGGCTCGGCGCTTCCTGAGCGCTCCCTCGGACGAAGTCGTTCGCCACAATGGCGGCCACCTTCGGGCTGAGCCAGGTCTCCCCGCGCGCCACCACGCGGAGCGCGAAGAGGAACTCCTCCGGAGTGGCCTCTTTCAAAATGTAGCCGGTCATGCCGCTTTTGAGCGCCTCGAAGACCATCTGGCGGTCGAGGTGCATCGTGAGCGCCGCCATGCGGACGCCCGGCAGCGCCTCGGCGAGGATGCGCGCCGCCTCCACGCCGCTGGTCCCAGGCATCGCGAGGTCGAGGACGATCACGTCGGGGCGCTTCTCCATCGCCAGCGACACGCCTTCACGGCAGCTCCCGGCGACGCCGACCACTTCGATGTCGTCCTCGCGGGCGAGAATGTCCTCCAACCCGGCCAGGAAGAGCGTATGGTCGTCGATCATCAGCACGCGGATCTTCATGACGTCTTTCCTCCCTCGAACATGAGCGGCGCGACGAGCGCGACGGTGCTCCCTTTCCCCTTCTCCGAGAAGACGCGAATCTCTCCGCCGACGGAGTGAAGTTTCTCGCGGATGCTGAAAAGGCCCATGCCGCCCCACTTCCCCCAGTGCTTCGGCGTCTTCGAGGAGAACCCCGCGCCGTCGTCCTCGACGAGCATGCGGACGCGCTTGTTCCCCCGCTGCACGCGAAGGATCACGTTCCTTGCCCCGGCGTGCTTGATCACGTTGAGCAGCAGCTCTTGCGCCATCTGGTACATCAGAATGCGGATTTCCATCGAGATGTGCGATTGCGGGCCGCACTCGCGGAAGTCGACGGCGATGCCGTGCGGGGCGAGCATCCGTTCGGCGAGCGAGGCGAGCGCCGGTTCCAGGCCGACTTCATAGAGCAGCGGCGAGCTGATCTCCAGCGTCAGGGAGCGCGTGTCGGAGAGCAGCCCCTCCACCTCCTCGATGGCCGGGGCGATGTCGTCGGGGTCGTGCTTTTCGGCGAGGGTACGCAGGCGCGTGAGCAGCGAGACGAGCGAGTACCCCACCCGGTCGTGCAGCTTGACGGAGATCTCCCTGCGGGTATGCTCCTCCGCGAGGGAGAGACGCGCGGCGAGGGTGCGCAGCTCCTGCCGGTACTCGGTGAGCAGGACTTCCTTCTCCTGGAGCGCTTCCTCGGCCCGCTTCCAGTCGGTCATGTCGAGGAAGATCACCGCGACAACGGAGCGAGTGGGGCTGAAGGCGATGGCGTGGAGGTACTTCCCCGTGTCGTAGCTGGGTCCTTCGTACCGGGCGTAGATCCCGGTGGTCGCCACCTGAAGGATGATGTCCTGCCACTCCCGCTCCCTCTCCGACCATATCTCGCGGAAGGGGCGGCCGAGGATGTCCTCTTTGCGGATGTCCATCACCTGCTCGTACGCGGGGTTCACGTCGATGTAGACCACGTCGCGGAACGCGCCTCTTTCGTCGAAGAGCGCCCGGTAGAGGGCCACGGGTTCCAGTATTTTTGCGAAGAGGGTTCCGAGGGCGTCGTATGGGGTCCGGTCGTCGTTCATGCCGCTCACTCCTTCCCGGCTTGTTTTCTCCCCTCGATTCTACACGCTGCGGTGAACATGAGGCAACTGCTACCATGCCGACAGGGGTTCTCCGCCCGCGCTCCCCGCGCAACGCGCGTCGAACGCCGCAAAGAGGCATGACAAGCGGGAGCAGCGCGCTTTGATTCCTCATTGATTCATAAAATCGTCCAAAGTTCAGCCTGAGAATTCATAATTTGCGCTACGCTACAATCATACTTTGCACGATGCGCGCCCCTCCCCCCTTCCCCTAGACTACTCAACGGAGGAATATGCTATTCCATTCCGGGAGGGTGAGCCTATGAAACTGGAGATAGGAAAGTTTTTTGTGAAGGAGATGGTCTTCGGCGAGAAGACCGGCTACAGCAAGGGCGTACTGACCATAAACAAGGAAGAGGCTCTTGCGGTGGTGAAGGAAGACAGCCACATCACCGAGGCTGAGCTGCACATCGCATGCCCCGGAGACGAGGTCCGCATGGTCCCCGTGAAGGAGGCCATCGAGATGCGCTGCAAGGTCTCCGGGGGCGTAATGTTCCCGGGCGTGACCAACCCCGTCATGCCCGCAGGGCAGGGAAGGACGCACGCGCTGAAGGACTGCTCGCTGATCGTGGTCGGCAAGCACTGGGGGAGCTTCCAGGACGGCCTGATCGACATGGCCGGCCCCTTTCAGAGGAACACCATCTTCGGCTCGCTGAAG